>NZ_JBEZEX010000031.1:0-78204 GCF_040649115.1 Micromonospora sp. NPDC049049 | reverse complement strand
GCGTCGACCGGGTTGGCGTGGGCGGCGATCGGACCGGCGAACACACCACCGGCGAACGCGAGACCAGCAACAGACAGCATGCTCTTACGAATGATGGTGTTCATGGGGGTAGCTCCTTCGGGGGTAGAACACCCACACCGTCAAAGGGGGGACGGCGGTGAAGGTGTGAGCACCTCGTCCGGCGCTGCACTTCACAAAGGGGAAAAAGTCTGGGGGGGTGACGCCTGGTCGGGCGTCAGGGTCGGCGGCCTGCCGAGCGGGGGCTCGTGGCGCCGGGTCTGTGTGTAACGACCGCCGGGCCGGGGTCATTCCGGGGTCGGCCCATCCATCGGCACCCTCATCGCGGCGGTGCCAGCGGTCGTGGGGGTTGTAACGACCGGGGGGCCGAGGTCATTCCGGGTTGGCCCACCTGCCGGCACCCTCGTCTAAGCGGTGCCCGTCGGTCGTGCGTGGGGACTGCAACGACCGGGGGCGGCCGCCATTCCCACTTGCGCGACCAGCCCGCAAAGGTCGGGCGGCGGGCCGTGGTACTGCGATCGTCAGGGTATGTAACGACCCCGGTCTGGCCATGATTCCGGCCCACGCGTGTGCCCGACCACATCCCAGAACCACCCATCAACCGACAAAACACCCACACCCCGCCGTTCGGCGGTGTCGAATCGCCCCTCACTCGAGGTGATCCACTCGGGTTCACGGAAGTCGGGGCATCCCGGACGCCCGGACACCCCGACATCAAGAATCCCGAGTTGATCATGCCGGGCCGGCCGCAATGTCCTGCCCAGGGCCTGGGCGGGTCAGGAGCCCAGGTAGCGCAGGATTGCGAGGATTCGTCGGCTGTAGCCCGTTGTGTGTGCGAGGTCGAGCTTGTCGAAGATGGCGTTGACATGCTTCTCGACAGCGCTCTGCGATACGTGCAGCCGCTGGGCGATAGCGAGATTCGTGTGCCCCTGGGCCATCTCGTGCAACACGTCCCGTTCCCGCGGCGTGAGCCGACCGAACGGGTCGGGACGGTCCGAGCCGGCCACCACCTGACGGACCACCTCCGGGTCGAGGGCGGTGCCTCCGGCGGCCACCCGGTCGAGGGCGGCGAGGAAGTCGTCCACCTGGGCGACCCGGTCCTTGAGCAGGTAGCCGACCCCCTCGGGACGGTCCGCGAGCAGCCTCCCGGCGTAACGCCGCTCCACGTACTGGGAGAGCACGAGGACGCCGGTATCGGGCCACCGGCGACGGATCTCCAGGGCGGCCCGCAGTCCGTCATCGGTGTGGTTGGGTGGCATCCGGACGTCGGTGACGACCACGTCGGGACGGGATCGTCCGACCGCCTCGACAAGCTGGTCGGCGGTCCCGACCGCCGCGAGCACCTCGTGCTCCTCGTCGGCGAGCAGCCGCGTCAGGCCTTCCCGGAGCAGCGTCGAGTTTTCGGCGAGGACTAGGCGCACGGCAGCTGCGCCAGCACGGTCGTGGGACCGCCGGCTGGGCTGGTCACCAGAAGTCGGCCGTCCAGCGCGGCGACCCGTCGCGCCAGCCCGGACAACCCGCGTCCGGTCGGTTCCGCGCCGCCGACGCCGTCGTCGTGTACGCGCATCCGGATCCACCCATCCCGTACTCCGATTTCGACGGTGACCAGGGTAGCGGCGGCGTGCTTCGCGGCGTTGGTGAGCGCCTCGCAGGCCACGAAGTACAGCACCGTCTCGACCTGCCGCTCGGGGCGGACCGGCAGCTCGCAGCGGATTCGCACCGGCACCTCGGATCCGCGGGCGACGATGGCCAGGACCTCACCTAGATCGCTGTCGTCCAACGCTGACGGGTAGACCCGCCACGCCACCTCGCGCAACTCTTCGATGGCCCGTTGCACGTCCTCGTGTGCCTGAGCGAGCAGTGCGTGTGTGCGGTCGGCGTCGCGGGCGCGGCGGGCCCGGCCGAGCAGCATGCCGAGGGCGACCAGTCGCTGTTGGAGGCCGTCGTGCAGGTCGCGTTCGATGCGCTGCCGTTCGGCGTCGACGGCGGCGATGACTCCGGCCCGACTGGTGGTCAGCTCGTGGACCCGGCGGGTCAGCTCGGCCCGACTTCCCGCGCCGAGCAGTCGTCGCGCCAGCCAGATGTCCAGTGCGGCGATGCTGGCGACGGCCTGAACGTTGAGCAGTAGCAGCACCGCCCCGACGGCGACCTGGGACAGGGCGTCGAGAACAGTCAGGTCTCCGCGCACGGCCGCGCGCAGCACGATCCCGGCCAGCACCACACCGACGCCGAGCACGGCGTACGCCAGCAGGCCGAGCGCGCCGGGCAACAGTCGGGCGGCCAGGTAGCCGAGCTGCCGCCGGGTCGCCACGGTGTGCGGCACGGGCAGATCCTGCGCGGCGAGCAGCCCGGCGAGGCGGCGGTGTTCCATCCGTACGAGCCGCCCGCCGTACCTGCTGGTCAGGCCGGTAACCCGACGGCCCGCCGCAGGCGCGACCGCGAACACACTGCAGGCTGCGAACGCGACGGCGAGGAAGACGAACTCGACGACGGCCGTCGCGACTCCGACGGCGACACCGAGCGGCAGCCGGAGCCGAAGCAACCACCTGCCGGTCCGCCGCTCCCCCACCACCTCGCCCGCCTTCCGCAGCAAGCCTGCTCCCGCTTGCTCCGCTTCGTGTGACGCGCCCGCCGCAGGCGCACGTTTGATGCAGGGCGTCAGCACGCGACGCCGGTGCAGTCTGGGGTGCAGAGCAAAGGAGACGCCGGTGCAGTCTGGGGTGCAGAGCAAAGGAGACGCCGGTGCAGTCTGGGGTGCAGAGCAAAGGCAAGGAACAAGGAAACCAGAAGGGCTGGCTACCGCTCGTCCGACGCCCACGATCCGCTTCGGTAGAGGGTGCCTCGACCGCCCGGGTCGGGCATCCCGTTCAGTGCGCCCTGCTCGGGTTCGGTCGGCTCGGGGTTGCGGGCAGCGCGGCGGGCCTTCAGCACGCGGGACCCGACGAACCAGGCGGCCGCCGCCGCGCAGACGACGATCACCACCTTCTGGAGCATGCCGGCGTAGCCCTCGACGAGATGCCAGTTGTCACCCAGCAGGTAACCGGCGAGCACGAACGTGGTGTTCCAGATCAGGCTGCCCAGCGTGGTGTAGAGCAGGAACGTGCTCACCGGCATCCGCTCAACCCCCGCCGGGATGGAGATCAGGCTTCGGAAGATCGGGATCATCCGGCCGAAGAAGACGGCCTTCACACCGTGGCGCAGGAACCACGCCTCGGTCCGGTCCACGTCGCTGAGCTTGACCAGTGGAAGCCGGGAAACGATGTTGCGCATCCGGTCGCGCCCCAGGGCCGCGCCGATCAGGTAGAGCGCGAGCGCGCCCACCACCGAACCCAGCGTGGTCCAGAAGATCGCGCCGACCAGACTCATCCGTCCCTGCGCGGCGACGAACCCGGCCAGCGGCAGGATCACCTCACTGGGGATCGGCGGGAAGAGGTTCTCCAACGCCACTGCCAGGCCAGCGCCCGGTCCGCCGAGTCGTTCCACCAGGTCAGTGACGTAGCCGACGATCCCGTCCTGTGGTGGCTCCGCTGCGGCGGCGGGGGTTCCGGTGGCGAACACGGCGTGGGACGTTCGAATCATGCGCCCACGTTACGAAGTCATCCTGAGAGCCGACCATGGGGCCGACCGCCCGACCGCGCGGGTCGACCACACCGGTGGGGGTGCGGAAAGCCGCACCCCGCTGCGGCTCGCGGTGGTCCAGCCGCCGTGCGTACCCCTGGATGTCGCGGCAAACGCACGGGCGCACGCCGCCGCGGTCCGCGCGGCGCGCGCCCGGGTGGTCGTCTTTCCGGAGCTGTCGCTGACCGGGTACGAGTTGGACGCGCCGGTCGTGTCAGTCGACGACCCGCGGTTGGCGCCGCTGGTCGAGGCGTGCCACGAGGCGGGTGCGCTGGCCCTGGTCGGTGCGCCGGTCACCGGCGACCACATCGCGATGCTGGCGGTGACCGGTGGCGGTGCGACGGTGGCGTACCGGAAGATGTGGCTGGGGGACGCGGAGGCCCGTCGGTTCCGGCCCGGCGACGCCCCGGTCGTGCTCGATGTGGACGGTTGGCGGGTGGGGCTGGCGATCTGCAAGGACACCGGCGTGGCCGCGCACGCGGACCGGACGGCCGCGCTCGGGATCGACGTGTACGCGGCGGGCGTCCTGGAGTCGGCCCGTGACGCCGCAGTGACAGACCAGCGGGCGCACCGGATCGCCACCGCGCACCGGGTCTGGGTGGCGGTGGCGAGCTTCGCCGGGTCGACCGGCGGTGGCTACACCGAGGCGGCCGGGCTCTCGGGCGTCTGGACGCCGGACGGCGAAGAGTACGCCCGCGCGGGCACCGGCCCGGGCGAGTCGGTCAGCGTCAACCTCACGTCCCCCCGCCGGGGCAGCGGGCGCGGTTAGGGTGACGTAATGATCTCCGGACGAGTCGTGCAGCTGCGGCGGTACCCGGTGAAGTCGCTGCTCGGAGAGCGGACCTCGGCCGCCGACATCGGCGCGACCGGTATCGCGGGTGACCGCGTGCTGGCCCTGCTGGATCAGACAAGTGGGCGGGTGGCCAGCGCCAAGCAACCCCATCGCTGGCGCGGCCTGCTCACGCTACGAGCGACCGGCGGGGTGACCGATCCGGTACGGATAACCCTGCCCGACGGTCGACACCTGTCAAGCGAGGACCCCGGCATCGACACGGCGCTGAGCGCGGCGGTGGGCCGCCCGGTGACCCTCATCGACGCCGTACCGCCCGGTGCCACCCTGCTGCGGTCCCACCCGGAGGCGGTGCTCGCCGCCGGCCTCACCGAAGAGGTCCTGGCCGACGAGAGCCGGCTCGGGTCGGTTCTGCCCGGGACCTTCTTCGACTTCGCTCCGATCCACCTGGTCACCACCGCGACCCTGGATCGGATCGCCGGGCACCTACCGCCTGGGGCGGGGACTGTGGAGCGCTACCGGCCCAACCTGGTGCTCGACACGGACACGGACGCCTTCGCCGAGAACGACTGGGTCGGCCGGGAACTGCGCGTCGGCCGGGACCTGGTGCTCGCCGTGCTGGCCCCGACGCCGCGCTGCGCGGTGCCCACGCTCGCGCACGGCCCGCTGCCCCGCGAGACCGAGGCGCTGCGGGCTCCCGCCCGACTCAACCGGATCGAACCGCTGCCCGGAATGGGTCCCCAGCCGTGTGTCGGCGCGTACGCCACAGTGCTCCGGTCCGGGCGGGTGGCGGACGGCGACCACGTTACGGTCTGCCCATGAGTACCGTCCCCTCCCGACTGTCCGTGGTCACAGTGGGAGCACGCGACGTCGCCGCGCTGCGGTCGTTCTACCGGTCGTTGGGCTGGCCCGAGCTGCCGGCCAGTGACGACGGCTGGTCGGCCTTCCTGCTGGGTGGTGTGCTGTTCGCGCTCTACCCGCTACCGGAGTTGGCCGCCGAGGCGGCACCGGGCGTGCCCGTGCCGGCCGGTGGCTGGTCGGGGGTCACCCTGGCCTGCAACGTCGACAGCCCCGACGAAGTCGATACAGCGTTCGAAGCCGCCGTCGCGGCGGGGGCGACGGTGGTGGCGCAGCCGACCGACCGGTCCTGGGGTGGGCGCTCCGGCTACATCGCCGACCCGGAGGGCAACCGGTGGGAAATCGCCTGGGCGGGCACCGCCCGCTCCGACGAGCGCGGCGCTCTTCTCTCCTTCGGCTGAATGTGCTGTTTGCGCGGCGGCAATGACCTTGGAATGCTTCGGGAATGACGTCATTTCCTCCGACCTTCGACGATGATGTCGTCGGCCAGTCAGCCCAGACGCAGTTCGAGGCGTTCATCGACGAGCACCGCAGAGCGCTCAACGGTTACCTGGACGGGCTGACCGAGGAGCAGGCGCGGCGGTCGTTGGTGCCGTCCCGGACGACGCTGCTGGGTCTGGTGAAGCACGCCGCGTTCGTGGAGAAGGTCTGGTTCGACGAGGCCGTCACCTGCCGGCCCCGCTCCGAGATCGGCATCCCGGCCACGCCGGACGAATCGTTCATCCTGGACGACGGCGACACGATCGCCGCCGTCCAGCGCGCGCACCGGGAAGCCTGCGAAGCCTCCCGCCGCGCCACGTCCAGCCTGGGCCTTGACGACCTGCTTCGCGGCAACCGGCGTGGCCCGCTGCCGCTGCGCTGGGTCTACCTGCACGTGCTGCGCGAGATGGCGCAGCACTGCGGGCACGCGGAGATCCTGCGCGAGCAGATCCTGGCCGCCGAATAGCGTCGCCCCATCCGGCCATCCGCCCGCCGTCGTCCGAGACACCGAATCGGTCCGGCCCGGCGGTACTGGATCACGCTCTGGCCCACCCCCCGGTGTCGGCGAAGCGACGCAGCGTCCAGCGGGCCGGCGGCCAGCCGCCGGGGTCGTGGTCGGTGGTCCATTCGGTGATCGAGGCCGGGGGCACGTCCAGGTCGAACGCCCGGAAGACCGGCTGCGCGCCGAGCGCGTGGAAGGCGCCCTCGACGGTTTCGCTGTGGCCGACCAGGACCACTGTGGAGCCCCGGTGCCGGTGGGCGATCTCCATGATCGCGCGGCTGACGCGGACCACCAGTTCGGCCCAGCTCTCGTTGCCCTCCTCGAACGGTCGGAACACGCCGCCGCCCGCAATCGCATGGTCGGTACGGAAGAGGGAGGTCGGCAGGCCGTCGGCGTACGGGGGTGTGTGCCAGGTACAGAGACCGCAGTCGGCCACGGGCCGGACGCCGAACGCCGCGCCGATCGGTTGCGCGGTCTCGACGGCCCTGCGCAGCACGGACGAGTAGACCGCCACCGGCCCGTCGGCGGCGATGTCGCCGGTGAGCCGGTTGGCCAGGTCGTGTGCCTGCTCGTGGCCGAGGGCGGTGAGGCCCCGACAGCCACGTGGCCCACCGATGATTCCTTCGAGCTGGTGGACCGACTCGCCGTGTCGCACGAAGATCAGACGTGTCCGCATCGGGACATCATGCCAGCGGTATCGACGGAGGTATCAGTCGTCCGTACGGCTGGTGGAGAACGTGCCGGTCCGGGCGAGCAGAGCGTCCAGTTTCTCGCCAGTCTGCGCTGGTAGGCGGTCCCGTCGCACCAGCTCGGCGATGCGGTCCCGTAGGTCGGCGACGCGCTCGGCGCGGTCCCGGGTGCGACGGTTGAGGTCGGCCAGGTCGTCGCGCAGGTCTTCGGCGGTCTTCCGGTCGATGTCGTCGCGGGCGACCGCGGTGGCGAGGATGGCGGCGAACTCGCTGCTCACCTCGCGGAAGCTGACCGGCACCTGCTGCCCGACGGTTGAGGGCGCGGTGCTGGCGGCGGGGGGTGACGAGGACGGTGCGGCTGGCGTCGGCGAATGCGTCGTGGGCGCGGGGGCCGGGGCGGAGGTCGACGGTGCGGCGGCGATCTCGGTCGGGTCGGGACTGCCCGGGTTGCCGAACGGATTCTGCGCGATCAGGGCGCCGACGCCGATCAGCACGGCGAGCGCGGCCCCGACGAGCACGCCGAGGGGCCGACGCGACCGGCGTCGCGGCGGTGCGGCTGTTGCCGGGACGGGGCGGGCCACCACCGATCTGTCGATCAGGGTGGGCGGGTGGGCGACCGGCCGGATGCGCAGCAGCTCGGTGGGCGGCTCGACCGGCTGACCGGCACCGAAGCGGCGGGCCAGATGCGCGGCGCTCGGCCGGTCGGCCGGGTTGGCAGCCAGGCAGGCCACGGTCAGCTCGGCGATGTCGGCGGGAAGGCCGGGCACTCGCAGCGCCGGCACCGGGATGCCGCGCCGGTGCACCTCCAGCGCGTCCTCCCAGCTCTGCACGGGTAGCGGCGCCCGCCCGGTGAGGGTGCGGTAGAGCAGTGCGCCGAGGGCGTACACGTCGCTCGCCGGGTCGGGCGGGCCGGCGGTCAGCCGTTCCGGGGCGAAGTAGGCGGGGGTGCCCATCAGCGGTTCGCCGGACTGGCTGTCGAGGCCGCCGAGCGCGGCGATGCCGAAGTCGAGCACCTTGGCACCAGTGTCGGTGAGCATGACGTTTCCGGGCTTCACGTCGCGGTGCACGACGCCGATGCGGTGCGCGGCGGCCAGCGCGGCGGCGATCTGCCCGGCCACCCGGACCGCCTCCGGCCAGGGCAGCGGCCCGGTCCGCAGCCGGTCGGCCAGGTTGTGGCCGTCGACGAGCTCCATCACCAGGTAGGGGACCACAACGCCGCCGGCAAGTGTCGCTTCGGCGTAGTCGTACACCTGGGTCACGTGTGGGTGGGTCAGCCGGGCGGCCGCGCGGGCCTCGCGTTGGATGGTGGCCCGCAGTTGTGGGTCGGTGGCGAACTGCCCGGCGAGCACCTTGATCGCCACCGGCCGGCCGAGCACCTCGTCGTCGCCTCGCCACACCTCGGACATGCCACCGAGACCGATCCGCTCGTGCAGTACGTAGCGGTCGTGGAGACGGAGAGTGGGCGTGAGCGGCGACATAACTTCACCAGTCTGCCTGGCAACACCGCAGTCGACCACTCTGCGTGCCCGGACCCACACTGTTCGTCCCGTGCGTACCGGAATGGGATTGGTGCGGGTCAGGAGCAGCGCGGGGTGCCGGGCAGCGGTCGCGGTTGGATGCGGTCGGCGAGCCGGCGCAGGGCGAGGGCGGTGGCCTGCCGGGTCGGGGCGAGCAGGGCTCGGCGGGGGCGTTCGACCTGGACCGGCGCGTCCGGTCGGGCCGAGTTGACGTGCCGGTTCATGGCGTCGAGCGCGGTGATGTATCCGGTGGGAAGTTCCATGGTCAACTCCTTGGGACCGGTCCGGTGGATTCCCGGACGACGAGTGCGGTGGGCAGCAGCACGTGACCGGCCGCGGCGTCCGCAGGCGGGTCGAGCAGCAGTTCGGCGGCGATCCGGCCCTTCTCCTCGGCCGGTTGCCGGACGGTGGTGAGGCCGGCAGCGGCGGCATCGGGGACATCGTCGAAGCCGGTCACCGAGACCGGGGGACGATCGTGGGCCGGCCGTGCGGCCAGGGCGTCCAGCACACCGAGCGCGAGGACGTCGGAGCCGGCCAGCACGGCGGTCGGCGGTGCGGGTTGGTCGAACAGCCCAGCGACGGCTGCGGCTGCCGCCGGGCGGCTGTTGCCGGGGACGTTGACAAGTGTCAGCTCGGCCCAGCCGACGCCGACCTCGGCGAAGGCGTCGGCGAACCCGCTGAGCCGACCTCGGGTGGTCGGATGCGGCACCTGGTCGACCCCGGCCACTGTGAGCGGGCCGGCTGGCGCGTCGGGCAGCACGGAGTCGGCGAGCAGCGCCACCCGACGGTGCCCGAGCCCCGCTACGTGCGCGGCGGCGCTGCGTGCGGCGGCCCGCTCGTCGATGCCGACGAACCGTTCGTCGGCGCCGGCGTCGTCGCGGGCGGCGGTGCTGACGAACGGCAGCCCGCGTTGACGGATCACGTCGAGGGCCCACTCTTCGTCGGCGACGCAGTAGACGCAGAACCCGTCGACGGCGGCGTTCTCCACCGCCTGCCGGGCGTCGGTCACCGCCGGTGGCAGCGGCACCAGCAGCATGCTGGTGCCGTGCCGCTCGGCCGCCGCGCCGACACCGGCGAGGAAGCGGACCGCGAACGGGTCGGTGAAGGCGTACGACAGTTGCGAGGTGAACAGCACCCCGATCGACCCGACGAAACCTCGGCGCAGGGAGCGCGCGGTGGGGTTGGGGCCGGGGTACCCGAGTTGCCGGGCGGCGTCCAGGATCCGCTCGCGCAGGGCGGCGGAGAGCTGGTCGGGGCGGCTGTAGGCGTTTGACACGGTGCTGCGCGAGACGCCGACGGCGTCGGCCACGGCTTGCAGTGTTGGCTTCACCGGCACCTCTCTGTATCGATCCAGTCTGTATCGATACAGAGACTAGCCCGACCGGTCGGCGTCGGTCAATACGTGAACGGAGAGTGGGAGCGCGGCCGAAGGTCAGGCCGCGTAGAGGTCGTTCAGCAGGCCGCCGAGGATCTCCGCCGTACGCTCGGGCGGCTCGGCCTCGACGCAGAGCCGCTCCATGGCCACCGCGTAGTAATCCAGATCGTCGCGCTTGTCCAGGTAGATGGCGCTGGTGAGCTGTTCGATGTAGACGATGTCCGGAAGCTCCTGGTCGCCGAAGCGCAGGATGGTGAAGGCACCCCCGGCGGCGGCGTGGCCACCGGCGGCGAACGGGATGACCTGCAACCGGATGTGGGGCGACTTGGTCGCCTCGATGAGCGCGGTGAGCTGGCCGCGCATGACCTCCGCGCCGCCGATGGGCCGGCGCAGGGCCGCCTCGTCCACCACGGCCCAGAGCTGCGGCGGGTTCTGCCGCTGGAGCAACTGCTGACGCTGCATCCGCAGCGCGACACGCCTGTCGATCTCGCCCGGACCGGCAGTGCCGTGCCCGAGCAGCACAACCGCCCGGGCGTACTCCCGGGTCTGCAGGAGGCCGGGCACGAACTGCACCTCGTAGCTGCGGATCAGCGCGGCGGCGGCCTCCAGGCCGAGGTACGACTGGAACCAGGACGGCAACACGTCGCCGTAGCGGTGCCACCAGCCGGGGCTGTTCGCGTCCCGCGCGAGCTTGAGCAGCGCGTCACGCTCGTGGTCCTCGGTGACGCCGTAGAGGGTCAACAGGTCGGCGACGTCGCGCTCCTTGAAGCCGACCCGGCCGAGCTCCATCCGACTGATCTTGGATTCGGAGGAGCGGATCTCCCAGCCGGCGCCCTCCCGGGTCACCCCGCTGGACTCCCGGAGACGGCGCAGTTGGGCGCCGAGCAGCATGCGCAGCACGGTCGGCCCGGTTGTCGGGCCACCCTCGGCGGGAACCATCGTCACGTGCGGACCTCCGGACACCGACCCACGACGGCCGGGCGCCCCGGCCCGGCCGACGTGTAAGCATGCCATGGACCGACAGTGAGGTGAACTCCTCCGCGCCGGTGAATCAGTCTCGTCGCCGGGACGACCCGCCCCGGGACGGTCAGTTGATCAGGTGGTCGAAATCTCCGTCCCGCGCACCGAGAACGAAGGCGGCGATCTCATCCACCGTGTAGATGAGCGCCGGCCCTTCCGGGTGTCGTGAGTTGCGGACCGCGATGCCCGCTCCCTCGGGCAGTTCGGCCAGTTCGACGCAGTTGCCGCTGGGGTTGCTGCGGCGACTCTTCTGCCAGCTCAGCGGAGGCAACTGGTGGATCGGTACGCCATTGGGTGGCTGCTGCATGGGGGCGTCTTTCTGTTACGAGCCCGCCGGTGGCCGTGGGAGGAGCGGTGACGGCGAGGGGGTGCGGTATCGACATTGGACGGTTCTGCACGTGCATCTGCTATTGCATCTGCACCGGACGGCGAGCATGATAACGCACATGATCGGTGCCCATCCGTTCACTTTGTGTTACCCCCAGACGGGCAACGATCAGGCAAAACTGGGCCCGACGCGGTGTACCGCGTCAACCGAAGGCTGGAGGCGGTCGCGGCGATGGGAGGGTTCGTGCCGGATCCGATGAGTATCGCCTCCGGCGTCTGCGCGGCGGGCGCGCTGCTCTCCTCCTGGCAACTACGCCGACGGGCGGTGCGCGCCGAGGCCGAGATCGGTCACCTCCAGGCAGAACTGGCCGCCGAACGGCACGCCGCCAGTCACGACCCGCTGACCGGGCTGCCCAATCGCCGCGCTTTCTACCGTCTGGCAGCCGCACTGCTCACCGACGCCGCCGGCCAGCCGCTGATCGCCGTGGTGCTCGATCTGGACGACTTCAAGCAGATCAACGACCGGTACGGGCACGCCGCCGGCGACCAGGTGCTGATCAGCGTCGCCGAACGGCTGGCCGGCTTCGCCGGGGACAATCTCGTGGCGCGCCTCGGCGGCGACGAGTTCGCCGGGTTGCTCTCCAGCCCCACCGTCGACCGGCGCTGGATCGAGCACTCGACCCGCCGGCTCAGCGAGACCGTCGCCGCGCCGATCCGGCTGAGCGGGTGCAGCGTCCGGGTCACCGCGTCCGTCGGGCTCGCCCCGGTGACCGGTCCGGCTCAGCTCACCGACGCGCTCAGCCGCGCCGACGCGGCCATGTACCAGGCGAAGAGCCTCGGTGGCGCCCGATCGCCCCGCCAACTGGTCGACAGCGCGTTCCTCGGCGAGCGCTGACCGTTCAGCTGACGGGCGCGCCGAACCACCTGGGCAGATGGCTGAGCAGGTCGGTCTGATCGTCGCCCACCCACGCCACGTGACCGTCGGGCCGTAACAGCACGGCGGGCACCTCCACCTCATCGCTGACGTCGACGACATGGTCGACCCGCTCCGCCCAACCGGCGACCGAGAGCTGGCCGGTCTGGTCGAGCAGCAGGCCCCGGCCGCCGCGCATCAGCTCGTAGAGGCGCCCCCGCCTCAGCCGTACGTCACGCATGTGACGCCCGAGCAGTTCGTGCCCCGCGCCGAGGTCGTAGCGGACCCCGATCGCGGTGATCTTCTCGATCAGGTACCGGTTGACGTCCTCGAAGTCCAACAGCTCCGACAACAGTTGGCGCACCGACCGCGGCCCCGGCTCGGGTGAGAGCAGCACCATCTGCGCCCGGGTGTTGTTCAGCACGTCCGCGGCCACCGGATGCCGTTCGCTGTGGTAGCTGTCCAGCAGCCCCTCCGGCGCCCAGCCGTTGAGCTCGGCGGCCAGTTTCCACCCGAGGTTGAACGCGTCCTGGATGCCGAGGTTGAGCCCCTGCCCACCGGTCGGCGGGTGGATGTGCGCCGCGTCGCCGGCCAACAGCACCCGGCCGACCCGATAACGCTCGGCGAGCCGGGTGGCGTCACCGAAGCGGGAGAGCCAGCGCGGTGAGTGGACACCGAAGTCGGTGCCCGCGTACACCCGCAGTTGGTGTTTGAAGTCCTCGATGGTCGGTGGGACAGTGCGGTCCTCGACCACCCCTTCGGCCGGGACGAGGACGCGGTACACCCCGTCTCCGAGGGGCCCGAGACCGAATCGGAGATGGGTCTTGCGGACCTCGGCCACCACGTCGGCCACCTTCTCCGGTGGCACGCCCACCTCCATCTCCCCCAGCAACGTCTCGACGCTGCTGGGCTCGCCGGGAAAGCCGACGCCGAGCAGCCCGCGGACGGTGCTGCGACCGCCGTCGCAGCCGACGAGGTAGTGGGAACGCAACTGCGTGCCGTCGGCCAGCCGCACGGTCACCCCGTTGTCGTCCTGGCTGAGCCCGACGAGTTCGCTGCCGCGCCGGATCTCGACGCCGACCTCGCTGGCGTGCTCGCCCAGGAGACGGTCGGTGATGGTCTGCGGAATGCCGAGGACGTACGCGTGTGCGGTGTCCAGCCCGCCCGGCGACGGCTTGGGGATCGCGGCGAAGAAGCCCCCGACCGGGTACTGCGTTCCGAGCGCGAGGAACCGCTCCAGCAGACCTCGCTGGTCCAGCACCTCGATGCTTCGCGCGTGCAGGCCGAGCGCGCGGACGTAGCTGGTCGGCTCGGTCTCCTTCTCGAGCACGAGCGCGTGCAGCCCGTGCAGCCGTAACTCGGTGGCCAACATCAAGCCGGTCGGCCCGCCGCCGGCAATGATGACATCGATCATGTAATCTCCCGATTTTCCCAGGTTTGGGCGTCGGCTGGAGATTCTGCGGCATCACCCGGGTCTTGCCGCAAGGCCCCCGGTGCGATATATGTTGGAGGTGGCAGAGAGCGCATTCGCTCTTTGCCTTTCTTTTTATCCGGCGTAGACGGCGACGTGGTCGCCGCTCAGAGCCGCCGGTCGAGGTCGCGCACTGCCGCGTCGGCGAGGGTGACCAGACCCACCGGTGACACCAGCCCCCGCACGATCCGAGCGGCCCGGTCCCGGTCGGCCGGCTCGACGTCGAGGTCCAACGCCTGGCGGGTCCAGTCGCTGAGGTCGTCGAGAGCGCGGACCGCGAGAAACCAGGCCAGGCGCAGCGGGTCGATGTCGGTCCTGCCGTAGCCGGCGAGCACCGCCTGTTGCTGCTCGGCAGTGATCGGCGCGAAGGCGAGCACCCCGCCGAGGACGAACATGAGGTCGCACTCGGGTGGGGCGAGCACCGCGTCGTCCCAGTCGATCAACCAGACCTGGCCGTCCGGGCCGAGCAGGAGGTTGCCCAGGTGCGGGTCGCCGTGGCAGACCACCGCCGGCCCCGACCGGTCGACGGCGAGTCGCTCGACCCCACGGAGCAGCGTGGACACCCGGTCGGCGTTCGCCGCCCAGACGGCGGCCAGTTCGGCAACCAGCGGATCACCGGAGTCGGCCTGGTCGCGGAGCCGTCCGGCCACGTCCCGGGTCGCGGCCACGATCGAGGGGTACGCGTCACCGCCGCCTGGCAGCAGCCGTTTCAACTCGTCGGTCACCGGCACCGCGTGCACGGCGGCCAGCAGTTCGCCGTAGGCACGCCAGTGCGCCTCGCTCATCGGGCCGTCCAGCGCCCGCAGGTCGGACACCCACGGGACCACGGACAGGCGGTGCCCGTCACGCTCGGCGTACAGGCGTCCGTCGCAGGTGCGGACCTGCGCCGCGACACCTGGCACGCCTCGCTCGGCCAGGTGCGCGGTCACGATCAGGCCGGCCGGCGTACCGCCACCGCTGACCTTGACGGCATACCGCTCGCCGTCGCCCGTCTCACCCCGCCAGAGCCGAGCCCGCGGATCAGCCCCGTGCGAAACCTCGTCCACGGTGGACAGCCAAAGCCCAAACTCCCCCCAAACCCACCCCACCACGTCCACCCACCCACCCACCCCACCCCGCCTGCTGGCGGTGATCAAGAAGTTCGCGTCACTGTCGGCCCGGATTCTGACGCAAACCTCTTGATCACGTGTGCCTGGTGAGGGGCGTGGGCGGAGATGATTCGGGTACGCGGAGGGGTGGCCCAGCCGACCGACGGAAGGAAACCCCTCGTGCCGAGTATTCGTGCGCTGGTACTCAACTGCACCCTCAAGCCGTCGCCTGCCCCCTCCAGCTCCGAGCAACTGGGCCGGGAGGTGTTGGCCGAACTGGCCCGTCAGGGCGTGGACGGCGAGATCGTCCGGGTGGTCGACCACGACGTGCGCTTCGGGGTGTCGACCGACGAGGGCCACGGCGACGGTTGGCCCGCCATCCGCGCCAAGCTGCTCGCCGCCCAGATCCTCATCATCGCCACCCCGATCTGGCTCGGCCAGCCCGCGAGCGTCACCAAGATGGTCCTCGAACGCCTCGACGCCGAGCTGTCCGAGACCGACGACGAGGGACGGCTGCTCACCTACGGCAAGGTGGCCGGTGTCGCGGTCGTCGGCAACGAGGACGGCGCGCACCACAGCATCGCCGAGGTGCAGGGGGCGCTCAACGAGGTGGGCTTCACCGTCGCCGCCGCCGGCGCGACCTACTGGGTCGGCGAGGCGCTGCACACGGTGGACTACCGCGACGCCGGCCCCAAGCCGGACACCACCGGCCGCACCACCAAGGCCCTCGCGCTCAACAGCGCCCACCTGGCCCGGCTGCTCGCCGATCAGCCGTACCCGCCGCCGGACGCGAAGGGCGCCGCGGTCGGTCCGAGCCGCGAATAGACCTCACCGCCAGGGGCGTCACCGCCCGGGCCGCCTACTGTTGGGCAGCTCCGCGCACGGCCCGCCGCCGATCCGCACCCGGCGCGGTCAGCGCCAGCCGTAACCGGCGCGCAACGCCTGCCCGACGCGGTCGAACCGGGGCCGGTCCAACACGGCGCCCTCCCGGCGGATGCTGTCCTCGCGCATGGTGAGCACCCGGTCCAGCCGGACCCAGCTCGGCCGGTTGTCGCGGTCCCACTCACCCGGCCCGAGCGCGAACCACTGCCGCTGCCCGTCGCGCTCGCTCTGACTGGACAGCATCAGCCCGAACAGCGTCCGGCTGTGTCGCCCGACCACCAGCACGGGACGGTCCTTGCCCTGGCGGGGGTCGTCCTCGTACGGCACCCAGGTCCACACGATCTCACCCGGGTCGGCCTGGCCGTCGACCTCCGGCGCGTAGCTCAGCTCGCGCCGCTGCAACGCGTTCACCTGGCGGGGGCGGGCCACCCGCGCCGGGGAGGGCCCGGTGCGCCGGGGCGACGGAATGACCGAGCCCACCCGGGAGATGCGTTGCGCCACGTTCCTCAACAGACCAGCCACGGCGGGCAGCCTACCGGCCCCCCTGCGGACTTCCCGAGCCGGAGCGCTGCGGCAGACTGGACCGATGGACGAGTTGCCCGACGACCTGCCGATCCTCGAGCGGCGCGCGGTGCGTGTGGTCGTCACCGACGACTCCGACCGGGTGTTGCTGTTCCACACCCGCGACCCGGAGCACCCCCGGCTGGGCACCTGGTGGGAGCTGCCCGGCGGCGGCATGGAGCCGGGCGAGACGCACCGCGAGACCGCCGTGCGGGAGCTGCGCGAGGAGACCGGCATCATCGTCACCGCCGACCAGGTGGGCGCGCCGACCTGGCGGCGACGGGCCAGCTTCCTGCACCGCCAGCTGCGGCACGTTCAGGACGAGGTGATCGTCGCCGTACGACTGGCCGGTCCCGGCCCGGACGTGGACGAGACGGACCGGCTCGACTACGAGCGGGAGGACTACTTCGGCTTCCGCTGGTGGCCGCTGGCCGACGTGGTGGCCAGCGGGGAACGCTTCTACCCGGGTCAGCTGCCCCGACTGATCACGCCCTTCCTGGCCGGCGAGCGGATCGACGAGCCGTTCGAGCTGTGGTCGTGACCGGGCCGGTGCGGATGCCGTACCGGGTTGCGCCGGGCAGAGTGGAGGCATGACGACCGACCTGCACGGCCCGCTGTCCGCGTACGCCGAAAGGCTGCACGCCACCATCGGCGATCGGCACCACGTCGCCTCCCCGCTCGGCGCCTGGCTGCTGCTGGCACTCAGCGCCGCCACGACCGAAGCCGGCCAGGCGGCCGGCTCGCTCCGGGCCGACGCCGACCCGGCGAGCGGGTCGGAGACGGCGGCCGGGTCAGAAACAGCGGCCGGGTCGGCGACGGCGGCCCGCCCGGACGCGGCGGGCGAGGGGCTGGCGGCGGCGCTGGGCACCGACCTGACCAGCGCGGCCGACGTGGCGCGCGTCCTGTTGGACGCACCGCATCCGCTGGTCGCAGCCGCCACCGCGCTGTGGCTCCGCAGCCGTCGGCCGGTCGACGAATCGGCCGGGTGGCGGGCCACGCTCCCCACAGCGACCGAGGTCGACATCCTCCCCGACCAGGCCGGTTTGGACGCGTGGGCGCGCGAGCACACGGACGGCCTGATCGAGACGTTCCCCCTGAAGGTCAGCCAGGACGTGGTGTTCGCGCTGGCCAGCGCGCTGGCCACCCGGATCTCCTGGGCCGAGCCGTTCGACGTCACCGACGCCCACGCGCTCGGTCCCGACAGCGCGTGGAGGGGCGACCTGCGGCAGGTGCTGCGCAGCCCGAGCCACGGGCACCGGGGCGCCATCGTCGCGACCGAGCGGGCCGGTGACGTGATCGTGCACGCCGCCAGCGCCCAGCCGAGCGAGGGCGCGGGGCTGGTGGTCCTCTCGGTGGCCGCCGCGCCGCACGTCCCGGCGGCCGATGTGCTCGCCGCCGCGTACCGGCTCAGCGTTGGCGCTGCCGACGGCGCGCAACCGGCGGGTCGGCGCTCACTGTTCGACCTGCCGCTCGGCGAGACGCCCCTCTGGACGCTGCGCGAGGAGCGGGTACGGACCCACGCCCGCGACGGCCGCGAGGAGCGGCACCAGGCGGTGCTCCCCTGCTGGTCGGCGCGGAGCGAGCACGATCTGACCGCCGAGACGCTGGGCTTCGAGGCCGCGGCCGCGACGCTGGCCCGGGCACTCGACCAACCGGTCCAGGGATTCGAGGCGGGTCAGGTGGCGATGGCCCGGTACGGCCGGTACGGGTTCGAGGCAGCGGCGGTGACCGGGATGTTCGGCACGGTCAGCCTGCCCCCGGAGGGGGTCGCCCGCACCGCCGAGCTGCGCTTCGGCCACCCGTACGCGGTGGTGGCCGTCGCCACCGACACCCGGGCCGACGGCGTCACCGGCCCGTGGCACGGGGTGCCAGTCTTCTCGGCCTGGGTCACCGAGCCGGCCGACGTGGACGGGATCGACACAGAGCGCTGACGGGTGCCGGCAGTCCAGCCGGCCGACACCCGTCAGCGCCCGGTCACTTAGTTGTTGGGGTCGAAGTCGCAACTATCGTCGTAGGGACCCCCGTATCCGCCGTTGCGCAAATTGGCGGTTATCTCGAAGTAGTTACCCTCCCACGAATTGTGGTAGCGCAGTTTGGAATACGCTACCGCCGCGCCGTAGTCCTTGAGGAAGAAGGCGGGCGCTCCGATCTTGTAGGTGGTCCACTGCTGAGCGTGGAACGCCTCGTGTCGCATGAGGTCCGGTCCACTGCTCTCGGCGATCGCGCGACCGTACTTGTCCTGGAGACACACGCGACTCCTGGCTTCGTATCGAAGCTTCTCTTTGAACTTGTCGCGACCCTTGAAGAAGAAATAGTCGCCTGTCGTCTGCGGCTGGTCGTCTAGCGGCGGCGTCTCGCCAAAACAGACCTTCTGCCACAGATCCTTGAAGCAGGACGAGCCATGTCTCGTCGCCCACCCCAACCCGGCGGCGTTGCTCAGGTTCCAGGTGTTCTCGGAGCGGACCACCGTCGAGGCCGACGGGACCCAGAACGGCACCTCGCTGGCCACCGGGCTGTACGACGAAGCGGACTCGTTGATGGCGACCACTCTGAACTCGTAGACGTCACGACTGTTGTCGGTGTACCAGGTAAATGCTGTGTCCGTGGTGTTGTAGACGGCCGTCCAGTCGCGCCGCTCCCACTTGTTACGGAGTTGGACCTGATAGTAAGGCACGCCGCAATCGGTCGTGACGGATCGTGACCACTTCAGATCCACCCGGGCATCGCCAGGGGTGGCATAGAACGACCGCGCCGGCCCTGGCGTCGGAGCCACTGGCTTGGCGCTGACGGTGTTGCTGAGTGGGCTCTCCCCGCTGATGTTGTCGGCCAGTATCCGGAACTGGTAGGTGTGCGTGTTGATGAGAATGTCCATCTTGATGGTGGACAAGCCGACGATGGGATAAATCCCGCGCGTCCAGTTCTGGCCGGACGTCGCGTCACGGTACTCGATCCAGTGATAGACGTTCTTCGTGGCACTCGGCGTCCAGCTCAGCGTGACGCTCCCGCAGCCGACCGACGTCACCTTGAGGCCAGAGGGCGCCTGCGGTATGGGCGGCATCGGTCGTACGCTCACCACATTGGACGGGCTGCTCTCGCCAGCGACGTTGCTGGCGCGGACACGGTATTCGTAGACATGCCCGTTGCTCAGGTAACCCATGGTGATGCTGGTCCCACCCGGGACCGGATACTCGGCCCGTCGCCAACTCTGACCCGCGGTGACGTCCCGGTACTCGATCAGGTAGTAGGCGTTGGGGAATGTGCTCGCACTCCAACTGAGGGTGGCCTCGCCGTCACCAGCCCTCGCAGTCAGATTCGAGGGAGGGCCGGGAAGCGGGGGTAAGGGCTTGGCCGAGACGGTGTTGGACGCCGGGCTCTGTCCGCCCGCATTCGACGCCGTCACCCTGAAGTCGTACCAGTGCCCGTTCTCCAGGAACTGCATCGTGATCGAGTTGCCGTCGATCGGCAACGGGGTTCGCTGCCACGACTGCCCAGCGGTGGTGTCCCGGAAGTAGACGAAGTATTGGGCGTTGGGGGTCGCGGACCGGGACCAGGACAGGGTGACCTTGCCATCGCCCGCCTGGGCCGAGAGGTTCGACGGCGGCGACGGCAGACTGTAGTAGGCGGTGGCCTGGACCGACGACGACTTCGACCCCTCGCCGGCAACGTTCATCGCGGCGACCCGGTACTCGTAGACATGCCCGTGGAGGAGATACTCCATCGTGATCGAGGTCTCGCTGCTGAGGTATTCGAGCCGGGTGAAGGTGCTCTGACCTGCGGTGACGTCTCGCCAGTAGATGGCGGAGTACGCGCCGGCCACGGGGGTGTCCCAGTTCAGTTCGATCTTTCCTTCGCCCATCGCGGCGGCACGGAGGTTGGTCGGAGCGCCCGGGAGGGCGTACGACGAGGTCGCGCTCGCGGCCGTACTGCTCGGTCCCTCGCCGGCCGCGTTCGTGGCCGCGACCTTGAACTCGTAGCGATGCCCGTGGGTCAGGTACTGGGCGGTGGCCGCGGTGCCCTCCGTGACCGGGTAGGGCCACGCCTTGAACGCGGACTCGCCCGCCGTCACGTCGCGTTGGTAGACGCGGTACCACACGTTGGTGCTGACCGCCTGCCAGGAGAGTTGAATGGTCCCGTCGGACTTCGCCACGGCGGACAGGCTCGCTGGCGCGGCCGGCAGTGCCGGCGCGGGAGTCACCGCCGCGACGTTGCTCGCCGGTCCCTCGCCGGCGCCGTTCGTCGCGGAGATCTTGAACTCGTACTGGTGTCCATTGGCGAGATAGAGCGCCTTCGCGGTGGTGCCCTCGGTCACCGGGTACGGCCACGGCGTGAAAGCCGTCTCGCCAGCGGTCACGTCGCGTTGGTAGATGCGGTACCACACGTTCGGGCCGGGAGCCTGCCAGCTGAGAGTCGCCTGACCGTCACCGCGGGTGGCCGTCAGGGCCGTCGGCGCACCGGGTAGGGGGAACGTGGCGGTCGCGCGGGCGGCGTTGGAATGGGCCGACTCCCCGCCCTGGTTGGTGGCGGCCACCTTGAATTCGTACTCGTGACCGTGCAGCAGGTAGGTGGCTGTCGCGGTGGTCATGTCCACGACCGGCAACGGCCAGGCCGTGAAGGTGGTCTCCCCCGCGGTGATGTCCCGTTGGTAGACCCGATGCCACACCCTGCCCGGCGGCGCGGTCCAGGACAGTGCCACGTCCCCGTTCGGTCGTGCTGTCGCCACAAGGCCGGTGGGCGCTGCCGGCACCGCGTAGCTGGCTGTGGCCCGAGCCGTCGACGACCACGGTCCCTCCCCGCCACCGCCGACGGATCGTACGCGGAACTCGTATTCGGCTTGGTGGTCGAGCAGGCTGACAGTGAGAGTGGTGGCGGATCCGTCAGGGTGCGCGAGTGGCAGCCACTCGGTCTTACCCGCGGTGATGTCCAGGCGTTCGACCTGGTAGTACCAGGCCCGCTCGGCCGGCTGCCAGTTCAGCACGATGTCGCCCGATGTCTTCGCGGTGGCGACCAGGCCGGTGGGCGCGGGAGGGGGCTCCACGCGAACCGTCGCCGACGCCGTGTTCGAGGCCTGCCCTTCGCCAACCTCGTTCTCGGCGGTGATCTTGTACTCGTAGAGATGACTGTCTCGCAGCAGGGTGAGGTCGATGCTGGTCGCACCTGTCGAGGCAGGAAGTCGGACCCACTGGATCTGTCCGACGGTCGTGTCCCGCTGGTAGATCCAGTACTTGAGCCCTTGGCCGGTCGGCCCCTGCCAGGCGAGGTGGACGCCCCCCACCGCGTCCGCGGTCGCGGTGAGGTTGGTGGGCGCCGCCGGTAGCCGCGTCGGGTCTGGGACCGCTCGGGGCCAGTCGATCTCGATGAATCGCGGCCGGTAGATGGAGACGTCGGCGATGGAATCTTCCGTGTTGAGGGCGTTGACGTTATACGACAGAAGCAGCTTGCCGGGTCGCGCCAGAGCCTGGTGTATCGACGTGTCGTAGACGATGGTGGGAGGTGTATTTCCCGCCTCCGGCGCCCGCGCCAACTCTGTCGGCCCACTGAAGGGCCCGGTAGGCGAGTCCGCGAAGTAGGCGACGATCACGTTGTTGAAGACCAGGTGGGTGTCCACCGTCGTCATGACGTAACGCCCGTCCAGCTTGCTGACCGTGAACGCCGTGCCGACTCCACTGACGATTCGCGCCGAGGAGTTTTCGTCCGTGGACCAGGCAGAACCATTCCAGAACTGCCATTGCCCGGCCAATCCCCCGATCGGGACCCGCGCTGTGTGAGCAAACTTGAAATCCGCCGTGTGTTCCGATCCGTACACGTAGGTGTATCCGTTGTCGTTCACCAACGTCTGCCCCCAGGTGATCCGGGGGCTGTATGGCAGCTCTCGCACCTGGGTGACCGTGAGCGCCGGAAGGCTCAGCGTGACGAGCGCGTTTCCAGTCGGCGCGACGTCCAGGTTCCCGGGGCCGGTGGCCTCGTACCTGTTGACGAGAACTTCGAGGTTGTTGCCGGTGACAACCGCACCCGCGACCCAGCAACCGAGGCCGACGCTGTCGTCGCACATGAGAGACTTGGGAGCGCTCGACGTCCCGCCGTGCAGGGTAGTGGTGAGCGCGGATCCCTCCTGCACCACGAGCGTGTTGTGCACCATCGGAGAATTGACCGGGCGTGACCCGTCAGCATTTACCGAGCCGAGGAATGTGTCCGAGAAGAGCCATGCCAGTCTGCCGTCCGGCAGGAGGACCGAAAATGTCCGGTCACCGCCGGTCCAGTGCCCCCCAGCATTTCCGTACTGGGTGAACATGGCGTTCAGCGCTGCGGCCGACATACCCCCTGTGGGTAGAGAAGCCACTGCTTCCGCACGCGTGGGTATGGCAATTAATGTGCCGACCGCCAGGGACAGGGCAATCGCGCCATTGACGGTGCGTCGAAGTCCTTGTTGGAGCAGGGACAACGCAACCTCCTTTGTTGAGTGAGGCGTCGTCCCCTGCGGAAGGAGATCGAGGTGGCGCTGAAGTTAGCAGGTCTTGACACCTCCAGCGACCCCGCATTATTTATTGATCACGATTGCCCGAAAAGTTGCTATTATTTCCCAGGTCGACGCCAGGTCGGCGAGGTGGCGGATTACGCACGCCCCGATACCCCGACATCGGCGGCCCGGAATCGATCAAGCAGGAGATGCCGTGGGGACCCGCGAGCCGGGTCGGCCCGGCTTCCTGCCGGTCACGGGTGGGAGCGTCCAGATGCCGCGACAGAGCAACGCCGGCCACGCGGTGCTGACGAGGGTTTGCGGGAGGTCACGGACCGCCGTCGGTCACGCCGGATCGGGCGGGTTTCCGTCGCGGGGCAGTCGGGCCACCATCTCGTGGAACTCCCGTACGGTCACCGCCTCGCGCAGGGTCGCGAAGACGGCGCCCGTGCCCAGCCGTGCCGTGGCCGCGTCCACTCCGGCACGCTGGCTCACCCGGCGCAGGAAGTCCACCGGACCGGCGTCCATGGGTGGCGGCGCGTCCGGCCCGCCGACGTCGAGGCCCACACCGGTGTCGAGCCCATCACCGCCGGTCGTGACGGCCGGGGCCGAGTCGGTCGGGTGGGCATCCGGTGCGAAGTCGTACAGGTAGCCGTCGACCTGGTCGGGCAGGTGCCCGGCGGGATCGGGCGCGGCACTGGTGACGCGTTCCGCCATCGTGGTGAGCACGGCGCGGGCGAGAGCGGCAGCCTGCCCGGTCGGTAGGCCTGAGCGCCGGGACACGGCGTCGATGAAGTGCGGAAACCCGTCGCCGCCCGTGCTGTCGGTCACGCCGGGGCGGTTACCCGCGCCCGACGGGAGCAAACAGCGCCGGGAGCGGGCCGCTAGGCCAGCAGACCCTCGGCCAGCAGGTGGTCGAAGATGATCTGGTCGACCGGTGAGGTGCGGTGTCGGTCCGCGTACCCGAGCCAGGCCATCTCGGCGATCTCGCTGGCCGGCCGCAACTGCCCCCGATAGCCCGCCCGATAGCAGGTCATCCGCACTGTGATGCCGGTCGTGTGGCCGTGCGCCTGAGCGGTGAAGGTGCCCAGGTGCACGGCACCTGGCACGTCGACCTCGACGCTCAACTCCTCGTCGATCTCCCGTCGCAGGGTCTCCAGGTCGGTTTCGCCCGGCTCGCGCTTTCCGCCTGGCAGGTACCAGACGTCCTTGCCCACCGACCGGGTGCTGAGCACCCGACCGTCCTCGACGAGGATCCAGGCCACCTTGTCGATCTCGCGCACGATGCTCCTTGCTGCCGCCGGGATCGGGGACGCTACCACCCGGCACCGCGCTCAGTCGGCGAGCAGGTCGAGCAGCAGCGCGGCGCTCCAACTGAACGCCGGTGAGCCCAGCCCGGCACCGGTATCCGGGTGGAAGTACTCGTGGCAGCCGGCCCTGGCGACCAGACCGATCATCGAGCCGCGCAGCCCGGCGGCCAACTCCGGGCGCCCGTGCCCGAGCAGCCCACGCCGGACCAGCCAGCCGATGTTGAGCCAGCTCGGCCCACGCCAGTAACGAAGCGGCTCGAAGTCGGGTGCGGTGCGGTCGTGGGTGGGCAGCGGCCGGTCCATCCGACGGGCCACTCCGAAGCGCGCCGACCGGGCCTCGACGACCAGCGCGTCGACATGCCGGGTCGGCAGGTCGGGCAGGATCAGCGGGGTCAGCCCGAGCACGGTACGGGCGCTCAGCAGACGGTTGGTGCGCAGGTCACGGGGCTGGAACGTGCCGGTGTCCGTGTCGTACAGCCGGCGTACCAATGCTTCGGTGATGCGGGCCGCGCGGGCCCGGTGCGGCCCGGGGTCGCCACCGACGAGCGCGGCGATCTCGGCGAGGGCGTGTTCGGCGGCCCCGAACGCCGCGTTGAACAGCGGGCACTCCACCAGGAACGGGTGCCCGCCGGCCAGGTCCCGGTCGGAGTACCAGTGGTCGCGGTAGGCGGCGACGATCGCCAGGTAACGCGCGTAGTCGAGGTCTGTGGGGCGGTGCGCGGCGTCGGCGTGCGTGGTGTCGTGCCGACGGTACGCCCGCATGACTGCCGCCTCGGCCGGCACCGCGGCCATCGGCTCGTCCCACGCCGGGCTGTTGTCCAACCCGGACTCCCACGGGTGCACGATGCAGACCAGTCCGTCACCGGCCACGTCCCGCCGGTCGGCCAGGTAGCGCTGTTGGGCGACCAGCGCGGGGTAGAGCACGCGCAGCGCGGCCAGGGCGGTGGGGTCGGGCGTCCGCCGGTACGCCAACAACGCGGCGAGCGCGTGCACCGGCGGCTGGACCAGGCCGGAGGTGGCGACCGTCGGTGCTCCCGGCACGTCGGCCGATCGCCACATCTCCGGCCCCGGGAAGTACGCGCCGACCGGCAGCGCCGGGTTGAACACGATGTGTGGCACCCGTCCGTCGGCCCACTGCGCCCCGAACAGGCTGGCCAGCTCCCGCCAGGCGCGGTCGGGACGGACCTGGGCCAACCCGATCGCGATGAACGCGGAGTCCCAGCTCCACTGGTGCGGGTAGAGCGTGCGTGAGGGCACCGTGTGGTCGTGCTCCCAGTTCGCGTCGAGCGTGTCGATCGCGAGCCGACGCAGCCCGGCCGCGTCGGCCGGGCCACCCGTGCCGGCCGCGTCGGCGCGCGTCGCCCCGGTGTCAGCGGGCAGGCCGACACCGGCGGTCGCGTCGACGCTCGTCGGCCCGGCGTCGGCGCTCACGCGGCAGCCCGCCGGGGCAGCGCGTGTCGCAGCACCGTGGCCGCCTGTTGCAGGGCCCGGACCGGGTCGCCGCGGAGCCGGCACTCCAGCGCCAGCCAGCCCCGGTAGTCCAGCTCCAGCAGGGTGCGCACCAGCGCCGGCCAGTCCAGGTGCCCGGCGCCGGGCTGGTACCGGTTGGAGTCGCTGACCTGGACGTGCCCGAGGTACGGCGCGGCGGCGCGCAGGGCGCGGTGCACGTCGTCCTCCTCGATGTTCATGTGGAAGGTGTCGGCGACCACCCGGACCGACGGCAACCCGAGCGCGGCGCAGAGCGCCACCGCCTCGTCGAGACGGTTGACCATGTGGTCCTCGTACCGGTTGAGGGGTTCCAGGAAAAGGGTGACCCCCTCGGCCCGGGCGTGTTCGCCCAGCTCGCCGAGGGCGTCGAGGAGCACCTGCCGGTCGCCGTCAGGCCGGCGGGGCGGATCGAACGGCGGGAGTCGTCGGGAGAACATCCCCCAGGCGGCCGGGGTCATCACCCCGACGCCACCCAGCTCGGCGATCACCGTGAGTTGGGAGCGCAGGTTGCGGACGGCATCGGCGGACCGGGCGGGGTCGAAGTCGCCGATGAAGTGGTCCATCTCGACGCAGACGGTGGGCATCACCACCCCGGCGGCGCGGGCCCGGCGCAGCTCGGGCAACCGGCGGGCGAACGCCAGGTCGCCGCGGCCGCGTAGCTCGATGCCCTGGTAGCCGAGGGCGGCCGCGAGGGCGTACTTCTGGATCAGGTTGGTGCCCGGCAGGAGTTGTTCCTGACAGGCCAGCGCGATGGTGGTCATGAGAACCTCAGCACGACTTGGAGGACGTCACCGGCGCCGCGATCGAGCAGCGCGAGGGCGTCGGCGACCGCGCTGGCGTCGACGATGTGGCTGACCAGCGGCAGCGGGTCGACGCTGCGGTCGGCCACCAGGTCCATGAAGGTCTGCGCGACCCGGTCTCCGGTCCACCGGCCGGCCATGCTCGGCGCGGGGGTGGGCCCGGAGACCTGGGCGGCCACCAACTGGATGCGGTTGTGGTGGAACTCCTCGCCGAGGCCGAGCGCGTCGGCCTGGCCCTGGTAGAAGCCGGCGGCCACGACCCGGCCGGCGTGGGTGGTGGAGCGGATCGCCTCGTGCAGCGCCGGGTACGCGCCGGACAACTCCAGGCAGACGTCGGCCCCCCGGCCGGCGGTGGCCTGGCGCAGCACGGCGGCGGCGGAGGTGACAGTGGCGTCCACAGTCGAGTGTGCACCGTACCGGGCGGCGTACTCCAACCGGTCGGGTACCGGATCGACGGCCACCACCCGGGCCCCGGAGAGCACGGCGAGCCGGGTGGCGAGCAGCCCGATGACGCCCTGGCCGAAGACGCCCACCCAGTCGCCGAGGTGCAGGTCACCGGCGAGCACGGCGGTCAGCGCGATGGCGCCGGGGCGGGCGAAGACCGCGGCGAGCGGATCCAGCCCGGCGGGGAGCACGCGGACCGCGTCGGCGGCGAGCACGGCCTCGGCCCGGTGCCCCCAGATGCCCCAGACGAGCTGCCCCGGGTGTCGGTCGGTGACGTCCGGCGCGACCTCGACGACTTCGCCGACCTCTTCGTAGCCGAAGCCGATCAACGGGTAGGGAACCGGGGTCTGTCGGGGGACGAACATCCGGGCGGCGTCGTCCCAGTCCTTGCTGAGCCGGGGATTGCTGCCCCGGTAAAGGGTCAGCTCGGTGCCGGCGGAGATGCCCGAGTAGCAGGTGCGGACTCGGACCTGGCCGGGGCCGAGCGGATCCGGCGGGCAGGGCTCAAGGCTGATGCGTCGAGGCCCGGCGAGAGAGACCACCCAGTTGCCCATGTGTCACATCCCGGTAGCACTGGGCTCCAGGATAGCAAAAAATCGCCATATGTCTTGCTATTGATCAATCGAAGGTGTTGGATCCTTCATGTACCCTTCGAGAGGAGTGCCACCGATGTCAGCACCTCCGAGGCGGATACTCGCCACCACAGTGATCCTGGCACTGACCGCGTCCACCCTGCTGGCCTGCGGCGACGACGCATCCGACAGCAACAGCAAGAAGATCACCGTCTGGAGCCTGGAGGACGTAGCCGACCGGGTCACCGCCACCAAGGCGATCATCGCCGACTTCACCGCCAAGACCGGGATCCAGGTCGATCTCGTGACCGTCAACGAGGACCAGTTCCCCTCCTTGATCGCCGCAAACGCCGCCGCCGGCGACCTGCCCGACGTGGTCGGGTCGGTCTCGCTCGCCGGCATCCGTACGCTCGCCGGCAACGAGCTGCTGCACGCCTCGGCGAACGCGGAGGTCGTCGACAAGCTGGGCAGGCAGACGTTCTCCCCCCGAGCGCTGGAGCTCACCTCCGACGACGGCACACAGCTCTCCGTGCCCAGCGACGGCTGGGGGCAGCTGCTCGTCTACCGCAAGGACCTGTTCGCCGCGGCCGGCCTGCCCGCCCCCGACACGTACGAGCGGATCACCACCGCCGCGGCAAGACTGAACACCGGCGGCGTCGCCGGCATCACCGCGGCGACCGCCCCCAGTGACGTGTTCACCCAACAGACCTTCGAGCACCTGGCGTTGGCCAACGGCTGCCAGCTCACCGACGACTCGGGAAAGGTGACACTGGATTCGCCCCAGTGCGTCGAGGCGTTCCGCTTCTACGGTGACCTGATCCGCACCAGCTCGGTGAAGGGCGCACAGGACGTGGACACCACCCGGGCCACCTACTTCGCGGGCAAGGCCGCGATGGTGATCTGGTCACCGTTCATCCTCGACGAGCTGGCCGGGCTGCGCAACGACGCCAAGCCGACCTGCCCGCAGTGCCAGGCGGACCCGGCGTTCCTCGCGAAGAACAGCGGGTTCGTCACCGCGATCAAGGGCCCGAACGGCACCGAACCAGCCCAGTACGGGGAGATCAGCTCGTGGGCGGTCCTCGACGGCGCGGTGACCGACCCGGCGAAGTCCTTCGTGGAGTACATGCTCGGTGACGGCTACCCGCGCTGGTTCGGCATGTCGCCGGAGGGCCGCTTCCCGGTGCGCAAGGGCACCCCCGCCGAGCCGGAGGCGTACCTGACCGCCTGGAACACCAGCCAGGCCGGCGTGGACGCGAAGAAGCCCCTCACCGACGTGTACGGCGACGAGGTGCTGGCCACGCTGCGCCGCAGCCCGGACACCTTCGGGCGCTGGGGCCTCAGCCAGGGGCAGGGCAAACTCGTCGGCGCCATGCTCGGCGAGTTGCCGGTGCCCAAGGTGCTGGGCGACCTCGTCTCCGGCAAGTCCGACGCGGCGGCCACCGCCAAGCGCGCCACGAAGGACGTGGACGCCATCAAGGCGGGCGTCAATTGACCACCACCGCGCCCGGCCCCGGCCGCTCCCCCACCAGGGAGCAGCCGGCGCCACCCGGGCGCCGACCGCTGACCCTGCGCCGCCGCGAATCCCGGGCCGGGCTCGCGCTGGTCGCACCGACCCTGCTCGTCACCATCGCGGTCATCGGCATTCCGATCGTGTGGACAGTGGTGCTCGCCTTCCAGCGGGTCCGGCTGGCCACGCTGCGCAAGACCGGCCTGTTCGGCGAGTTCACCATGGACAACATCGACCGGGTGCTGCACACCCCCGGCTTCGCCGAGACGCTGTGGGTCACCCTGATCTACAGCATCGGCGGCACCGTCGGGTCGATACTGCTCGGCCTGGTGGCCGCACTGGTCGTCCGCCGCCCGTTCCGGGGCCGCACCCTGGTCCGGGCGTCCATGCTGCTGCCGTACGTGGCACCGGTGGTCGCCGTCACGTTCGTCTGGCAGGTGATGCTCGACCCGCAGCTCGGCATCGTCAACGCGTGGGGTCAACGCCTGCTCGGCTGGGACGCCCCGGTGCCGTTCCTCACCCAGGAGTCGACCGCGCTGGCCACCGTGATCGTCTTCGAGGCGTGGCGGTACTTCCCGTTCGCGTTCCTGTTCCTGCTGGCCCGACTCCAGGCGGTGCCCGGCGAGTTGGAGGAGGCCGCCCGTGTCGACGGCGCCACCCCCACCCAACGGTTCCGGCACATCCTGCTTCCGCAACTGCTGCCGGTGATCGCCCTGCTGGGCGTGCTGCGCTTCATCATGACGTTCAACAAGTTCGACGACGTCTACCTGCTCACCGGCGGTGCGGCCGGCACCGAGGTGGTCAGCGTCCGGGTGTACGAGTTCCTGACCGCCCGTACCGACATCGGAGCCGCGGCCGCGCAGGCGGTCGTGCTGGCCGTTGTGCTCATCGTGTTCGTGCTGATCTATCTGCGCTTCTTCGGACGGAGGGTGGGCTGATGGACCGGGACGTGGTCGAGACGGTGAGCCTGCGTTGGCTGCGCCGCCTGGTGATAGCCGTGTTCCTGGTGATCACGGCCTTCCCCTTCTACTACATGCTGGTGCTCTCGGTGCGCCCCATCGAGCGGCTGCTGCTCGACCCCGGGGCGCTGGTGGTCGGCTTCGGTGAGCTGACCGTGGCCACGTACGCCGAGGTGCTCAAGGCCACCGACGACGGCGGCCAGGGTTTCCTCACCTTCATCCGCAACAGCGGGCTGGTCGCCGTCGCGGCGACCGTGCTCACTCTCCTGGTGGCGATCCCCGGCGCGTACGCGGTGGCCCGGCTGCGGTTCTTCGGCCGGCGGCAGGTGGACTTCCTCTTCCTGGCGGTCTACCTGTTTCCGTCGATCGTCATCGCGATCCCGTTGTTCGTGGTCTTCACCCGGGCCGGGCTGCGCGGCTCGCTGTTCGGTCTGGTGCTGGTCTACATCTCGCAGACGTTGCCGGTGTCGGTCTACATGCTGAAGAACTACTTCGAGACCATCCCGGTCAGCCTGGAGGAGTCCGCCGCCATCGACGGCGCCGGCCGGCTCGGCATCATCCGCCGTGTCAGCCTGCCCCTGGCGATGCCATCGATCATGGCGGTCGCGCTCTACGACTTCATGATCGCCTGGAACGAGTTCCTCTTCGCCCTGCTGTTCCTGGTCGACAAACCCGACAGGTGGACGGTGTCGCTCGGGTTGTCCCTGCTCGCCGACGGGGTGGAGGTCCCCAAGACGGTGTTGATGGCCGGGTCGGTCGTGCTCACCCTGCCCATCGTGATCCTCTTCTTCGCCAGCGAACGGCTGCTCACCGAGGGCCTGACCAGCGGCGCGGAGAAGGGATGATGGTCTCGTCCGGGTCGCACGCCCGGCCCCCGCCGGCCCGGATACGGTGGCCTCATGGCCAACCCGACCCGCTGGGCGACCGACACCGGTCCCGAGCACTCACAGTGGTACATCGACCGGTTCCGCAAGCTCATGGCCGAGGGCGCGGACCTGGCCGGCGAGGCCCGACTGGTGGACGCCCTCGTCGCCCCCGGCTCCCGCATTCTCGACGCCGGCAGCGGCACCGGCCGCGTCGGTGCCGCGCTGGCCGAGCGGGGCCACACGGTGGTCGGGGTGGACGCCGACCCCGCGCTGGTGGAGGCCGCCCGCGCCGACTATCCCGGCCCGACGTGGCTCGTCGCCGACCTCGCCGAGCTGGATCTACCGGCGCTGGGTGAGGCCGAGCCGTTCGACGCGGCGGTGCTGGCCGGCAACGTGCTCGCCTTCGTCGCCGTCGGCACCGAACCGCAGGTGCTGCGCCGGGTGGCCCAGCACCTGCGACCCGATGGTGTGCTGACAGTGGGCTTCGGCACGGAGCGCGGCTACCCGCTGACCGCGTTCGACGCCGACGCGGTGGCCGCCGGGCTGCGCGTGGAGCAGCGCTTCGCCACCTGGGACCTGCGCCCGTGGCGCGACGACGCCCCGTTCGCGGTCACCGTCCTACGCCGCCCAGCCGACTGAGCGCCGGTGGCGGCGGGTTTCGGGCGGGGGTCAGTCCGGGGCGGCGACGGCGCGGGCGGCGACCGGGTCGAGGGTGGCGCCGGCGGGTACCAGGCTGACCAGCCCGGACGGTAACCGCACCGGCCGCACGTCGCGGTAGCCGAGCATCGGGAGCACCTCCCGGTCGGCCAGCACGTACCGTCGGCCCAGGTCGGTGACCACGGAGATCGCGCCGCCGGTCGCGCCGGGCGCCGCGGCGGCCTCGACCACCGCGCCGCGGCCCGGCTCCACCACCACGTGGTCGGCCAGCACCGCGCCGCCGGTCCGCGCCGTACGGGGCACGGCCGTCAGGTCCCGCAGCGGTACGCCCCACCGCACCTCACCAACCCCGCCGTCGTCACCGATGCGTGTGCAGAGCGCCCCGCCCTCGCCGGCCGCGAGCCGGGGCGGGGTCGGTGGCGGGGCGTTCGGCCCGGTCGGCGCGAGATCAGGCACCGTGGGCAGCGCGGCGAACCGACCCAACGTCATCGGCACCGGCTCGACCTGCCCGGTGCGGGCCAGCAGCAACCCCGCCTGCAACTCGGTGATGCCGGCCAGGCCGGCGTCGAGCGCCACCGCGTACTGCCGACCGCCGCCGGAGTTGCTCACCAGGTAGACTGTGCCGATCGCGGCACCCGGCACCCGGGTGGCGGGCCGACCCAACGCGGGCAGATCGAGTGGGGCGAGGTCGGTGCCGGCGGGCAGCGAGTTGAGCAGTGCCGGCGCGACCCCGACCGCCTGGGCTCGGGTGGTGGCGAGCGCCGCCAGCACCCGGCTCGGATCACGGACGAGGTAGCGGCGCTGATGCCAGACGAGGTGCAGCCCGCCGTCGGGGTGGCGCAGGAGCAGCGCGTCGTCGCCCAACGGCCGACCGCCGTCGGGCTCGGTGCCGATCAGCAACGCGGAGCGGGGCGCCTCGACGCCCGTGCCGGCCGGGACGGTCGAGCAGACCGTCCATGCCGTGGCGGCCAGCCGGCTCGGGGCGGGCAGCGAGTCGGGTGCGTCGGCGATGCCCAACGGCAGCCCGCGCGGCACTCCGTCGATCGTGCGTCGGGACACCAGGACGGTCTTCGAGCGGTCCGCACCGACGATGAGCAGCGCCGAGGCGTAGTTGAGCACCGGGTGCAGCTTCTGCTCCCGGTAGACGAAGCGGGCACCGGACTCCTTCTCCACGATCACCGCGCCCGGATCCCGCCAACCCTTGCCGCCGCCGGCGAACAGACCGTAGAGGGCGAAGCCACCGAGCCCGATCGCCGCCACCAGGACGCTGGCCAGGCCGGCGCCGGCCAGCCGCCGAAACGGCGACTGCGCGGGGTCGGTCTCCCGCATGACCAGGGCGGCGACCGCCCGCTGGACGCTGAACTGGTAGGAGTGCAGCTGGTCCTGCCGCGACGGCATGAGTCCGTTACCTTTCGGTGCGCTCTAGTGAGCGCGTGATTGGTTGCCCCGCCTTGCGGTGGGGGCGGTCCCGGTCTTGCCGGCGGATGCCGTGCCGGGTTCACGTTTCACAGCCACCTGCCCTTGTGTGTGGGCCTTCTGGTCGGCTCCGCGTGCTGCCACCGAGCCACTCCCGGCGGTGGTGCTGAGCTCAGCCGCGAGGGCGGCCAGGTTGAGTGCGGCGTTGCGGTCACGGTCGATGACCAGGCCGCACGCCTCACAGTCGTACTCACGCTCGTGCAGGGCGAGCTTGGCTTTCACCGCGCCGCAACCCGAGCAGGTTTTCGAGGACGGATACCAGCGGTCGGCCACGAGCAACCGGCCGCCGTTCCATCCGGTCTTGTATGCCAGCTGACGGCGGATCTCGGCGAACCCGGCGTCAGCGATGTGCCGGGCCAGCCGCCGGTTGCGCAGCATGCCCGCGACGTTCAGGTCTTCGACAACGATGGTGCCGTGTTCGCGTGTCAGCCTCGTGGTGAGCTTGTGCAGCCCGTCGCGGCGCAGGTTCGCGACTCGCGCATGGGCGCGACCAAGTCGGTCCGAGGCGCGTTGCCAGCGGTTCGAGGGGCGGCAGCCGGTGCGCCGGTCGGGGCCGGACTTCCGCGACGACGCCCGACCGAGCGCCCGCAGTCGGGCCTGCGCGGCGACGAGGTGGCGCGGGTTGTCGACCCGCTCACCGGTGGACAACACCGCAAGATGTTTGATTCCGACGTCCACACCCACCACCGAGGCGGGCCGGGCCGGTTGCCGTTCGGTCCGCTGCACCTCGACGGTGAACGAGACGTGCCACCGTCCGCCGTCGCGGCGCACGGTGGCGGACATGATCCGCGCGGTGCCGCCCTCGATACGGCGGGCGAGCTTGCGGGCGGATTCGTGCAGCTTCAACCGACCCAGCCTCGGCAGCACCACGTGGCGGCGGTCGGGCTCGACCCGGATCGCGCCGGTGGTGAACCGCACCGCCGGTGTGCCACGGCGGCGGGACTTGAAGCGGGGGAAACCGACCGCTCTGCCGGCCCGCCCGCCCTGACGGGAGTCAGCCCAGTTCTTCAAGCCGCGGGCGAGAGCGTCCAGGCCGGTGTTGAACGCCTCTTTCGACACCTCACCCCACCACGGCGCCGCATCAGCCTTCGCTTCGTTCCACGCCTTGCGCAGCCCGGCGAGCGACCACGGCAGTGACGGCGTCAGCAACTCATCCGGCATCCCATAGGAGCGCTCCGCAGCGCGCTGGTCCATGACCGCCTTGACCCGGGCGAGCGCCCAGTTATGCGCCACTCGCGCGGCCCCCACATGCGCCCTCACGGCGCGTTCCTGGCCTGGGGTGAGGTCGAGGGCGAACCGGTAAGCCTGGATCGTCTTCACGTCGGATCCTCGATGACCACCTCGGCCGCGCGGCGAGCCGGTACGCGGGAACAGGCAACGTCCCGGACTCGTACCGCCGTCGCGTACGAGACGCCGGTAGCCGCCGCCCACTCCCTCAAGTTCACACCGCCCCTCTAGACGACCACTGAACACTCCTGACCGTCAGAACGCCAGCAGTTACTTCCCCTCCGGTGGATCGGCCGGGCACAGGATATGCGCTGCGTCGATGTCCTGTGGACCCTGCGTGGCCGCCCGTCGCGGGGCAACCGGTACCATCCGTGGACGAATCCGGCGGCGAGAGGGCACCCGTGGGCGCGCGTTTCGAAGAGCTGGCCTGGCGGGAGACGCCGATCGGCGCGATCAGCCTGCGCCGACGCCGGGACCCGGCACTCCAGGTCGAGGTGTACGAGGTCAAGCTCGACGACGAGTACCTGATGTCCAGCCTCTTCCCGGTCGCGGAGATCGAGCTGGCCCGGCTCGGTCTCGCCGAGGTGGCCGGTGATTCGCTCGACGTGGTGGTGGGCGGCCTCGGGCTGGGCTACACCGCCTGCGCGGCGCTGGGCGACCCCCGGGTGCGCTCACTGTTCGTGGTGGAGGCGATCGAGGACGTGATCGACTGGCACCAACGAGGGCTGCTGCCGTTCGCGGCGGGGCTCGCCGAGGACCCTCGGACCCGCTTCGTGCAAGCCGACTTCTTCGCGGCGGTGGCCGGTGACACCGGCTTCGACGCCGAGGTGCCCGGCCGGCGGTTCGACGCGGTCCTGCTCGACGTCGACCACTCCCCGCGCAACGTCCTGCACCCGAGCCACGCGGCGTTCTACCCGCCTGCCGGGTTGCGTCGCCTGGCCGCCCTGCTACGCCCCGAGGGAGTCTTCGCGCTCTGGTCGGACGACCCGCCGGACGCCGAGTTCACCGCCGCGCTCAGCGAGGTGTTCGTGAGCGTACGCGCGCACGTCGTGCCGTTCGCCAACCCGCTGACCGGCGGGGAGTCGGCGAACACCGTCTACGTGGCGCGTACCGGCCCCTGATCGACGTCGGGTGTGCCGCCCGCGCATGGTGTCGGCCGGACGGGGAATGAGAAACCGGGGCCGGCCGCACCAGGCACGGCCGGTCACTGGAGGTCGACATGCGTGCACTGCTCTGGGTCGTCGGCGTGGTCGCCGGCGTGCTGATCCTGCTCGGCCTGATCCTCGAGGCGGTCCGCTGGCTGATCATCATCGGTCTGATCGCGCTGGTGATCGTGATCGTCTGGGGCGTCGTCAAGGGGCGGCAGGCGGTGCAGCATCAGGGCCGACGACGCTGAGGGTCAGAACCAGTCCGGGCGCATGTCGAGCGTGGTCCGGTCCCGGCTGTCCAGCAGGTCGAACTGCGGGCCGGTCCGGGGCAGCTCGACGGTGAAGAAGTAGCGAGCGGCCTGCCGCTTGCCGGCGTGGAACGCGTCGCCGGCGCCTTCCGGCGGCAGCACCAGCACCTGCTCCAGCCACATCCACGCGATCACCACGTGCCCGACGGCCTCCAGGTAGGCGCTGGCGTTGGCCAGCGCGACCACCGGGTCACCGTCAGCCCACAGTCGACGGGTGACAGCGGTGACCCGGTCCACCGCGGCGGCCAGCCGCTCGGCCAGCTCGGACGCCTCTCCCCCGACCTTGCGGGCCCGCTCGACCGTGTCACCGATCGTCGTGGTCAGCAGGGTGAGACCTGCGCCGCCCTGCATGACCATTTTGCGCCCCAGCAGATCCAGTGCCTGGATGCCGTGGGTGCCCTCGTGGATCGGGTTGAGCCGGTTGTCCCGGTAGTGCTGCTCCACGTCGTGGTCGCGGGTGTAGCCGGCGCCCCCGAGCACCTGGATCGCCAGGTCGTTGGCCGCAAGGCACCACTGCGACGGCCAACTCTTGGTGATCGGGGTGAGCACGTCCAGCAGCAGGTGCGCGCGCTCGCGGTCGGCCTCGGCCGGTGCGGTCGTCTGCTCGTCGAGCAACCGGGCGCAGTAGAGCACCAGCGCCAGCGCGCCCTCCACGTAGCTCTTCTGGGCCAGCAGCATCCGTCGTACGTCAGGGTGGTCGATGATCGGCACCTGCGCGGCGGCCGGGTCCTTCGCGCCGACCGGCCGGCCCTGCGGCCTCTCCTTCGCGTACGCCAGGCTCTTGAGATAGCCGGTGTAACCCAGCGCGGTGGCGCCCGCCCCGACCCCGATCCGGGCCTCGTTCATCATGTGGAACATCTGCGCCAGACCCTGGTGCGGCGCGCCGACCAGGTGGCCCACCGCGCCGACGCGGCCGGCCGGGGTGTGCGCGCCGTCGCCGAAGCTGAGCAGGGCGTTGGTGGTGCCCCGGAACCCCATCTTGTGGTTGAGCCCGGCCAGGGCCACGTCGTTGCGCTCACCGAGCGTCCCGTCCGGGCCGACCAGCACCTTCGGCACGATGAACAGCGAGATGCCCTTGACCCCGGGCGGCGCGCCCGGGATGCGCGCCAGCACCAGGTGGACGATGTTCTCGGCCAACTCGTGGTCACCACCGGAGATCCACATTTTGGTGCCGTGCAGCCGGTACGTGCCGTCCGCCTGCGGCTCGGCGCGGGTGGTGATGTCGGCCAGCGAGCTGCCGGCGTGCGGCTCGGACAGGCACATGGTGCCGAAGAATCGGCCGTCCAGCATCGGCCGGACGTAGGTGTCCACCTGCTCGGGGCTGCCGTGGGCCAGCAGCAGGTTGGCGTTGCCCAGGGTGAGGAACGGGTACGCCGAGGTGGCCACGTTGGCGGCCTGGAACCAGGTGAAGCACGCCGCCGCGACGGCGTGCGGCAGTTGCAGGCCGCCGACACTGGCGTCCAGCCCGGCGGTGAGCAGGCCCGTCTCGGCGAAGCTGTCCAACGCGGCACGGATCTGCGGGATCAGCCGCACCCGCTGCCCGTCGAAGGTGGGCTCGGCCAGGTCGGCGGCGCGGTTGTGCGGGGCGAACTGCTCGGTGGCCACCTGTTCGGCGAGATCCAGGGCGTCGTCGAAGGTCTCCCGGGAGTGCTCGGCGTAGCGGGGGCGCTCGACGAGCTCGGACACCCGCAGCCACTCGTGCAGCAGGAAGTCGAGGTCACGGCGGGAGAGCAGGGTGGACGGCACGGCACTCCTCAGCGGGCGCAGGGGGCTGGTCGGGCCAGGGCGACGGCCCACTGTCGCCCCGGCCCATCCTGGCGGATCGGCAGGGCGCGCACCACCGGGCGGGGTGGGGTTCGACGAGCGGAACTTGTCACACCGTACGGCTAGTGCTGTGACCACTAACGTTCACCGGGTTGTCGGTGGTGTTGTGGTTCCTCGCCCAGACGTTGTCGGAGCGAGCGACTCCCCACCGGTAGTGGGGCGGGCCTCAGCCGGCCAACCGACCCTGACACCGCTGGTGGGCGGCGTGGGTCACGCCGGGACAGCCCGGCACCGGGAAGGTGTCGGCCTGCTCGACGGTGCGTGATGACCGCACCCATGTCGGGTGCAGTGGTAGTGACGCCGCCCGGGGTCCGGGTGGCGATGGTGAACGCCGCGGCAACATCGCGATGCCCGACGAACCCGCAACTCCTGCACATCATGGTCCGCCCGCGGGGCTTGACCACTCTGCGCCGGCACACCGGGCAGGTCGACGACGTACCCCGCTCATCGACCAGATACACGGTGATCCCGGCCAGCTCCGCCTTGTCCTTCAGGACCGCGATCGCCCGGCCGAGTTGCCACTGCCGCAACCGCAGGTTGTGCCGCCGACCCGCCTGAAGATCGAGGACACCACGCGGGTCACCGACGGTCAGGGTCCCGACCCGGTGCTGCACTGCCCAGCCGATCACGGTCTTCGCGGCCTCGTGCCCGGCCTGCCGTACCCGACGCCGATGCCGCCCCTCCATCAGCCGAGCCCGCCGGCGGGTCTTGCGCCACCGCCGCGAACCCCGCTGGCCCCTCGTCGGTGCACGGGCGGCGGTCGCCCGGCGGCGGCCTTTCGTGTCGGCCAGGTGCTGACGGTGCTCGGCGCGGATCGCCCGCCCGGACACCAGCAACATCTGCCCGTCACCGGTTGCCACCGCGTACGGGTGAATGATGCCCAGGTCGACCCCGGCGACCCGCCCCCGCTGCGGCTCCTGAGCCGCAGGGTAGGTCGCGACCGGAAGCTCCGCGGTGACCTCGACCCACAACCGCCCCTGATCGAACACCAGCGTCACTGACCGCACCGCATCATGGGGGTAGGGAACCGCCCGGTCCAGGCGCACCACCAGCGGCGGGCTCCCGGCCGAGGTCGGCAACCGCAGCCGCCGTTCACTCAGACCGAACGTGCCGTGATACCAGCGGACCGGCATCAACGACCGTCGCCGCCGCGGATACCGCACCTCACCATGCCCCGCCCTGCGGCGGGCGGCAGCGCTGAACCACGCATCAGAATAGCGACGCAACACCGACCGGGCGCCGGTCGAGTCGAGCTCACCGAACGTGCCCGGACCAGATGCGGCGAGCAGTCGACACAACTCCTGATAGCTCGCGACCGGCCGATCGTGACGACGATGCCGCCAGCTGTTGTATTCCAATACACACGCCCAAAGATCCCCGGCCGCGCGGAGCAGGCCGAAGCAGCGTTGCCGCTGCGCCCGGGTCAGACGCAGGCCGACCCGGGCGGTGCGATGCACCACCCGCGGCGCTCCTGAGTCCCTACGTCTGGGCATACCCGAACCCAACCACGAGGGTCTGACACAACCCGGCCAACGTCAGTGGACACAGCACTAGCATCGTTGTCCGTGACCGCACCCGCAGACGTCCCGCCCGAGGTCCTCGACCGGCTGCGGCCGATCTGTCTCGGCCTGCCGGAGACCTACGAGGAGCCTGCCTGGGTGGGCACCCGCTGGCGGATTCGCAAGCGGACCATCGCCCACGTGCTCACCGTCGACCCCGATCGCCAGCCGGTGCACGCCCGGGCCGCCGCACTCGACCAGCCCGCCTGCCTGCTGACCTTCCGGTCGCCACTCGACGAGATCGCCGGGCTCCTCGCCACCGGGCACCCCTTCTACAAACCGGACTGGAGCCCGACCGTGATGGGCATGGTCCTGGACGACAACACCGACTGGGAGGAGGTGCGCGAGTTGCTCACCGAGAGCTACTGCGTCATGGCTCCGAAGCGGCTCGCCGCCCGGGTCGGCCCCCCGGCACCGCAGATGCGCTGAGCACGGCGGCGCCTTCAACCGGCGGTTTCGGCCGGCACGCTCCGGGGATACCGCGCGATGTCGTCGCTGCCCACCGAACAGGATCACCGTTTGACGCCGGTGTTCCAGGAAGACCGGGTGTGCACGGGCGTGACCACAGTGCGGGGGCGGGTGTTCCTGAGCTACCCGTCGGCGGATCGGCCCGGCGTGCAGGTGGTGGAGGCACTGCCGGACGGTCGTCGTGTCCCGTACCCCGATGTCGCCTGGAACCGCGCCGACCAGCCGCCGGGCGGGGCGTTCGTGCACGTCAACGGGTTGCGCGCCGGCCCGGACGGCCGGTTGTGGATCGTCGACTCGGGTTCGCCGCAGATCGGCGGCGCGCAGGTGCCGGGCGGCGCTCGGCTGATCGTTGTCGACCCGGACGACGACCGCGTGGAGCGGGTCTACCACCTCGACGAGGCGGTGCACCCGGGCAGCTACGTCGACGACGTCCGCTTCAACGGCCGGGCGGCGTATCTCAGCGACGCCGGGGCGGCGGGCCTCATCGTGCTCGATCTCGACTCGGGTCGGTCGAGACGGGTGCTCGACGGGCATCCGAGCACGGCGGGCGGCCCGGTGGTCGCCGACGGTCGCGTGCTGCGTGACCCGGACGGCGCCGAGGTACGCCTGCACGTGGACCAGTTGGAGGTGTCGCCGGACGGTCGCTGGCTCTACTACCAGCCGGCCTCCGGCGGAATGTCCCGGATCGCCACCCGGTGGTTGGACGACCCGTCGGTGTCCCCCGACGAGCTGGCCCGGGCTGTCGGACGCTGGTGTGACACACCCAGCACCGGTGGCACGGCCATCGATGCCACCGGCACCATCTATCTCAGCGACCTGGAACGGCGGCGCGTCCTCGTCCTCGCACCCGACCGCAGCGTACGGACGCTCGTCGCCGACCCCCGACTGGCCTGGGTGGACGCGATGTGGCTCGACGCCGATGCCCGGCTCTGGATGCCGGCGGCCCAACTGCACCTGACCGCCGGGCTCAACGGCGGCGTCGCGGCCGTCGACTACCCGGCCCAGATCTACCGGATGCCCGTCGAGATCGGGCCGCCCGCCCGGGACCACGTCTGAGAGCTGAGTCCGGCAGCCGCCAATCCGCACCGGGTTTCCCCCGTCCTGGCCACCGGATGACCGTTCGCGGTCATCGGCCAGGCACGCGCCTGTCCTGACGTGTCGGCGCTGTCGCAGGGTGCCGCTAGGGTCCCGGCCATGGCTGATTTCGTGTTGGTGGCAGGGGCGTGGCTAGGGGCGTGGGCGTGGGACGAGGTGGTGCCGCCCCTGCGGGCGGCCGGGCACGGCACCCACCCGCTGACCCTCTCCGGCCTCGCCGACAAGCGGGGTGTCCCGGCCGGGCAGCAGACCCACGTGCAGGACATCGTCGACGAGATCGAGAGCGGCGACCTGCACGATGTGGTGCTGGTCGGGCACAGCTACTCGGGCATTCCCGCGGGTCAGGCGGCCGAGCGGATCGGCGACCGGTTGAGCCGGGTGGTTTTCGTGGACTCCGAGGTGCCGGTCGACGGTGGGTCGTTCGCCTCCGGCTGGTGGCAGGGCCAGGCGGCGTTCGAGGCGCAGCTCGCCGACAACGGCGGCGACTGGGCGCCGCTCGGCGCGGCCGACTTCGATGGTCAGGGTCTCACCGACGAGCAGGTCGCCCGGCTGATCGAGGGTTCCACGCCGCATCCGGGCGCGACGCTGACCGAGCCGGCCGTGGTGGGCCGGCCGCTGGGTGAGCTGCCGGCGACGTACGTCAAGTGCCTGCTCGACGGGCCCGAGCCCAACGACACGGTGGCCAAGCTGCTGACCAGTGACCAGTGGCGACTGGTCACCATGGACACGGGCCACTGGCCGATGTTCTCCCAGCCCACCGAGCTGGCCAGGATCCTGCTGGCGCAGGCCGCCTGACGGGCGGTGTCCTGGGCCGCGGCCCAGGACACCGCGCCGCCTCGTCGGTCAGGTCGCCGTTTCGTCGAGGGTGTGGATGTGGCGCACCGGTGACGCGAACAACCACAGCACGGCGAGCACGCCGCCGAGGCCGGCGATGGCCAGGGTGGGCCGCAGCCCGATGGTGGTGCCCAAGGTGCCGCCGACCAGCGCACCGAGCGGTCGGATGCCGTAGTTGACGGCGCTGTAGGCGCCGGCCCGGCGTCCCCGCGCGTCGTCGGGTGTCACGGCGGTGAGCAGGGCGTTGAGGTTCACGTCCATGAGCATCACGCCGATGCTGGAGACGAGCTCGATGGCCGCCAGCATGGCCACCTTCGTCCAGGTAGGTCCGGAGACCAGCGCGGTCAGCGCCAGCGGCGCGGGGAAGAGCACCGCCCCGATCATGGCGGTACGGCCCAGGCCGATGGCGCGGGAGACCCGTGGTGCGAGCGCCGCTCCCGCGAAGCCGCCGAGCGCTCCGAACCCGAGGGCGATCCCGATCGCGCCGGCCGACAGGTTGAGTTCGCGGCTGGCGTAGAGGACCAGCAGCGCGCCGGCGATGAAGGTGAAGAAGTTGACAGTGCTGGTGCAGCCGAGGGCGGCCCGCAGCACCGGGTGCCGCAGCACCAGCGTGAGCCCTTCGCGGACCAGGCCCAGCGTGGACGTTCGACGCGGCGGTGGCGGCGTCTCGGTCACCGGGATGCGGTGGAGCAGCAGCGCGGAGCCGAGGAACGACACCGCGTCGACGAGGATCGCGACCGGCGCGCTGAGGGCCTGGACGAGCCCGCCGCCGACGGCCGGGCCGGCGATGAACGACAGCGACCGGCTCATGCTCAGCTTGCTGTTCGCGTCCACGTACGCCGATCGCGGCACCAGCGCGACGAAGAACGCCTGACGCGCCATGGCGAACAGGACCGCTCCGAGGCCGGTGAGCAGTGCCACCAGGTAGAGCTGGGTGAGGGTGATCGCGTCGAACAGGTAGGCCACCGGCAGGCTGAGCAGCACCGCGGCGCGGACCAGGTCCGCGATGATCAGGAGTCGCCGCTTGTGGGTGCGCTGGTCGACCCAGGCACCGAGGAAGAGGCCCAGGAGGTTGGGCAGCCAGATCAGCGCGGTGAGGACGCTCACCTGAATGGGCGTCGCGGTGAGCAGGGTGACGGCGATCAGCGGCAGAGCCAGTTCGCTGATCCGGTCACCGAACTGGGAGATCGTTTCGCTGATCCAGAAGGTGCGGAACCGTCGGTCGCGGTGCAGGGCCGGCGGGGGCACGGCGCCGGTGGCGCTGACGGAGCCGGTGCCGGTGGCGGTCATGACGTGGCCGCGTCGTCGTCGCCGGGCTCGGGCAGGAGGTAGCGCAGCATCCGGACGATCCGCGCGCTGTCCGGGGCCGATTCCTCCTTGCGCCGCACGTACGGGGCGATCAGCTCTTCGATCGACTCCTCCAGCTGGCGGAGCTCATCGGCCGTGGCCACGAACCGGGTGTCGGCCATGCCGGCCAGCGCGCGCCACTCGGGGTCCAGCCGGGGCTCCTCTCGCAGCAGCCACTGCTGGGGCGCGTCGGCGTTGCGGGCGAACATCTCGCCGCGCAACTGCTGGCTGGCGGACTGCCCTTCGGCGCTGTCGGGCGCGGTGAAGCGGAAGCCCCGGGCGACGGCCTGCCACCAGCGTTCCCGCTTGCTGGTGGCGCCGTCCCAGTCGTTGACCAGTCCGAAGGTCGCGAGGTGCCGCAGGTGCCAGCTGACCACCGACGGTGTGGCGCCGACGTGCGGCGAGAGCCCGGTCGCCGTCGCCGGGCCGTGCCGCTGAAGGTGTTCGAGGATGGCCAGCCGCACCGGGTGGGCCAGCGCCCGTAGCGCCTGCGGCTCGGTGATCTCGAAATCCCCGTACGGATTCTTGAGAGACATGTTTCGAGAGTAGTCTCTCAGATTAGATCGGGGCAACCCCGAGCCGCCGCAGCGGCGCGCTGATCAGGCGATGCCCAGACGCGCCAACGGCTCAACCAGTTCCCGCTCCTCGTAGCTGAGGTGCGACAGGAGGGCGTCGGTCAGCAGGTCCACCGCGGCCCGCAGCTCGGCGAGCCCATCCGGAGACCCGACGTACGCGACCAGGGCCCGATCGACACCCTCCAGCACGTCGTGGATGACGTGATGCTCCTGCTCCAGCCGGTCGACCACCGGGGCGAGTCGCGGGTCACGAGCCCGCAACCTGGGAAAGAGCGACTGGTCCTCGATCGTGTGGTGGGTGGTGACGATGCGGCAGTAGGACTCGCAGTAGACGCCGAGGGTCCACCGGTTCTGCCGCATGGTCATCGTGTTGATGTGGGACCGGGCCGCACCGGCGTCGATCTCGCCGGCCGCCACCTGCTCGATCAGGTCGTGAATTTGGGTCAGCTCGGCGCGCAGCCCGTCGTGGACCTGCACGAGGTGCGCGCCGGTGGCCTGCTCCTGCGGGGTGTAGGTGCGCTCCGGGTCGGGCGCGGGCCCGGTCGGCCGGGCCGCCTCGTCCCACACCTGCCGCTCGCTTCGCCGTACGCCGTCGTCGGGGGTCGGCACCACGGCGAACGCACCACCGGTCGCGGTGGCGCGGCTCGCCCGGACCGGCGGCGCAGCGACCGGCTCCGGCTCCGGTTCCGGCGTACGTGCCGGAGCCGCGCCCCGGTCACGTTCGGCGGCGACGAGCTCGCGGACGGCGGGCGCCACCTCGCCGGCGAAGCGGCGCAGGTCGTCGGGGTCGTCGCTGCCCAGGATGAAGGTGCCGACGCCCTCCTCCAGCGCCAGCTCAGCCAGCTCCTCGGCCCACTGCTCGGCGGGTCCGTTCAGCGGGCCGCGCCCGACGCCCGAGAACTCCCCGGCGATGTTGAGCAACCGACGCACGTCCTGCGGGGACCGGCCAGCCTGCTGCGCGGCGTCGTCGATGATCGCGTTGCCCCTGGTCAGATCACCGGGCTGGAGGTAGCCCAGCGAGGGCAGCCAACCGTCGGCCCGACGACCGGTGAGCTGGAGCATCCGGGGCTTGTACGCGCCCAGCCAGATCGGCACCGCGTGGGCCGGAGCCGGACCGCGCTTGGCACCCACCACCTGGTAGAACTCGCCGTCGACCCGCACTCCGCCGCGCGTCTCGACGTCCCAGAGCTGACGGACGACCTCGATGGCCTCCTCCAGCGCCCGTACGCCCTGGCCGGGGGTCAGCCGCCGACCGCCCATCGCCTCGATGGCGTCCCAGAACGCCCCTGCCCCGAGGCCGAGGCCGACCCGGCCACCGCTGAGCAGATCCAGGCTGGCCACACTGCGGGCGAGCACCGCCGGCGGGCGCAGCGGCAGGTTCGTCACGTTCGCCGCCAGGTGCACCCGGCTGGTGCGGGCCGCCACGAAGCTCAGCAGCGTCCAGGTGTCGAGGAACGCCGGCTGGTACGGGTGATCCTGAAAGGTGACCAGGTCCAACCCGACCTGCTCGGCCAGGACGGCGACACCGACCGTACGGTCCGGATTGTCAGCGCTGGGCGTGACGAAGGAGCCGAAGACCAGGTCGTGGCCGTAGTCGCTCATCTGCGAGCCTCCCCATTTCCCCGACGCCTCGGTCGATGCGCCGTGACCATAACCTTATGCCAGACAGAACATCTTCTGCCAACAAGGTCTGCCTCGCTGCGGTATTGTCGGGGGATGACGGGTGCCTCTCACCGGCCGGACCGGCCCGATCCGCTCGACGACGACCTGGGCTGGATGCTCGGCATCGTCTTCCGCGGCTACGTCCGGGCGGCCGAGCACGCGCTCACCGACTTTCCCGGTGGCCCGCGCGGCTACCAACTACTCACCGCGGCCAGCAACGGGCCGGCCCGAAACCAGGGCGCGATCGCCGAGGAGATCGGCATCGACCGCACCGTCCTCACGTACCTGATCGACGACCTGGAGCGGCCCGGGTTCGTCGCCCGGCGCGCGGACCCGGCCGACCGGCGCAACCGGCTCATCGAGGTCACCGACGCCGGCCGTGCCGCCTGGGAAAAGCGGCGGGTCGCACTGCGGCAGGTCGAGTCGCATCTGCTGGGGGCGCTCACCCCGGCCGAGTCGGCGACGCTGCGGTCACTGCTCCAGAAGGTCGCCTGCTCGGCCCAGGCGGCGGACCCGCTGCGTGACCTCTGCGAGGTGGTGACACAGGTGCAGGCCGACCCGGAGCCTGCCGCGCCCGCTACACGTCGCAGCGGTGCCGCGGCGGCGCGGGGTGGGCGAACCGCCACTCCCCGAGCCGGCCGCAGCAGGCCGGACTGACCTGCGACCGCAGCGCAACGGGCCTGCCCCGCACCACCGGACCTCGTCCGTCGAGCGGTGCCGGACAGGCCCGCGATGTCGCTACCGCACCGGTCAGCGCACGTGCACGAAGACCGGGTTCGAGTAGAACCACAGGTCGTCCCACGGGCTCTCCAGCCCGTCGGCGAGCGGCTCGGCCTCGTCGGTGCTGGTGCCGCGCACCCGTGCGTAGGTGTCCGCCTCGACATTGCGCAGGGTGTGCCGGATGACGTAGCTGTCGCCCCGCCGACGCCAGTCCCGCGGGCCGAACCGGGCCGCCACGGTGGTGGTGGGATTGGTGTCGGCGTCCAGGCTGGCGCTCGGGCCGGTGATCTGGCCGACGATCAGGTCGACCCGGCGGACCTGGGGTCGGTCGCCGTTCGCGTTCACCCCACCCAGCGGGCGGAAGGTGATCTCGATCTCGACATCGGTACGGCTACGACGGCTCACCGTGATCGTCTCGCCGACCTCGGCGGTCCTGCCCTGGGACGTGGCGGTGACGTCGAGGCTGCGGATCAGGTCACCGGTGGTGACCCAGATCCGGCCGTTGCGCAGGCCGTCCATGATGTCGCCGTAGTCCTGGCGGGCGTGCACGTACGTCTTGCTGTACTCGCCGGGCCAGAAGTCGGAGCCGCCCCGGGTCCAGTGCACGTGCGAGTCCGAGGTCGCGGTGATCCACCAGCGCCGGCCCTCGCCGAGCAGTGAGTCCCACAGGCCGCCGACCCGGGCGGTCATCTGGTCGAAGCCGCCGTAGGTGGGGTGGTTGCCGTAGCCGCCCCGCTTGCCGCCGTTGAGCGGGCCGGCCTGGTGACCGGGCGCGCCCTCGAAGCCGATGTAGACGTCCGGCGCGGCGTTGTTGCCGTTGCGGAACTCGCGCGGGGTGTCCTGACCGTAGACGCCGAGACCGGGCGCCGAACGGGACGCGTGGTGGGCGATCACCAGCGGCTTGTGCGGCATGCCCCGGGCCACCTTGAGGAACTCCACCATCTTGGCCTCGGTGTCGCGGGCCGGGTCGGTGGGGAACGCGTCGTACTTGGCGAATCGGCTCTCCAGCTCGAAGAGCTGCTTCGCCTCGTCCTCATGGCGCGGGATCATCAGCGTGTGGTGGTCCAGCGAGGGCGCGTCGAACTCCATTCCCCAGAACTGAAGCACCTCGGGGACCAGCTTGCGGGACCGCAGCAGGTCGGGGTACGCCTGCTCGATGTTCACCTTCGAGTGGGTCGGTCCACCGTGGTCGGTGCACATCGCCCAGGTCAGGCCGAAGTTCTTCGCCATGATGGCGTTGGTGACGATCGGGTAGACCGCGTCCGCGCCCTTGTGGAAGACGATCGGGGACTTCGTGGTGTCGAACTCGCCGCTGTACTCGGAGTGGATGTGGTGGTCGCCCGCACGCCACACCCGGTTCTTGGAATTACCCCGGTCGGTCTTGTCGTCGTCACCCGGTCGGCGGTCCTCAGCGGCCCAGGCCGCGCCGGCGCCGACCAGTGGGCTGGCCGCGGCCAGCGTCGCGCCGACGCCCGCGTACTTGACCAGCTTGCGCCGGGACAGCTGCGCGTGCTCGGTCTCTTCGGGATGCTTGTCTCTCACCTGAGAGCCTCTCCTCGATCAAGCGAATGCTCTTTCGATCCAGGAGCCTCGGAGAAGGCGGTGAACAGCCGCCGTACGCAGCGGGTGCGCGCGATGAACACCCTGCCCCGACCTGGCCGAAGCGCCGGGCCGGTCAGCAGCGGGTCACCCCGTGATCGCGCGGTGTCCCGTCCGGCCCGGCCCCGGCGGGGCCGGGCCAGGGCGTTCACCGACCGGTCCCCCGCCGACGGCCCGGTCAGATCCGGGCGCGCGGCAGCCAGCCCAGGAAGCGGAGCCGGACCCGGGGCAACGGCATCGTGGGCAGGTCCTCGGCGGCGGCGACGAGGCAGGAGCCCAGATAGACCGCGAGGGAGGCGCGCGCTCCACCGAACTCGGCGAGCAGTTGACTCTGCTTGGTGGCGCAGGGCCACTCGCGGCCGCATCCGGTGCAGGTCCAGCTTGGCGGGTTGGGAAGGTGCTCCGGCAGCTTGGCGCGCCGGTACCGACCGACGACGCTGTTGTCCGAGCGCACGTCGCGTCGCCGTGCGGCGGGACCCTCGTTGCGGTGGCCCACCGGACGGGCGCCGGGCAGGTAACGCCCGACAGTGCCGAAGAGCACGCCGACGCGGATCAGGGCGTCCGGTCCGACGTGCTGGGTCAGCAACGCGGTCATCAGGTAGTGCCCGAGCAGGTCGAAGGCGTCACGGTGCAGACCGAGGTTCCGGCAGAGGTCGACGAACTCCGGCGTGGTCAGCGGCACCCGGTCGTCGAGTGCGCGGCGCAGGACCTCCCGGAGCCCACGCCCGAGCCCTTCCAGCGCGTCTCCCTCGCCCAGACCCAGGCTGTCCTCGTCCGCCACCCGGGCCAGCGCCTCGGCGACGGCCAGCCGAACGACGCGCTCAGGATCGGTACCGTCCAACGCTTCCCCCTCCGTGGGTCAGCCTCCCGGCAGTGAGCCGGTCGGTCATCCTCCGACGAATCATGAACAAGATTTCGCTGTCGGCCACGCGGGTGGCTAGGACAGCGGACGCAGAACCATTCGGCGCGCTAGCCGGAAAACGAAGTCGAGCTGCTGACACATCGCCGTAATTCGCAGTACGGCCCGTCGGCGATTGTCGTATGGTGGAATTCCCATCTACAGATATTGCGTCTCTTCACCGCACCTCCGGCCAACGAAGTGCCGGTCATCGCCGAGCACCCCGGCACGTCCCGAACCTGCCGCCGGCAACCGTTCCAGCACCCGGCGGCACCTCCACCGGACGGAGACAGCGGATGACGTCATCGCATGTGCAGACCTATCGGTTCGACAGCCGTGATCCCACGGCCATCCAGGAATTCCTGTCCGACACCTACGATCCGAAACTGCGAATCCAGAGCAGGAACGGGTACCGGCTCACCCACCACCGCGTCGACACCGGCCCCTTCGCCATCGCGACCACCCGACAGACCGGGCACCTCGAGATCGATGCCAGCACCCTCGATGGGCTGGTCATCGGTCGCACCCGCACCGCACGCGTCGACCGCTCCTGCGGCGGATCGGACCACCGGTTCGGCCCCGGGGACGTCTTTCTCGTCACCAGGCCGCAGGAGCCATGCAGCGTGCACTGGCATCCCGGTGAGGTGGAGCTCTGCGTACTGGACCTGTCGGTGCTGGCGCAGGTGGCCACCACCGCGCCGGCCCGCCGGCCCGGTCGGATCGAGTTCACCGAGCTCGGTGCCGCCAGCGCGGATCTCGCCCGGCAGTGGCGCAACACCACCAGCTTCGTCCGCGACGTCGTGTTGAACAGCCCGGCCGCCGGGGCACAGCCACTGGTTATCGGCAACGCCGCCCGGATGCTCGCCGCGGCGGCGCTCGCGATCTTCCCCAACACCGCGTTCACCGAACCGACCGCCGCGGACCGGAACGACGCCACCACCGCCACGCTGCGACGGGCGATCACGTTCCTGGAGGAGCACGCCGACCGGAACATCAGCGCGGCCGACATCGCCAGCGCCGCCGGCGTCTCCCTCCGGGCGGTTCAACTCGCCTTCCGCCGCCACCTGGGGACCACCCCGATGGCCTACCTGCGTCGAGTACGGCTCGTCCGAGCGCACCACGACCTGATACGCGCCGACCCGCGCCAGGAGACCGTCTCGGCGATCGCCAGTCGGTGGGGATTCGCCAGCCACAGCAGGTTCACCGCGCGATACCACGCCAGCTTCGGTGTGCCGCCGCGCGAGACGCTGAATGCCTGAAACCACGCACCGGACAGGCGACCGGTGGTCAACCGAGGACGCGGGCGAGGCGTCGAACGGCCTCGTCCATGAGTTCGGGTGCGGCTGCCGCGTAGGTGAGGCGTAGGTGCGGGGCCGGGGGGTCGGCCGCGTACCACGGCCGGCCCGGGAAGACGGCGACACCCTCGGCCGCCGCGGCAGCGACCAGTGCCGCCTCGTCGGTGCCGGCGGCGAGTCGCACCCAGAGGTGCATGCCGCCACGTGGGATCGATGGGGGGGCAATGCCGGGCAGATGCCGGCGTAGCGCGGTCAGCAACGCGTCACGGCGTATCCGGAGGGCTGTGCGCAGTGCCCGGTGATGCCGCGACCACGACGGAGAGGTGACGAAGTCGATCGCCGCCTGTTGCAGTGGTCCGGCGACGAAGAAGTCGTCGAGCAGCCGGGCGGCGCGCAGTCGCGCTCCGGCCGCGCCGCGGGCTCCGATGGCGGCGACGCGCAGCCCGGGGGCGGTCGACTTGGTCAGTGAACGAAGGTAGATGACGTGACCGTCGGGATCGTCGCTGGCCAGTGGTGGCGGAGCCGGATCGTCGATGGTGAGGTCACGGGCGTAGTCGTCCTCGATCAGGAACGCCCCGGCCTCGCGGACGACAGCGGCGACCTGCGCCCGGCGATGCTCCGCCAACGTCGCGCCGTGGGGGTTGGCGTACAGGGGCTGGCAGTAGAAGAGCCGGGCGTCGGTGCGGGCGAACGCGGCGGCGAGTTGGTCGGGTCGTACCCCGTCGGCGTCAGCGGGCACGGGCACCACCCGCAGCCCGGCCGCGCGGGCGGCGGCCAACGCACCCAGGTAGGTCGGCGACTCGACGAGCAGGGCATCACCGGGCGCGGTGAGGGCCCGCAACGCGGACGACAGGGCGGCCTGCCCGCCGGGGCAGATCACCATGTCCTCGGCATGCAGCCCCGCCCCGGCCTCGCGGGCGAACCACGCGCGCAGGTCCGCGCGGCCCTCGACCGGCCCCCGCTGCCAGCTCGCGGGCTGGCGGGCGGCTCGGGTGAGGGCGGCTCCGAGCGCAGCGGCAGGCTGTAGGTCCGCGTCGAGGTAGCCACCGGACAGCGGAATCGTTCCGGCGGGCGTCAGCGCCAACAGCGCCTGCATCTCATCCTGACCGAACCGGCGGGGCCCGAGCGCGACGGTCTGCCAGGACAGGTCGGGTACGCCCGGCTCGTCCGGTGCAGTGGCCACAAAGGTGCCTCGGCCGGGTCGCGCCTCGATCAGCCCTTCGGCCGCCAACTGTCGGATGGCCTCGGCGACGGTGACCGGCGAGGCCTGATGTCGGGCGGTCAGCTCTCGTACCGAGGGCAGCCGGGCACCGGGGCCTGCGACGGCCGCGAGGGTCCGCAGATCTTGGATAACGCGCTGGGCTGCGTTACCGTTTTCCATGAGGGACAACAGTAGCGCTACTGCGGAAAACACGGTAACAGCGGACCGGCTCTCCGGGCTAGGTCTCGGCGCCCTGGGCGTGCTCGGCTTCAGCCTGTCACTTCCGGTCACCCGCATGGCCGTGCAGCAACTCGACCCGTGGTTCGTCGCCTTTGGCCGGGCAGTCGGCGCGGGCCTACTGGCATGGGCGTACCTGCGTCTCACCGGCGCACCGCGGCCCACCCACGGTCAGTGGCGACGGCTGCCGATCGTCGCTCTCGGAGTCGTCGTCGGCTTTCCCCTGTTCACCTCGATGGCGCTTCTCACCCAGACCTCCGCGCACAGCGCGGTCGTCATCGCCGCGCTGCCCGCGATGACGGCCGTGTTCGCGGTGCTGCGGGCCGGCGAACGCCCACCGCCGCTGTTCTGGATCGTGAGCGCCGGCGGGCTGCTGGCGGTTCTCGCCTTTCTCGGCGCCAGTGGCGCGGTACGCGGTGCCCTCACCCTGCCCGACCTGTTCCTGCTCGCGGCGGTCGTGCTCTGCGGCCTTGGCTACGCCGAGGGCGGCGCGCTCGCCCGCGAGTTGGGCGGCGCTCGGACGATCTGCTGGGCGTTGCTGCTCTCGCTGCCCATCACCGTTCCGGTCACGGCCGTTGCCGCCGCCGTCAGTCCGCCGCGGGCCGACGCTCTCGGCTGGTCGGCGTTCGGCTATCTCACCGGGGTCTCGATGTTCCTGGGCTTCTTCGCCTGGTACGCGGGCCTGGCCCGGGGCGGTGTAGCGCAGGTGGGCCAGGTCCAACTCGCCCAGCCGGTGCTGACCCTGGGATGGTCGGCGCTGCTGCTCGGCGAGGTGGTCTCCCCCGCCTCGATCGTGGCGGCGCTGGCGGTGCTGGGATGCGTCGTGGCGACCCAGCGCATCCGCCAGAGCCCACGGACGGTCGTGACGCGGCGCGAGGCCGGCGTGGGTTCGTCCTAGCCCCGGTCGCGCTCGTGGCTGTCGCGGGCGGTCTGCACCTCGGGCACCGATGCCTCCAGCAGATCGGCGAGGCCACGCAGTTGCTCGGCGACCCGGGCGCCGAGGGGGGTCAGCGAGTATTCGACGCGCGGTGGGATCGCGGTGAGCACCTCGCGGGTGAGCATCCCGTCGCGTTCGAGGGTCTGCAGGGTCTGGGAGAGCATCCGCTCGCTGACCCCGTCGATGCGCCGACGCAGCGCGTTGAAGCGGTAGCGGCCCTCTCCGAGCGCCAACAGGGCCAGCGAGGCCCACTTCGAGGTGACGTCCTCGAAGGCCGCGCGGGAGGTGCAACCCCGGGCGAAGACATCGCTGACGAATTCCTGGGTAGGCCCCGCCGGGTCCTGGGCCGGCATGTCGCTCACCTCACCAGCCTAACCCACGCCACCCGTCGGTTAGTGCTGTAGATTCGTAAGTGCATGCTGATCTGTCACTACCTCCGGAGGTTTCCATGCCCACCTATGCCGTCACCGGCGCCACCGGCCGGCTGGGCCGCCTGGTGATCGGGCAACTGCTCGACAACGGGGTGCCCGCCAGCGACATCGCCGCCATCGTCCGCAGCCCGGAGAAGGCCGCCGACCTGGCCACGCGCGGCGTCGAGATCCGCAAGGCCAACTACGACGACCCGTCGACGCTGCCCGGAGCCGTGGCCGGCGTACGCCGCCTGCTGCTCATCTCCGGCGACACTCCCGGTCAGCGCGTCGCGCAGCACACCGCGGTCATCGACGCCGCCAAGCTCGCCGGCGTCGAGCGTCTCGTGTACACGAGCATCCTGAAGGCCGACACCACCGCGAACCCGCTCGCCCCCGAGCACAAGGCCACCGAGGAGGTGCTCGCCGCGTCCGGCCTGGCCTACACCGTGCTGCGCAACGGTTGGTACACCGAGAACTACACCGACCAGCTACCGCAGTACCTGGGGTCCGGCACGATCCTCGGCGCCACCGGCGGCAGCAAGATCTCCGCCGCGCCCCGGGCCGACTACGCGGGGGCGGCCGTGGCCGCGCTGACCCGGGATGAGGACGGCAACGCCGTCTACGAACTGGGCGGTACGGCGTTCACCTTCGACGAGCTTGCCGAGGCCGTCACCGAGGTGACCGGCACCATTGTCGTTCACCAGGACATGTCCGCCGCCGAGCTGGCCTCGGCCCTGGAGAACGTCGGCCTGGACGCGGGCACCGCCGGTTTCGTCGCCGCGCTCGACCAGTCCATCGCCGACGGCGAGCTGGCGACCGACAGCGACGACCTGAGCCGGCTGATCGGCCGACCGAGCACTCCACTGCGCGACGCCGTGCGGGCGGCGCGGGCCTGACCGGGGTCATCGCCGAAGCGGGCGGCGGTGGCAGGTCGCCGTCGCCCGCCACCGGGTGACCGTATCCTCGGCGTCATGGTGAGGCACATCGACAGCCGGCTCTCCCGGTACGCGGGGCAACGACGTCGGCATTCCGCATCGTCCGATCTGGACAGTCCGGCGTCGGCCCGGTGAGCGGCGACGTCGTCATCCGCGCCGCCGTGGCGCAGGACGACCCCGAACTGGTCTTCGACGTGCTGTGGCAGCTAGCTCCGAACGACGCACGGCCGCACGCCGACCGGCTCGCCACCGCCTGGCGTGACCTGCACGCCCAAGCTGGCCGCCGCCTCCTGCTGGCCGTCGCCGGGGACACCTTCGTGGGCACGCTGGACACCGTCGTCGTCCCCAACCTCACCCACGGGGCGCGACCGTACATGGTGGTGGAGAACGTGGTGGTCACGTCCGACTGGCGTCGTCGTGGAGTCGCCCGGGCCCTCATGCTGGCGGCGCTCGACGAGGCGACGGCGGCCGGCTGCTACAAGGTCCAACTGGTGTCGAACGCCGCGCGTACCGACGCCCACCGGTTCTACGCGTCCCTCGGGTTCGCGCAGTCCGCCCTCGGCTACCGCCGATACCTCACCGCCACGACGTGACGTCGACCGCCACCCCGCCCCGGCCGACTACTCCGCCTCGTCCTGCTCCTCGGTGAGCTCGGCCAGGACGTCGGCGGCGTCCCGGTTCCCGCCGTCGGCGAGCCGGCGAAGTTCACCGACGTCGGCCCGCTCCGCGGCCAACTCGACGAGCTGGTCAGCGGCGTCCTTGTCGCCCCGGTCGGCGAGACGCCGCAACTCGCCCATGTCGCCGAGTTCGGTGGCGAGTTCGACAAGCTGGGCCGCCGCGTCGGCGTTGCCGTCCTCGGCCAGCTGACGCAGTTCGGTGAGGTCACCCCGCTCCCCCGCGAGCTCGACGAGCTGGTCGACGGCGTCCCGGTCACCGTCAGTGGCCCGTCGGCGCAGGTCGGCAAGATCAGGGTCGGACATCGCGCACCTCTTCGCAGCTGGTCCCGCTCACCATCGAGAACCTAGACCAGCGGGCGTCGCGGTGGCGGACGAACGACGGACACCGCCCGTACGCCGATCCGCTCAGCCCGACTCGGTCGACTCCACGACCAGCAGGCCGGTGAGCAGACCGCGCAGGGTCCGCTCGACGAGGTCCGCCCGGGGCGGTGGTCCGGCGGGCTGGCTGAACGCCGCGACGAGGTGCGGGTACGTCGTGAGGTCCACCCCGGCGAAGCTGAACGCCCCAGCGGCGGATTCGCGGCGGGCGAAGAGGCTCACCACGCCTGTCATCATCGCGATGGCCTCGAACTTGGCGGTCACCGGGCAGCGCACGGGCTCCAGGACCCGGATGCAGTTGTCGAACCAGGCCAGGCTCTCCGGGCCGGCGCCCGAGGGCCGATGGATCACGTCGGGCAACCACGGGTGGGCACCGAACAGCGCCAACTGCCGTCGCCCCAGCAGCACCATCGTTTCCAGCCAGTCGCCTTCCACCTGCGGGTACGGGCGCAGCTCCCCCACGGCCCGGTCGGTCATCAGGTCCAACAGGTCGTCGCGGGACGACAGGTAGCGGTAGAGGGATCCGGCACCGGTGCCGAGCGAGGCGGCCACCGCGCGCATCGACACCGCAGCCAGCCCTTCGGCGTCGGCCAGGGCGATGGCGGCTTCCACGATGGCGTCCCGACTGTGTGCCGGGGCGGGGCCGCGGCTGCCGCGTTCGGGTCTGCTCCAGATCGACTGCGGCTCGGGGCGGCCGTCGCCGGTACTCGCGGGTGCGTCGCTCACTGACCTACTGTAAACTGCGAACGTCGTTTGCAGTTGTTTGTCGGCGGGAGAAGGGTGGACCAGACATGGAGCAGGTCACAGCACGGGACGGCGCGACGATCGTGCTGCACTCAACCGGGACGGGGCCGGGGATCGTCGTGGTGCACGGCGGCGGCGTGACGATCGACGTCTACCGGCGGCTGGCCGCGGCACTCGCCGACCGGTTCAGCGTTCACCTCTACAACCGACGGGGACGGGCCGACGCGCCACCGAGGTCGATGCCCTACACCGCGGATCAGGAGGTCGACGACCTCGCCGCCGCGCTGGAGCACACCGGGTCCGGCAACGTCATCGGCCACAGCGGTGGCGGTTTCCTGGCGCTCGAAGCCGCGCTCCGACTGCCGATCGACCGGCTCGCCCTCTACGACGCCGCCGTCTCGATCGACGGCAGCTTCCCGTCGGGCTGGCTCGCGCCGGCCCGGGCGGCGGCACAGGCCGGCGACACCGCCCGCAGCCTCGCCATCACGACCGCCGGGATCAACTCGCAGATGGCGGGGGCGAAACTCCCACTCGGCATTCGGACCGCGATCATCCGTGCGTTCCTGCGTACGCCGATCGGCCGGACCATGGGCGAACTGCTGCCGACGACGCTGGACGAGGCGGCGCTGATCCTGGCGCACGACGGCCCGGCCACCCGGTGGGCCGGGGTGCGCGCCGAGGTGCTGCTGGCCTGCGGGGCCGACGGCCCGCCCTACTACGTGCACCAGAACGAGGCGCTGGCCCGCGCGCTGCCGCACGCCCGGACCCTGACCATCCCGCGCAGTGGTCACGACGCCATCAACCGGGCGCACCCGAGAACCGTCGAACCACTCGCCGCCTTCTTCGCCGCGCCCGTGACGACAGAGCGGACGCCCCGCTCCTGAGTGGTCGCGCGACCTCCACTGTCTTGATCTTGGCTAGGCTGGTGGGCATGCCCGCACACCATTCGCACCGTCACACGATCGAGCCGGCCGACTGGTGAGTGACGCACCCGTGCCCGCCCCCCGGGGTGGGCCGTCCACACCGGGCCCGCGCTCGGGATGGGCCGACCGGTGCGACCAGCTCGCCCGGTCCCGCCCCTTCGAGATCGCCATCGTCGTGGTCATCCTCGCCAACGGCATCGTTCTCGGCCTGGAAACGTACGACGACCTGAGCCCGGCGGGCACCGTGCTGCACGGGCTGGAGCTGTTCTTCCGAGCCGTCTTCGTCGTCGAGATCGCCATCCGGTTGGCGGCGTACGGCAGACGCCCGCAGGACTTCTTCCGGCACGGCTGGAACGTCTTCGACTTCGTGGTGATCGCGGCGATCTTCATTCCGGGCCTGCACGGCGACCCGGCGCTGCTACGGGTCGTCCGGGTCGTCCGCATGGTCCGCCTGGTGCGGTTCTCGCCAGGTCTGCGGACCATCGTCTCCGCGCTGTGGCGCAGCCTGCCGGGCGTGACCGGGTTCTTCGCCCTGGCCGTGGTGACGCTCTACGTCTACGGGATGGCCGGCTGGCTCATCTTCGGCAACAGGTATCCGGAGGAGTACGGCGACATCGGCCGGTCACTGCTGACGTTGTTCGTGCTGTTGTCTCTGGAGACGCTGCCGGACCTCATCGAGCAGGGCATGGCGATCTCACCGTGGACACTGCTCTACTACGTCAGCTACGTGGTCGTCACCGTCAACCTGCTGCTCAACATCCTCATCGCGGTCATCGTGAACTCCATGGAGGAGGCCCGCCGGCTGGAGATGACCGAGCGACTGGCCCCCGGATACGACGAGGACGGCGACGGCGTACCGGACGAGGTGGACCGGATCGCGCTCACCCAACGACTGGACGATCTGCGGGCGGTCATCACCGAGTTGGAACGCGAGTTGCGCATCGACCGCGACGACGGGCACGGCCGATCCCACCGGGACAACGCCCGCGCCAGACGGTGATTCGACACTCGCGCTGCGTTCTCGCGTTCGGATAGGGTCGGCGGACGTCCCATCGGCCCTCCTGAAGGAGTACCGGCATGACGGCCAGCGTCGACAATGCCCAGACCGCCACCGATTCCACGGACACGCTCGGCACGGTGATCGACGACGTGATCCGCCCGCAGGCGCCGATCGTCGACCGGGACGGGGCCTTCCCCCGTCCGGGTGTCGATGCTCTCGCCGCAGCCGGCCTCCTCGGCCTGGCCTCCTCGCCCGAGGTCGGCGGCGCCGGCCACGGCATGCGGGCGGTCGCCGAGGTGATCGAGCGGCTGGCCGCCGAGTGCGGATCCACCGCGATGGTGGTGCTCATGCACTACGCGGCGACCGCCGTCATCGAGGCGCACGGTCCACGAGACGTCCGCGCGGCCATCGCCGCCGGCGATCACCTCACCACGCTGGCGTTCTCCGAGTACGGCTCGCGCAGCCACTTCTGGTCGCCGACCGGCACCGCTACCGCGGCCGACGACGACACCGTCCGCCTCGATGCCCGGAAGAGCTGGGTCACCGCGGCTGGCGAGGCCAACAGCTACGTCTGGTCGAGCCTTCCGCTGACCCCCGACGCCGGCCCGATGACGCTGTGGCTGGTGCCTTCCGACAGCGCCGGCCTCAGCGTGGCAGGCGACTTCGACGGGCTGGGCCTGCGGGGCAACGGCTCCCGCCCGATGACCGCCGACGGGTTGCGGGTTCCGTCGACGGCGAGGATGGCGGCCGACGGGGCCGGGCTCGACACCGCGCTCGGCGCGGTCCTGCCCTGGTTCCTGGTGCTCAACGCCGCCTTCTGTCTCGGTCTGGCCGACAGCGCGGTGGCCGAGGCCGGCCGACATCTCACCAGGACCACGCTCGCGCACACCGGGGCCGCCCTGCGCGACGCGCCCGTCACCCGACGCGACCTCGCCCGGCTGATGATCCGCACCGACGCGCTGCGGGCCTTCCTGCGTGACACGCTCACCGCCCTGGAGACCGGCCGCGACGACGCGATGCTGCGGGTGCTCCAGGTCAAGGCGCTCGCCGGCGAGACCGTCGCCGACGTGACCGACGGCGCGTTGCAGCTCTGCGGCGGCAGCGCATTCCGCAAGGAGTTGGGCCTCGAGCGCCGTTTCCGGGACGCCCGCGCGGCCCGGGTGATGGCACCGACCACCGACGCGCTGCACGATTTCGTCGGTCGGGTCGCCACCGGGCTGCCACTGCTCGACGAGGCCAACCGCTGATGCCCGCGCCAACCGTTCTGCTGGGCGCTGTCGCGTACGACCCGAAGGTGGTGACCATCTGGGAGGGCTTCCGCACCTGGCTGCGCGGGCGGGGCCTGGACTTCGACTTCGTCCTCTACTCGCACTACGAGCGACAGGTCGAGGATCTCATCGCCGGGCGGATCGACGCGGCCTGGAACTCTCCCCTGGCCTACCTGCGGGCCGAGCGGCTGGCGTCCGCCAACGGCACTGCCGTACGCGCGCTCACCATGCGCGACACCGACCAGGACCTCACCTCGGTCGTGGTGGTCCGCGCGGACTCGCCGGTGCGCCAACTCGCGGACCTCGCCGAACGCGTGGTCGCCGTCGGGGCGGTCGACAGTCCACAGGCGACGCTGATCCCGTTGCATCACCTCGCCGCGCGCGGGGTCACTGTCGACGTACGCCGCTTCGACGTGGGTGTCGGCCTGCACGGCGACCACATCGGCGGTGAGCGCGACGCGGCCCGCGCCCTGGTGGCCGGGGAGGTCGACGCCGCCTGCATGATCGACGCCAACCATCTGGCGTTCGTCCAGGAGGGCACGTTACCGCCCGAGGGAACCCGGATCGTGGCGCAGACCGCACGCTACGACCACTGCAACATGACGGTCCGCGCACCGGAGTCCGACGGGGTCCGGCTCTTCGGCACGCTCCTGCTCGGCATGTCGTACGCCGATCCGCAGGTGCGTCCGCTGCTGGACCTGGAGGGGTTGACGGCCTGGCGGGAGGGCCGCATCACGGGGTACGACGTCCTCGCCGACGCCGTCGACACCAGCGGTTTCTACTCCCCCGACGGGCGGGTGACGGCCACGGACTACCGGCCGTGAGCGCGACACCTGTCGCCGCGCTCGACCTGGGTGTGCTGGGTTTCGGCGGGGGCGCACACGTGCTGGTGCAGCGCGCCCTGGCCGGGATGCCGCCGGGAGGCCGGTTGGCGGTCTCCGGTCGCGACCCGGCGCTGCGCGTACACCTGCCCGCCTGGTGTCGTGGCCGGGGCCACCGGGTCGAGTGGCCGGATCGGGGTGACCGGAGCGACCTGGTTGCCGTCGTCATCCGGGGGTCGGTGGACGACGACCGCTGGTTCGGCGCGGAGCGGGCCGGGCCGGCCCTGCCGTCGGCGCTCAGCAGCCGGCCACCCGGACGATGGGGGCTCGGTGCCCGTGGCGCGCTCCTGGAGGCCGGCGGTCCCGAAGCCCGGTTCGACCTGGACGACCGCGACCTGGTCTGGGCCGACATCGCCCCCCACCTGTACGCGCAGGCCGCCGCGCGACAGTGGGACCCGCAGACCGCGGTGCCGTGGGACGACCCGTTCGCGTTGCCGGCCGACGTCGAGGCCGCGGTGGTGCAGGTGATGACGTACCTGGTCGAGAACGAGCAGGCAGCGCTCGTCGTGCCGGCCCGGTTCCTGGGGCGTATCCACCCGCACTTCCGGGAGGTCGTGCAGCTTCTCGCCGTGCAGGTGGCCGACGAGGCCCGACACATGGAGGTCTTCAGCCGGCGGGCACTGCTACGGGGCACCGAGATGGGCACGTCGTCCGCCGGCGGTCGGCAGTCGCTGTTCACCCTCGTCGCGGAGTCGGACTTCGCGCTGGCGTCGTTCCTGCTCTCCGTGCTCGGCGAGGGCAGCTTCGTCGATCTGCTGTCCTTCCTGCACGAGTTCGCCCCGGACCCGGTGACACGCCGGATCTGTTGGCTCGCCATGCAGGACGAGCGCCGGCACGTGGTGTTCGGCATGGCACACCTGGAGCATCAGGCGCAGTCGGATCCACTGCTGCGCGACCGGCTGCGGGCGGCCATCCACCGCCGTCACGACGCGCTCGTCGACACGGCGGGCCTCAACGCTGACGTCTTCGACGCGTTGGTGGTGCTCGCGGCGGGTGGGTGGCACCCGGACGACGTGTCCGCCGGCTTCGACCGGGTGCGGGCTCTGCAACACGCCATGGATCAGGGCCGTCAGCGCCGGCTGGTCCGCCTGGGTTTCCGGCCCGACGAGGCGGCCGCGCTGTCCGCCCTGCACACCCGCAACTTCATGTAGCCGATTCCCGCGCACGACGTGCGGTGCGCGGGAATCGGCGTACGGCAGGTCAGCGAGAACTGGTCACTGGCCGAGCAGGGTGCGGATCTGACGCGCGTAGCCGGCCACCGTGAAGTCCGGGCCGACGGAGTCCACAAGGACCAGGTCGTTGATGGTGTGATCGACGCGTAGCGCCAGGATCGCCTGGTACTCGGGCGAGTTGTACCAGGTCCTGGCGGTCTCCGCGTCGGGGAACTCGATCAGCACGACCGACCCGGGCCAACTGCCCTCAAGGACCTCCACCTGGGCATCGAGGACGAGCCACTTGGCGCCGTACGCCTCGGTGGTGGCCTGCACCTGCTCCAGGTACCGCAGGGACTCCTCGGTCGGCACTCCGCCCGGGATACGCAGGTGATTGATCAGGTACGTGCTCATGTCTCACTCCTCAATTCAGGTGCTGGCCCCGGCCGAAGGCGTACGACCGGTCGTCTTGGATTGGGTACACGTCGCCCCGGATGGAAAGACCCGGACTGTTACCGACGGGAACGGACGCGGATCAGGTGAGGATCCGGGCCGTGGTGATCGTGAAGAACTCCCGGAGGGCGGCCGGATCACCGGATGCCTTCGCCCGGGCTGCCGCGCCCTCGTAGCTGGAGACGACGAAGCCGGCGAGATCGGTGGCAGGTTCGTCGCCGTGCAGTTCACCGGCAGACCGCGCCTGCTCGATCGCCATGGCGAGCGCGGCCACCCAGCGGCCGAAGCCGGCGTCGACGGCGTTGCGCAGGGCATCGCTGTGCGCCGGGATCTCGGTGGCGAAGTTACCGAGCAGGCATCCGCGATCACCCATGGTGTCGCCGAGGCCGGTGACGTATCTCAGATGATCGGTGATCCGCTCAAGCGGTGTGCCGCCCTGCTTCTCGTCGAGCATCTCCAGCCCCATCGCCGCGGAGTATCTCGCCACCGAGTCCAGGGCGAGGTCCTCCTTGCTGGCGAAGTGGTTGTAGAAGGTGCCCTTGGGCGCCCCGGCTGCAGCGACGATGTCCTGGACGCTCGTCCCGTTGTAGCCGCGCAGGTGGAACAGGTCCAACGCGGCGTCGGACAACCGTTGCCGGGTTCCGGCGGAGGTCGGCGACTTCGGTCGTGGCATCTCGTGCGCTCCTTCCGCCCAGGGTTCCGACTGCCTGACAGACACCACGATATGACCGGTCGTCTCGGAATGCCAGTGATGTGACAGCTGTCATCCCCCAGGTACTGTGGAGAGGCCATGAACAGGGATTCCAGCGCGGTCCGCGAGGAGCTGCTGCGACTGCGCGAGCAGACCGAGGCCCAGGCCACCGCCCTGGACGGCGACCTCCGGAGCCTCTTCGAGGCGTCCCGCTCGTCCAACGCCGATGACGAGCACGACCCCGAGGGCAGCACGATCGCCTTCGAACGCGCGCAGCTCACGGCCGTCCTGGACGCCACCCGCCGACGCCTGGCCGAGCTGGACGTCGCGCTGCGACGGGTCGACGACGGCAGCTACGGCGTGTGCGAGGGCTGTGGCCGCCCGATTCCCGCCGCACGGCTGGCTGCCCGCCCGTCAGCACGTACGTGTGTGGCCTGCGCCGCCCGACGGTGACAGCCGCCGCCGACCGGCGGACTTCTCAGGCGATGGTGGGGCTGCGCCGTTCCAACAGAATGACGTCGCGCCAGCGTCCGTGGTGGCGACCAACCCGCTCACGGACGCCGATGACCCGGAATCCGGCACGCTGGTGCAGCGCCAGGCTGGCGGTGTTCTCCGGAAAGACCCCGGACTGGATCGTCCAGACGCCGTCGGCCTCGGTGGAGGTGATCAACGCGTCCAGCAGCAGTCGGGCGACGCCACGGCCCTGGGCTGCCGGGTCGACGTACACGGAGTGCTCCACCACACCGGCGTACACCGCGCGGGTCGAGGTCGGCGAGACGGCGACCCAGCCAAGCACCGTTCCACCCGGGTCGACGGCCACGAACCGGTGCCCGCCCAGCCGAGCGGCGCTGAACACCGCCCAGCCCGGCGCGGTGACCTCGAAACTGGCGTCACCGGTGTCCAGGCCGGCCTGGTAGATCGCCAGGACCCGGTCGGCGTCGGCGTCGGTCATGGGCCGCACGGTGATCTCGACCATCAGCACGTTCCTTCCCTGGCAGGCGACCACCCCCGAACGGGCCACTTCCTTGATCAGGTGATGAAAAGTAGCTGTTGAGGTCGTCTCCAAGCTACTTTTCATCACCTGATCAACGGAAGCGCAGGGACCGAGGTCGTTAGAAGTCGTCGTCGAAGGCGACGGTGCCGGTCACCCCGACCTGGTACGCCGACACCCGCCGCTCGAAGAAGTTGGACAGCTCCTGCACGTCCTGCAACTCCATGAAGCCGAACGGGTTGTTCGACCCGTAGTGCGGCGCGATGCCGAGCTGGGCGAGGCGGCGGTCGGCGACGTGCTGGAGGTACTCCCGCATGTCGGCCAATGTCAGACCGGGCACGCCGTGGCCCACCAGGTCCTCGGCGAACTGCACCTCACACTCGACCGCCTCGGTGAGCATCCGGCGAACCTGGTCGGCGAGGTCGTCGTCGAACAGGTCCGGCTCCTCGGCGCGCACGGTGTCGACGACGTCGAACGCGAACGCCATGTGCATGGACTCGTCGCGGAACACCCAGTTGGTGCCCGAGGCGAGACCGTGTAGCAAACCACGGGAACGTAGGAAGTAGACGTAGGCGAACGCGCCGTAGAAGAACAACCCCTCGATGCAGGCGGCGAAGCAGATGAGGTTGAGCAGGAACGTGCGCCGGTCCTCGCGGGACCGCAGCTCCCGCAGGTCGCTGAGAGAGTCGATCCACCGGAAGCAGAACTCGGCCTTACGCCGGATCGAGGGGATGTTCTCGATGGCCGCGAAGGCCTCGAAGCGCTCCGTCTCGTCGGGCACGTACGTGTCGAGCAGGTTGAGATAGAACTGGACGTGCACGGCCTCCTCGAACAGTTGGCGGGACAGGTAGAGGCGACCCTCCGGGCTGTTGACGTGCTGGTAGAGGTTGAGCACCAGGTTGTTGGCGACGATCGTGTCACCGGTGGCGAAGAACGCCACCAGGCGGCTGACCAGGTGCCGTTCGGCCGGCGACAACCTGTCCAGGTCGGCGAGGTCGGCGTGCAGGTCGACCTCCTCGACGGTCCAGGTGTTGCGGATCGCGTCGCGGAACCGGTCGAAGAAGTGCGGGTAGCGCATCGGGCGGAGAGTGAGGTCCATCCCGGGGTCGAGCAGCATGTGCGTGGTCCTCGTGTCGGTGGTGCTGGCGTCGGTCGTGGCGGCGTCGGCGGGGGTCACTGGCAGGCCTCGCACGACTCGGGGTTCTCCAGCGAGCAGGCCAGCGCGTCGGCGTCGAGGGCCACGGACGCGAGAGCGACTGGCGCGACGGGTGCGACGGCGCTGACGGTGGCCTGCTGGATCCGCGTCGCGGGCCGCGAGCGCAGGTAGTAGGTGGTCTTCAGCCCGGCCTTCCAGGCGTAGAGGTACATCGAGGAGAGCTTGCCGATGGTCGGCGCGGCCAGGAACAGGTTCAGCGACTGGGACTGGTCGATGAACGGGGCGCGGGCTGCGGCCAGGTCGATCAGCGCCCGCTGCGGCAGCTCCCACGCGGTGCGGAACAGTTCCCGTACGCCGACCGGCAACTCGGCGATGTCCTGCACCGACCCCTCCGCCCGCTTGATCGCCGAACGGATCCGCTCGGTCCACAGACCGCGGGCCTTCAGCTCGCGTACCAGAGCGGTGTTGACCTGGAGGAACTCCCCCGACAGGGTCTCGCGCTTGAACAGGTTGGACACCTGCGGCTCGATGCACTCGTAGCACCCGGCGATCGAGGCGATGGTGGCGGTCGGCGCGACCGCCACCAGCAGCGAGTTGCGCAGCCCGTACGCCTCGACCCGCTCGCGCAGCGCGTCCCACCGCGCGGTCTGCGTACCCTCGACACCCCACAGGTCGGGCTGGAGCTGGCCTCGCGCGGCCCGGGTCTGCGGGTACGCCGGATGGGCGCCGAAGTCGCGCGCCAGGTCGGCGGAGGTCTCCAGCGCGGTCAGGTACAGCTCCTCGCTGATCCGGGTGGACAGCTCGCGGGCGGCCGGCGAGTCGAACGGCAGCCGCAGCGCGAAGAAGGCGTCCTGAAGGCCCATCAGCCCGAGCCCGACGGGCCGCCAGCGGGGGTTGCTCGCCGCCGCCTGCGCGGTCGGGTAGTAGTTGATGTCGATGACCCGGTCGAGGAAGGTCACAGCGGTCCGCACCGTGGCGCGCAGCCGCTCCCAGTCGATGCCGTCGGCGGTGAGGTGGGCGGCGAGGTTCACCGAGCCGAGGTTGCACACGGCCGTCTCGGCGTCACTGGACACCTCGACGATCTCGGTGCAGAGGTTGGACAGGTGCACCACGTTGCCCGGCTCGGCGGTCTGGTTGCAGAGCCGGTTCGACGCGTCCTTGAAGGTCATCCAGCCGTTGCCGGTCTGGGCGAGGGTCCGCATCATCTTCCCGTACAGCTCCCGGGCCGGGACCTGCCGCACGTAGCGGCCCTGCGCCTCGGCCTGCCGGTACGCGGCGTCGAACCGCTCCCCCCACAGGTCGGGCAGCTCGGGCACCTCCTGCGGGTCGAACAGCGACCACAGCTCGTCGGCCTCGACCCGGCGCATGAACTCGTCCGGCACCCAGTTGGCCAGGTTCAGGTTGTGGGTGCGGCGGGCGTCCTCGCCGGTGTTGTCCCGCAGTTGCAGGAACTCCTCAATGTCCGGGTGCCACGGCTCCAGGTAGACGCAGGCAGCGCCCTTGCGTCGGCCACCCTGGTTGACCGCGGCGACGCTCGCGTCCAGCGTGCGCAGCCACGGCACGATCCCGTTGGACTGCCCGTTCGTGCCCCGGATCAGCGCGCCCCGGGAGCGGACCCGGGAGTACGCGATGCCGATGCCCCCGGCGAACTTGGACAGGTTGGCGACCTGGGCGTACCGGGCGTAGATCGAGTCCAGCTCGTCGAGCGGAGAGTCGACCAGGTAGCAGGAGGACATCTGGGTGTGCCGGGTGCCGGAGTTGAACAAGGTCGGTGAGCTGGGCAGGTAGGCCAGGCTGGACATCAGCCGGTAGAAGTCGACCGCCTCGTCCGCCGTCCGGGACAGGCCGCAGGCCACCCGCAGCAGCCAGTACTGCGGGGTCTCCAGCACCAGTCGGCTGGTGGGGTGGCGCAACAGGTAGCGGTCGTACACAGTGCGCAGGCCGAAATACTCGAACCGGCGGTCGCCGTCCGGGTCGATGGCGTGGTCGAGCGTCGCGGCGTGTGTGGCGACGAACGCGGCGGTGTCGTCACCGATGAGGCCCTCGGCGTGGCCGACCCGGATCGCCGCGCTGAACGAGGTGATGCCCTGTCGCCGCACCTCCTTGTCGACGTAGCCGGCCAGCAGCCGCGCGGCCAGACGCGAGTACTGCGGCTCCTCACCGATCATCTCGGCGGCGGTCTGGATGGACAGCCGGTCGAGTTCGGCAGTGGTCGCGCCGTCGTAGAGGCCGCTGATGGTGCGGGTGGCCACCCGCAACGGGTCGACGTCGGTCAGGTCGTCGGCCCACCGCTCGACCGCCCGGACGATCTTGTTCACGTCCACGGGTTCGGTGCCGCCGTCGCGCTTGCGGACCTGCATCGGCGTCCGCCGCACTGTCGCGTCGCCGCTGGCCGGGACTACCTCGGTGACTGTCACCACTCGCTCCTCGGAGTTCGAGACCTGGTGGCCCGGACGCGAGGAGACAGACACCGACGGACGCCACGCCGGCACCGGCGTGGGTCAGGTGGCGTCAGCCGTCCCACGCGGCCTCGGACCGCCGCCCACCCGGGTGCGGGTACGCGGCGCGCTGGCAGGTCTTCGGACTCGCGGGCACGACCGGGCTCGCCGGTCTCCTACTGGCCGTCGCTTCCCAGGCCGATGGTGGCCCAGTGCTGATGACGGCTGTCGTTCCCACTCACCGCTGCGGGACAGTCCCGGATTTCCACCGGGTTCCCTGTTGCCTCGAACCGCACCGGATGAGCGGCCGAACCAGCTGCGTTCGACACCATATATAGGGACGCAGCCGTTGTCACACCCCACATGTCGGTCTCGGGCGTGTCGACGGCGATGCGGTGACCACCGTCACCAACCCCCGGGAGCACACTGCGGCCGACCGATGCCGGGCACCGGAGACGAGGCTCTGCGCACGGGTGTCGACATTCGACAAAGATTTGACGTATCGAGGCCACAGCACTGGAGACCAGGCCCATACGCCGTCGTCGATACCTCGCGACGGGCCGGAACATCCAATCTCCAGGGTCCGCCGCGCGCGTCACCTTCGCCCGCCAACCGGCATGATCGGAGTCAAGGCGGCGCGATCCGAGAGGGCAAACATCATATGTCTGCACGCCCGAGGTGATCGACAACGTTGACGCGCCGGAGCGGCCCTCCGTATACTCCCAGTGATCATCTGATCTTTAGCCTAGCCGGGCGAGGAGCGCATGCCGCAGATCACTGCCGTCACCGTCGAAGACGTCCGCTTCCCCACCTCCCTGACCGCTGACGGGTCAGACGCCATGAACAAGGACGGCGACTACTCGGCGGCCTACGTCGTCCTGCACACCGACGGCGTCGACGGCGTGGGCGCGCCACTCGCGGGGCACGGCCTGACCTTCACCATCGGCCGAGGCAACGACATCGTCGCGGCGGCGGCAGTCCACCAGGCACAGCTCCTCGTGGGCCAGGACGTGGCAACGATGGCAGCGGACATGGGCGCGGTCTACCGCCTGCTCACCTCCGACTCGCAACTGCGGTGGCTCGGCCCCGAGAAGGGCGTCGTCCACCTGTCCCTCGCCGCCGTGTTGAACGCGTCGTGGGACCTGGTCGCCCGGGTCGCCGACAAACCGCTGTGGCGGCTGCTCGTCGACATGACCCCCGAGCAACTCGTCGACATCGCGGACCTGCGCTACCTGTCCGACGCGCTGACCCGCGACGAGGCACTGGCCATCCTGCGGGCCAAGGAGAGCACGAAGGCCGCCCGCCTCGCCGAACTCGACCGGACCGGCTACCCCGCCTACACCACATCGGCGGGCTGGCTCGGCTACGGCGACGACAAGCTGCGCCGACTGTGCCAGGAGGCGGTCGACACCGGCTACGGCTACGTCAAGCTCAAGGTGGGCGCCAACCTCGACGACGACATCCGCCGATGCGCCATCGCACGGGAGATCCTCGGCCCGGATCGCAACCTGATGATCGACGCCAACCAGGTGTGGGACGTCGGTCAGGCCATCGAGTGGGTCACCGCCCTCGCCCGCTTCACGCCACTGTGGATCGAGGAGCCGACCAGCCCTGACGACATCCTGGGCCACGCGGCCGTCCGCCGCGCCGTCGCTCCGATCGGCGTCGCCACCGGCGAACACTGCCACAACCGGGTGATGTTCAAGCAGCTCTTCCAGGCCGAGGCCATCGACTTCTGCCAGCTCGACACCGGCAGGTTGGCCAGCATCAACGAGATCGTCGCCGTGCTGCTGCTCGCCGCGAAGTTCAACGTCCCGGTGTGCCCGCACGCCGGCGGTGTCGGGCTGTGCGAGATGGTCCAACACGTGTCGGTGCTCGACTACGTCGCGATCTCGGGGGACCTCACCAACCGGGTCACCGAGTTCGTCGACCACCTGCACGAGCACTTCACCGATCCCTGCATCATCCGCGACACCGGTTCCGGCAGCGGATACGTCCTGCCCAGCCAGCCCGGCTACTCCACCCGGATGCGTCAGGAGTCGGTGGCGCTCTACCGTTTCCCCGACGGCCACTACTGGGCGGCGACAGACCCGACTACCGTGTCATCTCCGGAGGCGGCGTACGTGATCGCGGGTGGGAAGGCCACCCCCGCCGGCCGCTAGGGGGATCATGTCTCGCACCGACGAAGTGGTCAACGGCATCAAACGGATGATCCTCGAAGGGCAGTTCCGGCCCGGGGACCGGTTGCCCATCGAGAAGGACCTCGCCGAGCAGCTCGGCGTCTCGCGAGGTTCCCTGCGCGAGGGGATGTCGGCCCTGTCGATCCTGGGGATCGTCAACATCCGTCAGGGCGACGGCACCTACGTCACCAACCTCGACGCGCCACAGCTGCTGGCCCCGATGAATTTCGTGGTCGACTTCCAGGGCCAGGGCGACCCCCGGCACATCCACACCGTCCGCCGGCTGCTGGAGTGCGAGGCCGCCTGCCTGGCGGCGACCAGGATCACCGACGAGGCCCTGGCCCAGGCGGGTGACCTGCTCGACGAGGCGGCCCGGCTGGTCGGCCAGTCACCGCCGGACCACGAGCGGATCATGGAAATCGACATCGCCTTTCACCGGATCATCGCGGTGCACGCCGAGAATCCGGTGCTTGTCGGTCTGATCGAAGCCTTCGCCGGGCGCACCATCCGTGGCCGGCTCTGGCGGAGTCTGCACGAGGAGGGCGCGGACCTGCGCACCCATGACGAGCACGTGGCGATCCTGAAGGCCCTCGTGGCACGCGACCCGGAACGGGCGCGCACCCGGATGGCCAACCACCTGATCGGTGTGGAGGAGTCGTTGCAGGGGTTACCCGACGACGCTGACGCCAGCATCGAGACGGCCCGGTCGTGACCGACCCTCACGGTTGTACGTCGAGCAGCCCCACGTCGTACAACGCCGTCCAGAGCTGCTCCGGGACGTCGACACCGGACCGATGGAGGGTCTCGGTCACCTGGACGTCGTCGCGCATGCCGACAACGGTCGAGACCACTGCCGGGTGACGACGGACGAACGCCAACGCCGCCTGGGGCAGCGTGACGCCGTACGTCTGACAGACCCGCGCTATCCGGCGGGCGTGGTCGATCACCTCTGCCTGCGCCTGCTGGTAGTCGTAGACGGCGTCGGTCGGCGGCATGTCCCGGGCCAGCAGCCCGGAGTTGTAGACACCGGCGACCACCACACCGACGTGGCGGGCCTGCGCGGCGGGCAGCAGGTCGGTCAGCGCGCCCTGTTCCAACAGGGTGTACCGGCCGGCGCACATCACCACGTCCACGTCGGTCTCCGCCACGAAGCGGGCCAGCATCGCCGACTGGTTCATTCCCGCCCCGACGGCGCCGATCACGCCCTGCTCCCGCAACTCCACCAGGGCCGGGATCGCCTCGTTCGCGGCCTGCTGCCAGTGCTCGTCGGGGTCATGCAGATACACCACGTCGATCCGGTCCAGGCCGGTGCGCCGAAGGCTCGCCTCCAGCGAACGGCGGACGCCGTCGCGGCTGAAGTCCCAGACCCGGCGGTGATCGGCGGGAACGTCGAACCCCTCCGGATCCCGCTGGTGCGCCGTCTCCGGTGACGGCACGAGCAGCCGGCCGACCTTCGTCGACACCACGTACTCGGCGCGGGGGCGGGAGCGCAGGGCCGCGCCCAGGCGTCGTTCGGACAGGCCCAGCCCGTAGTGCGGTGCGGTGTCGAAGTATCGGATGCCGCCTGCCCACGCGGTGTCCACGGCGGCGGCGAACTGCTCGTCGGACGTCGCCCGGTAGAGATTGCCGCCCTGGGAGGCCCCGAAGCCCAGTGGGCTCAGCCGCAGCGGCGGTGCAGCGCCGCCGCGGCTCGTCGGACCCGCGGGACCGCGGGCGCCTCCCTGGACGGCGGCCCTCACCGCTCGTCCCGACCCACGCTGGTGCTGCCGGTCATCGCGGCGACCAGATCGTCGGTGGTGGCCTCGTCGGCGCGGAGCTGGGCCGCGCGCCGGCCGAGGCGCAGCACCTCGACCCGGTCGGCGATCTCGAGGACCTGCGGCATGTTGTGGCTCACCAGCACCACCGACATGCCGGCGTCGCGGGCCCGCCGGACGACGTCGAGCACCCGCCCGGTCTGGACCACCCCCAGGGCCGCGGTGGGCTCGTCGAGGATGACCACGTTGGTAGCCCAGATGATGGCCCGGGCCACCGCCACGCACTGCCGCTGCCCACCGGACAGCATCGCGATGGGGGTGGTGACACGGGGGATCCGTACGCCCAGTTCGTCCAGGGCGGCGGCGGCGCCGTGGCGCATGGCGCGCTTGTCCAGCAGCCCGAGCCGGCCGAGTGGTCCGGAGCGAAGGATCTCCCGGCCGAGATACAGGTTGGCGGCCACGCTGAGGTCGTCGGCGACGGCGAGGTCCTGGTAGACGGTCTCCACCCCTGCCCGTCGGGCGTCGACGGGGGTGGAGAACTGGACCGGACGGCCGCCGACCCGGATCTCGCCCTCGTCCGGCGGGTGCACACCGGACAGGGTCTTGATCAGGGTGCTCTTGCCGGCGCCGTTGTCGCCGATCAGCGCGACGACCTCACCGCGGCGGACCGTGAAGTCGGCGCCGCGCAACGCCTCGACGTGCCCGAACCGCTTGACGATGCCGCGGGCTTCGAGGACCGGCGGCTCCGCGTCGGTGGGTTGCTGGTCGCTGGTCGGGGTGGCCGTGGGGTTCACGCCCATCACTGCACCGGCGGGTTGGCGCAGCTGGGCTCGAGCACCGCCTTGATCTCCGCCGAGTCGATGTTCTCCTTGGTGACGAAGGTGACGCCGGTGTCGGCCGACGCCAGCGGCGCCTTGTCCCGAAGGTGCTTGACCATCTTGTCGACGCCGAAGTAGCCCATCTTGAACGGGTTCTGCACGACCAGGGCCGAGATCTGGCCGCTGCGTACCCCGGCGATCTCGTCCGGGGCGGCGTCCCACCCGATGATGACCACCTTGCCGGACTTGCCGGCGGCCTGGATGGCCTGCGCGGCACCGAGCACGCTCGGCTCGTTGGCCGCGAAGACACCCTTCAGGTTGGGGTTGGCGGTGAGGATGTTCTCGGTGACCCGTCGGGCCTCGTTGACGTCGCTCTTGCTCGGCTGTTGGCCGACCAGCTTCAGGTTGGGGTACTGGGCGAGGCCGGCCTTGAAGCCGTCGACCCGCTCGGTGTTGGTCTGCGATCCGGGCTGGAACTCGACGAGCGCCACCTCGTGGTTGCCGGGGCCGAGTTCGGTGGCGAGCAGCTTCGCCGCCTCGGTCGCCGACGCACGGTTGTCGGTGGCGAAGAGGGGCACGTTCGACGGCTGCGGGCTGGTGCCAGAGTCGATCATGGCGACCGGGATGTTGGCGCTGAGCGCCTTGTCGGTCGCCGGTGCCAGCGCGCTGGAGTCGGTCGCCGCGTAGACGATGCCGTCGACCTTCTTGGTGACGAAGTTCTGGATCAGGTTGACCTGGCCCTCGACGTCGGTCTCGGCGGTCACCCCGTCCCACTGGACGGTAACGTCCCCCGCGCGCTGCGCGGCGCACTCGGCGCCCGCCTTGACAGTGTTCCAGTAGTCGGCGCCGACCGCCTTGGGTACGACGGCGAGCTTCAACGGGCCGCTCGCGTCCTTGGTCGCGCTGTCGCCGCCGTCACGGACCTCGACCCCGCCGCAGGCGCTGAGCAGGGCGGTCGCCGCGGCCGCGGCCAGGATCGCCTGCGCGCGCAGGAGTCGTCCTCGCGTCCGCCGGCTGGTGGTGGTGTGTGCCATGGTGTGTGTCCTTCCTCGTTCGGACTCTCGGAATGGCATGTCAACCCCGTGATTCCAGCCGCCGGCGGCGGTACTGGTCGAAGTAGACGGCGGCCCAGATGATCACGCCGACGATCACTTGCTGGTAGTGGATGCTGATGTCGAGCAGGACGGCGCCGTTGCGGACCAGGGCGATGAGGAACGCGCCGATGATGGTCCCGACGATTCGGCCCTGCCCGCCGAACAGGCTGGCTCCGCCGATGACGGCGGCGGCGATGACGTCGAGTTCCAGCGAGATCCCGTAGTTGGGCTGGCCGGAGTTGACCCGGGACGCGGCGATCATGCCGCCCAGCCCGACCAGCACGCCGGCCAGCACGTACACGCCGGTCAGGTGCCGCCCGACCCGGATGCCGGAGCGGCGGGCCGCCTCCAGATTGGAGCCCATGGCGTAGGTGTACTGACCGAAGCGGGTCTGGGAGAGCAGGAAGGCGACCCCGACGGCGACCAGGACGGTGATCACCACGGCGAACGGAATGCCGAGGATCTGCCCGTTGCCGAGCAGTTGGAAGGACCGGGGCAGGCCGTAGACGCCGACCGCGCCGGTGATGATGAAGACCAGGCCTCGGCCCACGGACATGGTCCCCAACGTCGCGATGAACGGCGGAATCCGGGCCACCGTCACCAGCAGCCCGTTCAACAGCCCGGCCAGCGCGCCGACGCCGATCGCGACCGCGGTCGCCGCCCAGAGCGAGAAGCCGAGGTCGCGCACGACCATCGCGCCCAGTACGCCGGCGAGCGCGGCGACCGACCCCACGGACAGGTCGATGCCCTTCGTGATGATGACCATCGTCTGGGCTGTGGCGATGATGGCGATCACCGCCGTCTGGGCCCCGATGTTGAAGAGGTTGTCCGCTGTCAGGAAGTAGGGACTCGCGAAGGTCAAGGCGATGAACAGGACGACCAACGCGGTCGCGGCGGTGAACTCGGAAACGGCGTGCGAGATCCGTTCCCGGAACCAGTCGCTGAGTTCGCCGCGCTGTGTGCCGGCGGTTGCCTCGGCGCTACTCATCGTCGGACCTGACCTCCCCAAGCGTGGCGCCGGCGTCCGACGGGGACCCGCCGACGAGCCGAACGTCTGTGAGCGACCGACCCCGCTCGGCCGGCGGTGCGGCGAGGTGCCCGCACAACCCTGGAGATAGATCGGATGTTTCCCGCGATCAGGCGTTACCTTGCCACGCATTCACGTATGTTGCCAAGGTCTTGCGAGCATGTTTTGCCATCGTTACCTGTGCTACCGAAGCCATACGTCTGACCAAATCGACACCGACTGCCACTGCCAGCATGTTATCGATAAGATCCTATGTCCCCAGGCGGGAAGGCGCTGCCGTCTCAGGACGGGGACAGCCGGTAGACACGGCCGGCGGTCCGGCGCCAGATCGCGGCCCGCTCGGCGTCGGACAGCGGGTCCAGCAGGTCACCGAGGACGGCGACCCAGCGGGTGTACGAGGTGGCGAGCAGGCACACCGGCCAGTCCGAGCCGAACATCAGCCGATCCGGCCCGAACACGTCAAGGGCGTGCTCGACCGCGGGCCGCAGGTCGGCCGCGGTCCAGGACCCACCGTCCACTTCGGTCACCAGGCCGGAGAGCTTCGCCGTGGTGTTGGACTCGGCCGCGAACGCCCGCAGGTCGCGCTGCCAGTCACCGAGATCGGCGCGTCCGAGCGGGGGCTTGCCGAGGTGGTCCAGGACGAACCGCACCTGGGGCAGGTCGCGGACGAGCCGGACGGCCGCCGGCAGCTGACGGTGGCGCACCAGGAGGTCGAAGGCGAGACCCGCGGCACCGACCGCGGCGATGCCGCGCCGCACCTCGGGGCGATCGAGATAGGTCGGGTCGGGTTCGGACTGGACCAGGTGCCGGATCCCGACCAGCCGTTCGCCGCCGCGCGCCCCGAGTAGTCGGGCGAGGCGACGGCCGATATCGGCGGCGGTGAGGTCGACCCAGCCGACGACCCCGGCGACGAGCGGGTCGTCGGCCGCGATGCCGAGCAACTCGGGCGTCTCCGACCGAACGGCGACCGACTGGACGACCACGGTCTGGGTGACCCCGGCGGCCCGGGTCGCCGGGGCGAGCTCGACCGGTGTGAAGTCGTCGTCGATCGCGGCCATGGTGTGCGGATCGATCCAGGGCTGTGGGTGCCGCGCCCGGACCCAGAGGTGATGGTGCGCGTCGACGATGCCCGCTCGTCGCGCGACCTCGCCGGTCGTCACCGGACCCGTCCCTGACGCGTTCCCGTCCACCGCACACCCCGCCCCGCCGCTGATCGAACCCTCCGGGTCAACCCGGAGCCACGGAGCCGATCTGGCAGATTGACCATGTTAGCGGTAACAGCCTGTTGTCGAGTCCCGAACGCGCACCACAAGCGGCCTCCGGCAGTGTCGCCTTTTGGTCTGACGAATCCACCCGGCACCTGCGGCTGGTCCGCCTCGTCGACGTACCGGTGTACGGACGCGTCCGGGCGCGGGTCCGGGTTGACCGCCTGCGGCGGCACCGATACCGTCGACGCACTATCTGCGGCGACGCGAGGGAAGCCGGTGTGAATCCGGCGCGGTCGCGCCACTGTGAGCGGTTCCCCAATCACCATCGGGGTCCGCGAGCCAGGACGCTCGGTCGTCCGCAGCCTTGCGATGGGGACGCGTCATCCCTGGGGAGGTTCGTGTATTCATGTCTAGCTCCGCTACCAGCCAGCCGGTGGTGTACCCCGCCGGCAGTGCCCGTCTCTTGTGGACTGCTCTGGCGACCGTTGCCGCGCTCGCCCTGCTGACGTATCTCGTCGCCTTCGACCAGGGGGCGGTGTCGCGCAGTGGGATGTACCTGCACGAGCTGATGCACGACGGCCGGCACCTGCTGGGCGTCCCGTGCCACTGACCACCACCAGCACTCCCCCGTTCCTCGCCGTCCTCGTCCGCGGGCTGCTGGCCGGCCTGATCGCCGGCCTGCTCGCCGGGGCGTTCGCGTACGTCGCCGGCGAACCGCACGTCGAGGCGGCCATCGCCATCGAGGAGGCGGCGACGCACGCCGAGCCTGCTGCTGGTGCGCACGATCACGAGGACGCGCTGGTCAGCCGGACGGGTCAGCGCGGCGGCCTGTTCCTCGCCACCGCCCTGTTCGGGGCCGCGATGGGTGGCCTGCTGGCCACGGCGTACGTCCTGCTGGCCCGTCGGCGGCGCGGCGACGACGACGGGCGGTGGGGTCTGCTGCTGGCCGGCGCGGCGTTGCTCGGTGCGGTGATCGTGCCGTTCCTCAAGTACCCGGCGAACCCACCGGCGGTCGGCGACCCGGCCACCATCAACCAACGGACCGTCACCTACCTGTTGATGGTGGTGCTCGGGCTGGTGGCCGTGTGGGCCGGCTCGCTGGGCTACCGGTCGGTCGGTGCCCACGCACCGACGTGGCTTCGCGCCGCGGCGGCCGTGGGCGGGTTCCTCCTGGTCACGGCAGTGTCGTACGTGGTGATGCCGTCCTTCCAGGAGGTTCCGGCGGACTTCCCGGCGACCCTGCTGTGGAGTTTCCGGCTTGCCTCGCTCGGCACCCAGGTCGTGCTCTGGACCGGCATCGGCCTGCTGTTCGCGGCCCTGATGCACCACGAGCGGCGTCGCCGGGCCGGTTCCGCGCTGCCGAGCACGTGACCGGCACCAGCCTTCGGCTGGTCGCCCACGGTCACACCGCCGCGCTGCGCCGGGCCCGCTTCGGCGGCGCCGACGACGGCCTGGACGAGGGTGGCCTGCGTGCCGCGCTCGTCCAGGCCCGCGCGGGTGCAGACCGGCGTTGGCCCCTCGGGGAGAACGCCACCTGCCTGTCCAGCCCCGCGGTGGCCGCCCGACAGACCGCCGACGCCTTCGGCCTGCTGCCGACGGTCGAGACCGCGTTGGCCGACTGTGACTACGGGGACTGGTCCGGGCGGTCGCTCGAGGAGGTCGCTGAATCGCAGCCGCAGGCGCTGCACGACTGGTTGTCCGCCCCGGACTGCGCGCCGCACGGCGGTGAGTCCGTCACGGCAGTGCGGGATCGGGTCGGCAGTTGGCTGGACGCGCAGCACCGGGCCGGTGGACGAGTCATCGCGGTCACCCACCCACTGGTGATCCGGGTCGCGGTGGTGCACGCCCTCGGCCTTCCGATGGCGACGTACCGTCAGGTGGACGTCGAGCCGTTGGCTGTCGTCCGGCTCACCAGCCAGGGTGCGCGCTGGCACCTTCGACTGGGCGGATAGCGAGCAGGTCGAGGTCACACCGAACGGCGCAGGCCGTGCCCACTCCTGGTGGGCACGGCCTGCGCCTGTCAGCCGCTTGCTCAGTGCTGCCGAGTGGGCAGGTGCAGCTCGACCGGCTCGGGCGGGAGGTCGTCGACACCGGCGGCGACGGCCTGCTCGTGGCGGCGGCGCGCCGAGGGCAGGGCGAGTGCCGCGAAGACGGCCAGGACCGCGACGCCCGCGCACACCCAGAAGCCGGCGGTGAACGCCGTGTCGGTGGGTAGCCCCTGTGGAGTGCTTTTCGAGGTGATGACGGCCGCCACGACCGCCGCGCCGATGCTGCTGCCGATAGTGCGGGCGATGGTGTTGACGCCGCTCGCCTCGCCGGTCTGCCCGGCCGGGACGCTCTCGATGATGGCATTGGACATCGCCGCGAACGCCAGGCCGATGCCGGCGCCGGTGAGCACCCCGGAGAGCAGCACCTGCCAGGTCGCGCCGTGCGCGAGCGCCGGCAGCGCGAACGCGACGACGACCGCGACCGTGCCGAGGAACATCGGCACCTTGGGGCCGAAGCGGCGGTCCAGCAGACCCGCGAGGGGGCCGAAGACCACCATCATCAGGACGGTGGGCAGCAGGAACAGGCCCGCCTGGGACACCGTCTTGCCGAACCCGTACCCGGTGGCCGCAGGGAGTTGCAGCAGGGTCGGTACCAGCACGAACGTCCCGAACATCGCGAAACCGAGGATCAGGGCGACGAGGTCGGTGGCCCAGACACCGCGGATCCGCATCAGGCGCATGTCGATGAGGGGCTCGCGTACCCGCAGCTCGACCCGGACGAACACCACCATCGCGACCACCCCGAGCAGGAACAGGCCGATGGTCTTCGGCTCGGTCCAGCCCCAGCCCTGCCCCTTGCTCACGGCCAGCAGCAACGAGACCAGCGACACCGACAGGATGGCCGCGCCGAGCATGTCGAGCCGTCCGGGCGTGCGGACCCGCGACTCGGGCATCCCGAAGATGGTTCCGAGCAGCGCGACGACGACGAGGACCAGTGGCAGCCAGAACAGCCAGTGCCACGACAGGTGCTCCACGATCGGGCCCGCGGCCACGATGCCGACACCGGCGCCGACCCCGAAGATCGCCGACAGCAGGCCGACGGTGACGCCGACCTTCTCCCGGGGCAGTTGGTCGCGGACGATGCCGATCGACAGCGGCAGGATCGCTCCGGCGGCTCCCTGTAGCGCCCGCGCGACGATCAGCACGGTCAGGTTGGGGGCCAGAGCGGCGAGCAGTGTGCCCGCGGCGAGGGCCGCGAGGACGCCGATGAGGACCCGGCGCTTGCCGACCATGTCACCGAGACGTCCGAGGATGGGCGTCAACACCGAGGCGGCCAACAGGTACGCCGTGAGCACCCAGCTGATGTCTCCGGTCGAGACGCCCAGGTCCCTTCCGATGGTCGACAGCGCGGGCGCGACCAGCGACTGGAGCACCGCGAACGCCAGGCCGCCCAGCGACAGGTACAGCACCAGGAGGCTGCTGTTGGCGCGCGGGGCGGCGCCGGACGCGGAGTCGAGGTTCGTCGACTCCTCGATGGTGTGGGTCATGAGATCCCCGAACTAAATGTAAACGTTTGCTGACTTAGCCAGTATCCGCAGCCCGGAACTCATGTCAACAGTCGTTTACGTCACCCTCGGGTCGTACCGGACCTTGCGGTGGACGGAAAGTCAACATATGTTTACTTGCTGGCCCGCACCGAGCGGCGGATGGACGGCAACACACCGACTCCGCGCCAGAGCGACAGGAAGGACGCGCGTCGTGACAGCAGAACCGCCCGTCCCCGCGACCAGCAACACCGCCGGCGAACCAGCCCAGCGTCGCCGTCGGGACGCGGCCGAGACCCGCCAGTTGCTGCTCGACGCCGCCCGCCAACGCTTCGCCCGGGACGGCTACGCGGCCACCACCGTCCGGGACATCGCCGACGACGCGGGCGTCAACGTGGCGCTCATCAGCCGCTACTTCACGTCCAAGGAAGGCCTGTTCGAGGCGTGCCTGCGTGCCGCTGGCGACGAACTGGGCCGAACCACCGGTCAGACGCCCGCCGACCGGGTGCCCAAAGCCATCGCCCGGCACATCGCCGGCCTCGGCGCGGCGGGCCTGTCGAGCCAGCTCGCACTGCTGTTGCGGTCGTCCGGGCACGCGGAGGCCGACGAGATCCGGCGTGGCGTGCTGGTCCGTTCCGGCAAACAACTGGCAGCGGCCCGCGGGTGGCGTCCCGGCGATCCGGACAGCCAACAGCTCCTACTCCACGCCCAGATTGCCCTCGCCGCCGGCATCGGAGTCGCGGTGCTGCGGTCGTCGATCCGGCTGGAACCGCTGAGTTCAGCCACCGAGCATGACCTGGTCGGGCCGCTGCGCGACCTGGTCTCCTTCGTGTTCGCGCTCACCCAGTTCTCCCACATGCTGCACGAGGATCACAGTTGGGCGGGCATCGGTCGGGTACTGCTCCTGTTCGTAACCGTT
>NZ_JBEZEX010000030.1:0-81590 GCF_040649115.1 Micromonospora sp. NPDC049049 | reverse complement strand
GCCCGCCCGGCGCAGGGATCAAGCCTGACCGCCCGGAGCCGGGCGGGCTCCCCCGGAACCCCAGAAGAGCAACCACAGAAGAGCCGATCAGGCAGCCGGCCAGTCCTGGGAGGCCATACGCGGCGAGACCGCCCCCGGAGGGGCGGCCTCGAGCCAGGAAAGAAAACCGGTCACTGTCGATCGCGCCATGGCGATCTCCACCGGTGCGTGGTGACTGGTACAGCGCAGGATCACCCAGTCGGCCGGCATGGAGAACCGTTCCTGACCTTCGGGCAACCGGCGGCGCTCTACGGCCAGCCCCTTGCGGGAGAGGACCCGCTTGGGCCGGATCGCGAAGCTGAACATCCGGTACCAGCGCAGCTCGTCACCGGCGAACCGGCCGAAGCCGGGCGACCAGCCGCGGCCGTCGAGCATGGTGGAGACCCGGACGCTGAGCCGGATGATGCCGCCGCTGCGGGTGACCAGAGCTCGCCGGACGAAGAGGGTCAGAAGCGCACCGAGGATGACGACAACGCCGATTCCGAAACCTTCGACGATCTCCATCCCCGGTGTGGCTCAGCGGCTCTGCGCGGAGACCGGGGTTGCGCTCTCGGCCAGCACTGTGACACCTTCGGCGCTCACCGAGAGGAAGCCGCCGGCCACCTCGTAGGCGACCTGCTCGCCGCCGGCGAGCTTGATGCGCACCTGGCCGGGCTCGGCGAGTTGGCCGAGTAGCGGCGCGTGCCCCGGCAGGACACCGAGCTCGCCTTCGGTCGTCCGGGCGACGACCATCTCGGCGTCACCGGACCAGACCTTCTCCTCGACGGCGACGAGCTCGACGTGAAGCTGCTGTGCCACGCTGTCTCCTTGCTGCGGCTACGGATTGCCGAAAGTCTAGCCTGACGATGCGGCGCGCCCAACGCGGGTGGGGACAACGCCGACCTGACTACTTGGCCTTGTTGACGAATTCCGGGTGCTCCAGCAGGAACGGGTCGAGTTGCTCGTTGTGCAGGGCGGTGAAGAAGTCCGGCACACCTTCCTGGAACTGCTCGCCCAGGTACTTCTGCCCCTCGAAGACTCCGCCACCGGGCAGCTTGATCATCTCGATGGTGTTCGGGCGGATGTCCTTCAGGGCGAGCCCGAAGTCGACGACGCTGTTGCCTCGACCGTTGAAGATCAACGACTGGCCGGCGGCGCGGAGCACCTTGTCCAGCTTGATCGGGTTGGACACCACGTCGGCGCTGAACGCCTGGCCGACCATCGCCTTGACGAACTGCTGCTGGTGGCGCTGACGACCGTAGTCGGAATCCGGAACGCCGTTCTTCGGGTAGCGCTGCCGGACGTAGTCCAGCGCCTGCCACCCACTCAGGTGCCGGTTGCCCTTCTTGTAGATCGCCTGCGGGCCGACGTAGCCCTCACCACGGGTGTTGCCCGGCCGCGGCTTGCCGTCCGGCTGCTTGTGCTCGGACTTCACGTCGCGCTCGATGTACATGTCGACACCGCCCATGGCGTCGACGATCTTCTGGAAACCGGTGAAGTTGATGATCGCGCCGGCGTCGAAGCGCTTGATGCCGGTGACGTTCTGCACGGTGGTGGCCAGCAACTCGAAGCCCCGTGCCGCGTCGGGGTTGGCCCCCGGCACCCTGCTGCCGAACGACATCGCCGCGTTGATCTTCGTGGTCTCGCCCGGGAACTCGGCCTTCTTGAACGCGGGAATCCGCACGTAGAGATCACGAGGCAGCGAGAACAGGTAGGCCCGGTCCATCGAGGCCGGCACGTGCAGCACCATGATCGAGTCGGCCAGCGGCGCGGCCGTCGGCGTACGCGGGTCGATGCCGACGAGCAGGATGTTGAGCGGCCCCTTGATGTCACTCTTCTTCGCCTGGGCGCCCGCCGCCTGGTCGCCGAAGAGATCGGCCTTGCCGACGGACCCCTCGTAGCGGGCCATCAGCACCTCGGTGCCGACCAGCACGGCGCCGCAGAGCACTGTCAGCACGGTGCCGAACACCGTGCAGAGCCTGGCCCACCGCGGCACACCTCGCCAGAGGGACGCCTTGCGGCCACTCTTGCCGGCCTTACCCACGAGCAGCTCCGTTCGTTACGCCCACGAAGAGGAAGACGGGCGCACGTCGTCGAAAGGTTGCAAAGATCAACGCTCGTTCAGGTGAGCGCGGAACGAACCGTAGCTCGGGAGCCGCGGAAGTGACGACCACGAGTAACGGACCGCGACGATGCTAAGACGCGAAGATGAACAAAAGACTGCCCCGGCATTGCCGGGGCAGTCTTTTTGCTACGGGTATCGACGAGGGCTGGTCAGGCCTTCATCAGCTCCTCAGCCTTGCGCTCCAGGTCCTCGAGACCGCCGCACATGAAGAACGCCTGCTCGGGGAAGTGATCGTACTCACCCTCGCTGATCTTGCGGAACGCCTCGATGGTCTCCTTGATCGGGACCGTCGAGCCCGGCACGCCGGTGAACTGCTCCGCCGCGTAGGTGTTCTGCGAGAGGAAGCGCTCGATCCGCCGGGCCCGGGCCACGGTGATCTTGTCTTCCTCGGAGAGCTCCTCGATGCCGAGGATGGCGATGATGTCCTGCAGGTCCTTGTAGCGCTGCAGGATCCGCTTCACCTCGGTGGCGACCTGGAAGTGCTCGGGGCCGACGAACTCCGGGGCGAGGATCCGGGACGAGGACGCCAGCGGGTCCACGGCCGGGTAGATGCCCTTGTCGGAGATCGACCGCTCCAGGTTGGTGGTCGCGTCCAGGTGGGCGAACGTGGTGGCCGGAGCGGGGTCGGTGTAGTCGTCCGCCGGCACGTAGATCGCCTGCATGGAGGTGATGGCCTGGCCCCGGACGGAGGTGATCCGCTCCTGGAGCTCGCCCATCTCGTCCGCCAGGGTCGGCTGGTAACCCACGGCGCTCGGCATACGCCCGAGCAGGGTGGAGACCTCGGAGCCGGCCTGGGTGAAGCGGAAGATGTTGTCGATGAAGAGCAGCACCTCCTGCTTCTTCACGTCGCGGAAGTACTCCGCCATGGTCAGCGCGGAGAGCGCCACCCGCAGCCGGGTGCCCGGCGGCTCGTCCATCTGGCCGTAGACCAGCGCGGTCTTGTCGATGACGCCGGACTCGGTCATCTCGGCGATGAGGTCGTTGCCCTCACGGGTACGCTCACCCACGCCGGCGAAGACCGAGGTACCACCGAAGTTACGGGCAACACGGGTGATCATCTCCTGGATGAGCACCGTCTTGCCCACGCCCGCGCCGCCGAACAGACCGATCTTGCCGCCCTTGACGTACGGGGCGAGCAGGTCGATCACCTTGATGCCGGTCTCCAGCATCTCGGTCTTCGGCTCCAGGTCCGCGAAGGCCGGGGCCTTGCGGTGGATACCCCACCGGTCGTCGGCCTCGAACGTCTCGCCCTCTTTGAGGTTGAGCACCTCGCCGATCGCGTTGAACACGTGGCCCTTGACCGCGTCGCCCACCGGCACACTGATCGGCTCGCCGCGGTCACGCACCTCCGCGCCGCGAACCAGACCGTCGGTCGGCTGCATCGAGATGGCGCGGACCAGGTTGTCACCCAGGTGCTGGGCGACCTCCAGGGTCAGCGTCTTCTCACCGCCGGACAGGCTCACCGTGACGTTCAGGGCGTTGAACAGGGCCGGCATGCCGTCGCGCGGGAACTCGGCGTCGACGACCGGGCCGATGACCCGGACCACGCGACCCGTGGCCGTCTTGGTCTCTACTGGTGCAGTCATCACACTTCACTTCCCGACGCGGCAAGCGCGTTGGCGCCGCCGACGATCTCGCTGATCTCCTGGGTGATCCCGGCCTGACGGGCCGAGTTCATCTCACGCGTGTACTTCTCAATCATGTCTTCGGCGTTGTCGGTGGCGCTCTTCATCGCCCGCCGCCGTGCCGCCGACTCACTCGCCGCCGACTCGAGCAACGCCGCGTAGATCCGCGTGTTGATGTACCTCGGCAGGAGCGCGTCGAGCAGCGCCTCCGCCTCGGGCTCGAACTCGTACGCCGGCAGCAGCCCTTCGGAGCGCGGCCGGTCCTCGACCTGCATCGGGCCGATGATCTTCGTGACCGGGTTCTGCGTCATCAGCGAGTGGAACTCGGTGTAGACGATGTGCAACTCGTCGACGCCGAGCACCCCGTCCGCGCCAGCGCCACCGTCGACGTCGTCCGCACCGGCGGTGAACGCCTTGATCAGCGTCTCACCCACGGTACGGGCGTCCTCGAACGACGGCTGCTCGCTGAACCCGGTCCAGTTCGCCTCGATCGGCCGGTCGCGGAACCGGTAGAACCCGACGCCCTTACGCCCGATGACGTAGAGCACCGGCTCCTTGCCGTCCGCCTTGAGCCGCGCGATCAGCGATTCGGCCATCCTGATCGCGTTGGAGCTGTAACCGCCGGCCAGGCCACGGTCGCTGGTGACCAACAGGACGCCCGCCCGCCGCACCCGCTCGCGCGGGGTGAGCAGCGGGTGGTCGATCCGCGCGTTGGACGCCAGCGCCGTGAGCACACCGGTGATGGCCTGGGCGTACGGCAGGGACGCCTGCACCCGGGCCTGGGCCTTGGCGATCCGGCTCGTCGCCACGAGCTCCATCGCCTTGGTGATCTTCTTCATCGACTTCGCCGAGCGGATTCGTTGACGAAGAACGCGAACCTGGGCCGCCATGGGATCAGCTCTCGGCCGGGCGGTCGGTCGCGCTGTCGCGGAAGCGGGTCACCGTCTCGCGGTTCTCGTCGCCCTCAAGCGGGGTGGCCGGCGCGTCGTTGACCTTGCGCTCGTCCTCCTTGTTGAGGAAGACCTGCTTGAACTCCGCGATCGCGGTGTCCAGGGAGCCGGTGATGTCGTCGTTCCACTGGTTGTCGGCGATCGACGCGAGGACACCCTCGTGCTTGTGCCGCAGGTACTGGAGGAACTCCGACTCGAAGCGCCGCACCTCGCCGACCGGGATGTCGTCGAGCTTGCCCTCGACGCCGGACCAGACCGAGACGACCTCTTCCTGCACCGGGAACGGCGAGTAGTTCGACTGCTTGAGCAGCTCCACCAGACGCGAACCACGGTTCAGCTGGTTCTGCGAGGCCTTGTCCAGGTCCGAGGCGAAGGCGGCGAACGCCTCCAGCTCGCGGTACTGGGCCAGGTTGAGCCGCAGCGAACCAGAGACCTTCTTCATCGGCTTCACCTGCGCGGCGCCACCGACCCGGGAGACCGAGGTGCCGACGTTGATCGCCGGACGAACGCCCTGGTTGAACAGGTCGGTCTCCAGGAAGATCTGGCCGTCGGTGATCGAGATGACGTTGGTCGGGATGAAGGCCGAGATGTCGTTGGCCTTCGTCTCGATGATCGGCAGACCGGTCATCGAGCCGCCACCCAGCTCGTCGGAGAGCTTCGCGCAGCGCTCCAGCAGGCGGGAGTGCAGGTAGAAGACGTCACCCGGGTATGCCTCACGGCCCGGCGGGCGACGCAGCAGCAGCGACACGGCCCGGTACGCCTCGGCCTGCTTGCTCAGGTCGTCGAAGACGATCAGAACGTGCTTGCCGCCGTACATCCAGTGCTGCCCGATGGACGAGCCGGTGTACGGGGCGAGGTACTTGAAGCCGGCCGGGTCGGAGGCCGGCGAGGCGACGATGGTGGTGTATTCCAGCGCGCCCGCCTCCTCCAACTGCCCCTTGATCGAGGCGATGGTGGAGGCCTTCTGGCCGATGGCGACGTAGATGCAGCGGACCTGCTTCTTCGGGTCGCCGGTGCGCCAGTTGTCCCGCTGGTTGAGGATGGCGTCCAGCGCGACGGTGGTCTTGCCGGTCTTCCGGTCACCGATGATCAGCTGCCGCTGGCCCCGGCCGATCGGCGTCATCGCGTCGATGGCCTTGATGCCGGTCTGCAGCGGCTCGAACACCGACTGCCGGGCCATCACGTTCGGAGCCTGCAGCTCCAGCTCGCGGTAGCCCTCCTCGGCGATGTCGCCGAGGCCGTCGATCGGCTGGCCGAGGGCGTTGACCACGCGGCCGAGGAAGGCGTCGCCGACCGGGACCGAGAGGACCCGGTCGGTGCGCTTGACCCGCTGGCCCTCCTCGAGCTTGGCGGAGTCACCGAGGACGACGACGCCGATCTCCCGCACGTCGAGGTTCAACGCCACGCCGAGCGTGCCGTCCTCGAACTCCAGGAGCTCGTTGGTCTTGGTCGAGGGCAGGCCCTCGACGTGGGCGATGCCGTCGCCGGTGTCGGCGACGGTGCCGACCTCCTCGCGGGAGACGTCGGACGAGTAAGAGGAGACGTAGCGCTCCAGGGCGCCGCGGATCTCCTCCGTCGAGATGGTCAGCTCGGCCATCCTCTGCTTCCTTAAAATTCAGGGGCCCGGGATACCTAGTACCAACCGGTCCGAATGGCGTCTGTCAATCCGGGCGCTGCGGCGGCGGAGCCGCCCCAACGGTGAGGCGGCGGAACCACCGCATTGCGGGCGGCGAAGCCGTTCAGCGCTTCGCGAGCGCGTTGCGGGTCTCGTTGAGGCGGCGCAGGATGGTGCCGTCGTACAGGTCGGAACCGACCCGGACGCTCACGCCACCGAGAACGGCGGGGTCGACCGTCTGCTTGACGGAGACCTCTCGACCGTATATCGCGGTGAGGCTCGCACCCAGCCGACGCTCGTCCTCGTCACTCAACGGGGCCGCGACCGTCACGTACGCCACCTGCCGGTCACGCCGGTCGGCGGCCAGCTCGACCAGCCGGGTGAGCGCCCCGCTGAAGGAGCGTCCCCCGAACCCGCCGAGCGCCGCCTCGACGAGGCGGACGGTGACCGGGCGGGCCTTGTCGGCGAGCAGCTCGCGGGCCAGGGTGGCCCGCTGCTCGACCGGGGCGACCGGGTCGGCGAGCGCATTGCTCAGCGCCGGCTGCCCGGAGACGACCTGGCCGAAGCGGAACAGCTCGTCCTCGACCTCGCCAAGCTCGCCGGCCTTGTCGGCGCTGGCCAGCAGCGCCTCCACGCCCAGCCGCTCGGTGCCGTCGAGCAGCTCCGACGGTGCCGACCACCGGCCGGCGACCAGCGACACGAGCAGGTCGAGCGCGTCCGCGCCGATCCGCCCACCCAGCATGTCGCCGAGCAGCGCTCCGCGATCCTCGCCGGAGCGGGCCGGCTCGGAGAGCGCCCGGCGCAGCCGCGGCTCACGCCGCAGCAGGGTCGCCACGGAGAGGATGGCGTCAGCGGTGGAGGCCACCGCCGACGGCTCCGCGCCGCGGACGTACGCGTCGAGGCGCTCGGCCGCGACCTTGTACGACTCCCGGCTGGCGGCCTGCATCAGCGGGCCCCCGTGCTCTCGAGACCGCTCAGGAACCGGTCGACGGTGCCCTTACGCCGTGCCTCGTCGGCCAGCGACTCGCCAACGATCTTGCTGGCCAGGTCCACCGCGATGGTGCCGACCTCCGCGCGCAGCTCGCGCACGATGGTGGCCCGCTCGGCGGCGAGCGCGTCCTTGCCCGCCTGGATGACCCGGTCGGACTCTTCCCGCGCCTTGGCGAGGATGTCCTGACGGATGCCCTCGGCGTCGGCCCGCGCGTCGTCACGGATCTTGGCGGCGTCGGTCCGAGCCTCAGCGAGCTGGGCACGGTACTGCTCGAGCAGCTGGTTCGCCTCGGCCTGGGCGGCCTCGGCGCGCTTGATGCCGCCCTCGATCGCGTCGACCCGAGCCTGGAACGTCTGCTCCATGCGCGGGAAGACGAACTTCATCAGCACGAAGCAGAGCACGGCGAAGGCGACCGTGCCGACCACGATCTCCTGCCAGATCGGAATGATCGGGTTGTGGTCTGACTCACCACCCTCGGCGGCGAGGAGGAACAACATGGGTGACCTCCCGGTCGGAAGGGGCGGAATCAGCCGGCCCAGATGAAGCCGAAGGCGATGCCGAACAGCGCGAGCGCCTCGATGACGGCGAAGCCGATCCAGACGTACGGCAGGGTCATGCGCGACGACTCGGGCTGCCGGGCGGTCGACTGGATGTAGGCGGCGAAGACCAGGCCAACGCCGATGCCCGGGCCGATGGCGGCGAGACCGTAGCCGATGGCAGCGGTGCTACCGGTGACCTCGGCGAGAACGCTAGCGTCCATTGGTGTGGTTCCTCCTGGTTATCACGCGTGACTCTCACGCGGGACGACAACGGTTGGTGCGTGGATCAGTGCTCTTCGGCGAGCGCGCCCTGGATGTAGCTCGCGCTCAGCACGGTGAAGACGTATGCCTGCAGGACGATGACCAGCGCCTCGAGGAGGGTCAGCGCCACTGTCATCACCCAGGAGACCACCGAGATCGGCGCCAGCCAGGCGTTGGCGTTGAGCATCGCGAAGCCGCCGAGCGTGAAGACCAGCAGGAGCATGTGGCCGGCGAACATGTTCGCGAAGAGACGGACGGCCAGCGAGAACGGCCGGATGATGAAAGTCGAGAACGCCTCGATCGGGATCAGCAGCGGCAGGATGTACCACGGTGCCGGCGGGATCAGGGCGTGCTTGAAGTATTTGCCGAAGCCGTGGTGCCGGATGCCGATGTAGTTGAACAGCACGTAGCTGATCACCGCGAGGATCGCCGGGAAGGCGATGTGCGAGTTCGGCGAGATCTGGAAGAACGGAATGATCGCGAACGAGTTCGTCAACAGCACGAAGCAGAACAGCGTCGTGAAGTACGGAGCGAACCGCACGCCCTGGTGACCGATCATGTCGACCGAGATGTTGTTGCGCACGAAGCCGTAGATCGACTCGGCGAACCACTGCTTCTTGGTCGGCACCAACTGCGGGTTCCGATAGGTCGCCAGGAAGAAGATGATCAGAACGCCGACCGCGATCCAGATCATCAGCGTGAACTTGGTGAACCACGGGGCGTTCTCCGCGCCCCAGGGCACGATCGCGGGCAGGTAGAAGTCGTCCACACTGGGTGGGAATGCCGCCTGGCCCGCTGCCAGAACGTTCGCCTGTCCGAACACCGTGTCCCTTCCTAAGTAGGCGTGCCGAGCCGACGGACGACGAGGATGATCCCCCCGGTCACGCCGAGCACGACGCCGATCCCGGTGGCGACGCCACCTGTATCGAGCCACTGGTCGACCAGCCAGCCGATGAAACCCCACACGAGCATTCCTCCGATGAGGTAGCTGAGCGCGGTCCAACCCTGACCGGCGCCGGACGGATAATCGTCCGAATCACCGGCGGGACGGGGGGTTTGGTCACCAGCCATGACGGGGCGAACGATATCAGCCGGGAAGACGAGGCTGTGCCTCACCCCCCGCACAACCGTCGTTGTGTGGGCTTCTCGTGGGCGCCGTCGTCTGTGGGCACGCTACTCCCCTTCCGCCCGTCGGAAAATGACCGGAGGCCGACACATTGCGGCGCGTCCGCTGGTTGGGACGACCGCCAGGTCAGCCGTGCGGCCGGCGAGCGTGCACCGTGGTCAGCCACCAGAGGTGCACCGCTGTCCACACTGCCACCCCGGCGACGATGCCAAGGCAAAGAGGGATCAAACCGGGCCAACCAGTCGACGCCACCGCCACCAGCACCGCACCCAACAGGCTGAACTTCAGCACGTACAGGCCCACACCGAGCGGCAGCAGCAACTGCGGGTTAACCTGGTCGGCCCGCGCCAGCACCACCGTGGTGAGGGTGTAGCTGAGCACCGTGACGCCCACGCCGGCCGCCGCGCCGGCCGCTGCCGTCACACCGCCGGTCACCCCGCCCACCACAGCGGCGACCACGGCAAGCGCCGCCGACGCGGCCAGCAACACCGGCAGGTGCCGCAGCCGCCACCGCCGGTCGGTGCCCGGCTCGACCATCCCGGGCTCAGCCACGGGGGTACGCCGGGAACGCCGCGACCAGCTCGGCCACCTCGGCACCGAGCCGGGTCAACTCGTCGACCCCGCCCGCAGCACCGGGATCGGTGCGCACCGCACGGGCGATCAGGGTCGCCACCTGACGCAGCTCCCCCTCGCGCATCCCCTGCGTGGTGACGCTCGGTGTGCCCACCCGGATGCCGGAGGCCACCATCGGCGGCTGCGGGTCGTACGGGATGGCGTTCTTGTTCAGGGTGATCGACGCGGCGTCGCAGCGGCGCTCGGCCTCGGTGCCGGTCACCCCCAGCTCCCGCAGGTCGATCAGGGCGAGGTGGGTGTCGGTGCCACCGGACACCGGGCGCATCCCCTCGTCGGCCAGCCCGGCTGCGAGCGCCTGGGCGTTGCTGACCACCTGCCGGGCGTACGTCTGGAACTCCGGCTGGGCGGCCTCGCGCAACGCGACCGCCTTGGCCGCGACCGCGTGCATCAGCGGGCCGCCCTGGGTGAACGGGAAGACCGCCTTGTCGATCCGCTGGGCCAGCGACTCGCGGCACAGGATCATGCCGCCGCGCGGCCCGCGCAGGACCTTGTGGGTGGTGGCGCAGACGACATCGGCGTACGGCACCGGGGACGGGATCGCCCGACCGGCGACCAGGCCGATGAAGTGCGCAGCGTCCACCATCAGGTACGCGCCGACCTCGTCGGCGATCTCCCGGAACCGCGCGAAGTCGATCAGGCGCGGGTACGCGGTGGCCCCACAGATGATCAGCTTGGGTCGGTGCGCCCGCGCCAGGTCCCGTACCTCGTCGTAGTCGATCTGCTCGGTGTCCGGCCGGACCGGGTAGCCGACCGGGTGGAACCACTTGCCGGAGAAGTTCACGCGGCTGCCGTGGGTGAGGTGCCCGCCGTGCGGCAGGTCCATCGCCAGCACCGTGTCCCCCGGCTGCACCAACGCGGCGTACGCGGCCAGGTTGGCGCTCGCCCCGGAGTGCGGCTGGAGGTTCGCGTGCTCGGCCCCGAAGAGTTCCTTGGCCCGGGCGATGCCGATCTCCTCGGCCCGGTCCACCTCGGCACAACCGCCGTAGTAGCGCCGGCCCGGGTAACCCTCGGCGTACTTGTTCGTCAGCGTCGAACCGAGCGCGGCCAGCACCGCCGGCGAGGTCAGGTTCTCGCTGGCGATGAGCTGCAGGCCGCCGCGCAACCGGTCCAACTCGCCGAGGACCACCCCGGCGATCTCCGGGTCGGTGGCCCTGAGCTGCGCGAAATCCGGCCCCCAGAAGGTGCTCGTCTCGGTCTCCACAGCGAACGAGTCTAGGGGGCCGCACACTGGAACCCGTGAGATGCCTCGTCACCGGCGCTACCGGCTACGTCGGCGGGCGGCTGACGCCGCTGCTGCTCGCCGACGGGCACACAGTGCGCTGCCTCGCCCGCAAGGCGGTACGGCTACGCGACGTGCCCTGGGCCTCGGCGGCCGAGATCGTCGAAGGAGACCTGAGTCGGCCGGAGACGCTGCCCGCCGCGTTCGCCGACGTGGACGTCGCGTACTTCCTGGTGCACTCGCTGGGCCGGTCCGACTTCGAGGCGGCCGACCGGGCGGCGGCGACCAACTTCGCGGCCGCCGCGCGCGCGGCCGGCGTACGGCGGATCGTCTACCTGGGCGGCCCCGAGCCGGCGTCCGACGCGGAGGTCCCGTCCCCGCACCTGCGGTCCCGTGCCGAGGTCGGCCGGATCCTGCTGGGCAGCGGGGTGCCCACCGCGGTGCTCCGCGCCGCGGTGATCATCGGGTCCGGCTCGGCGTCGTTCGAGATGCTGCGTTACCTGACCGAGCGGCTGCCCGCCATGATCACCCCCCGTTGGGTCCGCAACCGGATCCAACCGATCGCGGTCCGCGACGTGCTGCACTACCTGGCCGGCTGCGCCAAACTGCCGGCCGAGGTCAACCGGGGCTTCGACGTCGGCGGTCCGGACGTACTGACCTTCCGCGAGATGATGCAGCGTTACGCCCGGGTGGCCGGGCTGCGCCGGCGGATCATCGTGCCGGTCCGCCCGCTCACCCCGTCCCTCTCCTCGCACTGGGTCGGGCTGATCACCCCGGTGCCGAACAAGATTGCCCGCCCCCTGGTGGAGAGCCTGATCCACGAAGCGGTCGCCCACGAACACGACATCGCCCGCTACATCCCCGACCCGCCCGGCGGGCTGACCGGCTTCGACGAGGCGGTGGCGCTGGCGCTGGCCAAGGTGCGCGACGCCCAGGTGGAGACCCGCTGGTCCACAGCGAGCGGCCCGGACGCGCCCGCCGAGCCACTGCCCACCGACCCGGTGTGGTCCGGTGGCACCGCCTACACCGACGTCCGGGAGCGAGCGGTTGACGCACCACCCACCGCGCTCTGGCGGGTCGTCGAGGGCGTCGGTGGCGAACACGGCTGGTACTCGTTCCCCCTCGCCTGGTCGATCCGCGGCTGGCTGGACCGGCTGGTCGGCGGGGTCGGGCTGCGGCGAGGTCGACGCGACCCGCACCGCCTCCAGGTCGGCGAGGCGCTGGACTTCTGGCGAGTCGAGGAGATCATCCCGGGCGAGCTGCTGCGCCTACGCGCCGAAATGCGCCTGCCCGGCCGGGCCTGGCTGGAGATGCGGGTCCTTCCGGCCGACGACGGCCGCAGCCGCTACCAGCAACGCGCCGTCTTCCTGCCGCGCGGCCTTCCGGGGCACGCCTACTGGAAGTCGGTGGCCCCGTTCCACGCGGTGGTCTTCGGCGGAATGGCCCGCAACATAGCCCGCAACGCCGAACAGCCCCGCTAACCACCCCGCGCCTCCCGCGCCTCCCCTGTCTCCCTTGCCTCCCCGCGCGGCGGCATCGCTCACGTCGCCCGCGCCGCCGCACCCCGCCCCGCCCCACTCCCGCCAGCCCCACTCCGCGATCTTGCACTTTGTGTTGTCGATTTGAGAGCTAATGCGCCCTTTGTCGCAACAGAAACTGCAAGATCGCGGGAGTGAGGCGGGGTGCGTCTCGCGCTACCCCGCGTCGCGCGTCACCCGCGTCGATCATGGAGTTGTGGTGCCCACAAAAAGGGCGCTTGTGGATTCAATGCCCACCACAAGTCCATGATCGACCGGGCTGGGGCGGGGCCCGGGGTGGGGTGGGGTTAGTTGCCGGCTTGGGGTTGGGTTTGGAAGGCGGCGCGTTCGCTCGGCGGAACGAAATCGCGGACCGGTTGGTCGCGCAGGGCGAAGGCGAGCACCTCGCCGACCGCGTTCACCATCTGGGCCTGCACCGCCTGACCGACCGCGTCCCGGGGATCGTCCGGGTTCGCGGCCATCGAGGCGACCGCGAGTTGCGGCGTGAACGCCACCACCGTCTCCGTCTCGTACCGCTCGGAGCTGCCGGTCTTGCCCGCCACCGGGCGGCCGAGCTTCGCCCGCAGCCCGGGTGCGGTGGCGCCGTCGCAGCGCCCGTACATCGACTGGTCGCCGACCGGGCAGCGGGCCGCGTCGGTGGCCGCCCGTGCCACGTCGGGGTCGAGCACCTGTCGGCAGTCCGGCTTGGCGGCGTCGACCGGTCGGCCGCCCGAGTCGGTGATCGACACCACCGGCAGGGGCGCGCACCAGGTCCCTTCGGCTGCCACTGTGGCGTACGCGCTGGCCAGGTCCAACGGGGTGGTCGCGGCCACGCCCAGGGTGAACGGACCCCAGTCCTTCGCGCCGTAGCGGGCCAGCTTGGCGTCGGACTCGGCCCGCAGCACGATGCCGAGCCGCTCGGCCATCTCCACCACCCGGTCGGCGCCAACCTTCTCGGTGAGCCAGGCGAAGTACGTGTTCACCGAGCGGCCGAACGCGCTCCACATGGTGCGGGGGCCGTCCATCGACGACGGGCTGGCGTTCGCCGGACACCAGCGTCCGTCGCAGCTCGCTGCCCCGGTCACCGGGAAGCGGGTGAGCAACTGGGTCGGCGCCACGAAGTCGGTCGACAGCGGCAGGCCGGACTCCAGCGCGGCGAGCAGGGTGAAGAGCTTGAACGTCGAGCCGCCCTGGTACCCCTCGATCGCGCCGCCGCCGGCGACCAACTGGTTGACGGTGTTCGGTCGGTTCTTCTGCCCGACCGGGTTGTCCGCCACGCTGTAGGAGCGGTTCACCGACATGGCCAGCACCCGCCCGGTGCCTGGTTGCACCACCGCGGTGGGCACCGCCTCGGCCCTGGTCGGCGCGTAGATCTTCAGCACCTGCTCGGTGGTGGCCCGCTGCACCCCCGGGTCCAGCGACGACACGATCGAGAAACCGCCCCGGCGCAGCGTGCGCTGCCGTTCGTCGGCGGTCGCCCCGAACGCGGACTGGCTGCTCCACCAGCGGGTGAACCAGTCGCAGAAGAAGCCCCAGTCGCGGTGCGCGTCGGGCACACCCGTGCAGTCGTTCGGGGTCTCGCTGGGCAGCAGTTGCAGCGGTTCGGCTCGGGCCGCCGCCGCCGCGTCCGCCGGCACCTGCCCCGTCTCCACGAGCCGCTCCAACACGTACGACCGTCGGGACACCGCGCTGTCGGCGTCGCCGTTGATCGGGTCGTCGCTGTCCGGCGAGCGCACCAGACCGGCGAGCAGTGCCGCCTGGGCCAGGGTCAGTTCGGCCGGGGAGCGGGAGAAGTACCGCTTGCTGGCCGCCGCGATGCCGTACGCCCCGGCACCGAAGTAGGCGATGTTGAGGTAACGGGTCAGGATCTCGTCCTTGTCGAGTTCGCGCTCCAACGCGAGCGCGTACCGCATCTCCTGGAGCTTGCGGACGGTGGTGAGCTCGGTGGCGGCGTCCCGCTGCGCCTCGGTCAGCCGAGGGTCGTTGCTGAGCACGTTGCGGACGTACTGCATGGTCAGCGTGGAGGCGCCCTGCCGGGTCTGGCCGTCGCGCTTGTTGACTGTGAACGCGCGCACGACGCCCCGCAGGTCGACCCCGCTGTGCTGGTAGAACCGGACGTCCTCGGCGGCCACGATCGCCCGGCGCATGACCGGAGCCACCTCGTGCAGCGGCACGTCTACCCGGTCCTCCTGGTAGAAGGAGGTGATCAGGGTGGTGCCGTCGTTGGCGTATAGGTTGGAGCGCTGCGCGGTGGGCGGCGTCCGGAGTGTGTTCGGCAGCTCCGAGTACGGCGTCGACAGGGCGCTGAAGCCGATCCCGAAGACCAGGGCCGCGGGCAGTGCGGCGGCGGCCAGCACCAACCCGGCCAGCACTCCGGCGATCACCACGGTCAGCAGTTTGTCGAGTTGGGCCCGGATCATCAGCTCTCCCCGCAGGAGCCGGTCACGCTAGGACCCGTTCAGAATGACCCGGAACGCCCCTTTGGCCCTGGGTTTTCCCCAAACCCGGAGGAAACTCGCACCACGCTCAGGGCAGCAGCGCGCCGGCCAGCGGGTGGACCGTCTCCTCGATCTCGTCGGCGACCCGGCTGAAGCACTGGTCGCCACGACCCCACGGGTCATCCAGATCATCGGTGGTCAGCGCCGAGGCGCCGAGCCGCGCGTCGTGCGCCGCCGCCACCAGGGCCATCCCCCGGGCGTACACGGCCTCCGGGGTGGCGTCACCAGGCGGCAGCGCGGCGGTGTCCACGGCGGCCAGCAGCCGGCCGAACTCGCCCAGCACGAACGTGCGGGCCGCCGCGTCCGGACGAAGCGCCACCACGTACTCCTGCTGGTCGGCGGTGGCGGTCAGGACCAGGTCGGCGGCGTCGATGTGGTCCGAGCGCAGCTTGCGCGCGGCGAACCCCGCCACGTCCCCACCACGGCCGGTGACCTGCCGTGCCGCCGGCGGGTTCATCTCCTCACCCGCGTGCCAGCCACCCGTGCCAGCGCTGTGGCTGTGCACCAGCTCCTCGGCCTGGGCCGGGTCCTGCGAACGCCGGGTCAGCCGCTCCCGCACCGCCAGGGCCAGCAGCCGCTCCGCCATCGGCGAGCGGCAGATGTTGCCCATGCAGACGTGCAGAACAGTGAACGGGGGCACTCAGACCGCCCGACCGTCGACGAGATCCGGAACCACGTCGCGCAACTTCTCCAACGGGATCGCCCCGGCCCGCAGCAGCTGCGGCACCTCACCGGTCAGATCGACGATCGTGCTGGGCACCGGATCCGGGCAGGGGCCGGCCTCCAGGTAGGCCCGCACCGAGTAGCTGAGCTGGTCACGTGCCTCGTCGGCGGTGACCGCTGCCGGCTGGCCGGTCTTGTTGGCCGACGAGACCGCCATCGGGCCGGTCTCGCGCAGCACCTCCAACGCCACCGGGTGCAGCGGCATCCGCACCGCCACCGTGCCGGTCTTGTCGCCCAGGTCCCACTGCAGGCTCGGCGAGTGCTCGACCACGATCGTCAGGGCACCCGGCCAGAACGCCTCCACGAGGTCCCGGGCGGCCGTGGGCAGCGAGAAGACCAACCCGTCCAGGGTGTGCCGCGAGCCGATCAGCACCGGCGGCGGCATCTGCCGACCCCGGCCCTTGGCATCGAGCAGCGCCTTGACCGCGTACGGGGTGAACGCGTCCGCGCCGATCCCGTACACGGTGTCCGTCGGGAGAACGACCAGCTCGCCGTTCTTGACCGCCTCGATCGCCGCGGCGATGCCGCGGTCCCGATCGGCGGGCGATCGGCAGTCGTAGAGCATCACGAGGAGTCAGTCTGCCACGCCGCCCCGATCGGGGCGTGCTGGCCGTCCGCCCGTCGGGACGCGGTCGCGTAGCGGGGACGCCCGGTGAGGTCCAGATGCTCCGCGACAGCGGTGAAGCCGCCGTCCTGGGCGAGCAGCTCGGGCACAGCCGCGCCGTGGGTGTCGTCGTGCTCGACGCCGAACGCACCCCCCGGGCGCAACAGCGCCGCCGCCCGGGCGACGACCGGCCGGATCACCACCAGACCGTCCGCGCCGCCGAAGACCGCCTCCGCCGGGTCGTGCCCGGCCACCTCCGGCGGGACCACCACGTCGTCCGGCACGTACGGCGGGTTGCAGAGCAGCACGTCCACCCGGCCCACCAGCTCGGCCAGCAGGTCCGGCGCTGTCACATCCGCCTCGACCACCTCGATCGGCCGGTCCCCCGCCGCGGCGCGCTCCGCCGCGTTGCGCCGCAGCCACACCAGCGCCCCCGCGGACCGCTCCACGGCGATCACCCGCGCTCCCGGCAGCTCCTGAGCCACCGCGAGGGCGATCGCGCCCGAACCGCTGCACAGGTCCACCACCACCGGGTCGGGCCGCCCCTGGGCCTGCTCGACGCCCCAGCCGGCCAACAGCTCGGTCTCCGGGCGGGGCACGAAGACACCCGGGCCGACCGACAGCTCCAGGTGCCGGAACCCGGCCCGCCCGGTCAGGTGCTGCAACGGCTCACGCGCGGCGCGTCGGCGCGTCAACTCGTCGAGCCGCACCACCTGGTCGTCGCTCAGGTCGTCGGCGATGGCCAACCGACCCCGGGGAACCCCGAGCACGTACGCCGCCAGCAACTCGGCCTCCACCCGGGCGGAGCCGACCCCGGCGGCGGCGAGGGCGCGGGCCGCTCGGGCCACCGCGGCGGACGGCCGGATCGGACCTGTCCCTTCGGGGGGGTGTTGCGGCAAAGTACTCACGACATAATCATGAAGCGTCGCGGGCGACGTGACGAACAGGTGCGCCCAGGCGCGCACGACAGGAGGTTGACGGGTGGGCTGGCTCGACCGGGTCGATGACCAGGTTGACGCCCTGACGCACGCCCGGGCGTTGCAGGAGGCCAGCCGCTCCGCGGAGGCGTACGTCCTGCTGGAGCGTGTGATCCGCACCACCGACGGCCCGGCGGCGCGAGCGGACGCCATGGTGCAGCGACTCTCCGCGCTGATCAATCTCGGTCGGACGGCGGAGTTCACCCGGGCCATCGAAGAGGCGTCGGCGGCGGTCCGCGACCTCGCCGAGCCCTATCTGCACGGTCACCTCAACGCCCTTGCCGCGCTCGCCGCGCACCACCAGGGCGCACTGGACCGCTGCGTCATGCACCTCGTCCGGGCGGCCCGGGCTCTGGGCGCCGTCGCCGACCCGGACCGGGACACCGCCTGGGGCTGGCACGACCTGGCCATGGCCTACAGCTACCTCAGCTTCCACGGGTACGCCCTGGGGGCCATCGAGCGGGCCCGACAGCTCGGGCTGACCGCCGGGATCCCGGAGGAGACGTTCGCCGCGCCGGGCATCCGACTGCGCAACGCGGTGGCCCTCGACCACAACGGCGACAGCGACGGTTGCCTGCGGGTGCTCCGGGACGTGGCCGCCGACCTGACCCGCTTCGTCCGCGCCGGGCGGGCGGCCCAGCTACGCCCGAGCAGCCTCGCCGCGTACGGCTACGCGGCAGCTCGACAGGCCGCGCTCGGCGATCAGGTGGCGACCGAAGGCCCCGAGCCGGCCCGGTTGATGACCCACGGCGGGGACAGCGCCCGCGCCCGCGACCTGCGTCAGCTCGGGCAGGTGTGCCTCGCCGTCGCCGACGGTCGGCCGATCGAGGCGGTCGCCCGACTGGACACCGTCCAGGTCTCCAACGAGACGCTCGGGGCGGCCGAGCCGGCCCGGCTGCGCAGCATCGCGTTGACCCGTGCCGGGGACCACCTGGCGGCGCACCGGGCCGACCGGCTGGCGTTCCGGCTCGCCGCGCAGCGCAACGACCGGCTGCGCGACGTCTACATCGACGGCATCGCCGCCCGCATCGACCACGAGGAGATGCGCCGTGAGGCGGCACGCTTCGAGGGCGAGGCGTTGACCGACCCGCTCACCGGGCTGCCCAACCGCCGCCGGTTGGAGCGCTACATCACGGCAGTGGTCACCCGCGGCGATCGAGTGGTGATCGGCGTCTGCGACCTGGACGGGTTCAAGGCGGTCAACACCCGGCACGGGCACCACTCGGGCGACCTGGTGCTGCAACGCATCGCCGGCGTGATCAACCGGGTGATGCGCCGGGACGACTTCGTGGCCCGCTACGGCGGTGACGAATTCGTGGTGGTGCTGCCGGACACCGGCATGATCGAGGCCGCCGAGGTGGCCCGCCGGATCGAGGCGGCGGTCCGCCTGGAGGACTGGGAGTCGTTGGTCCCGGGCACCCCGGTCGGGGTCAGCATCGGCTTCGCCGAGGTCTCCGGTGGCAGCGGGCTGCGCGACGCGCTCAGCGTCGCGTTCGAGCAGGCCGACCGCGAGATGCTCCGCGCCAAGACCCGGCCGCGCGCAAGCTGATCACCCCTCGCAGGGTCGATCATGGAGTTGTGGTGCCCCACAAAAGGCCCACGACGCCACAATCAACCCACCACAAGTCCATGATCGACCCGGACGGCGAGGGGCCGAGGTCGGGTCAGCGGCGGGTCAGCTCGGTGTCGCCGGCCAGCCGGGCGGCCCGGTCGGCCTCGGTGAGGGCGTCCAGCACCCCGTCCAGCTCGCCGCCGAGCGCCAGATCCAGGTTGTACGCGGTGTAGCCGATCCGGTGATCGGTGATCCGGTTCTGCGGGAAGTTGTAGGTGCGGATCCGCTCCGAGCGGTCCACGGTGCGCACCTGGGCCTTGCGCGCGTCCGAGGCGGCGGCGTCGGCCTGCTCCTGGGCGGCGGCGAGCAGCCGGGCCCGCAGGATCCGCATCGCCTGCTCCCGGTTCTGCAACTGGGACTTCTCGTTCTGGCAGGAGACGACGATGCCGGTCGGCAGGTGAGTGATCCGCACCGCCGAGTCGGTGGTGTTCACCGACTGGCCACCCGGGCCGGACGAGCGGAACACGTCGATGCGCAGCTCGTTCTGGTCGATCGTGACGTCGACGTCCTCGGCCTCCGGAAGCACCAGCACCCCGGCGGCGCTGGTGTGGATCCGGCCCTGCGACTCCGTCACCGGGACACGCTGCACCCGGTGCACGCCGCCCTCCCACTTGAGCCGCGACCAGACACCGTTGCCACCGTCCGGCACACCCTTGGTCTTGATCGCCAGGGAGACGTCCTTGACTCCGCCGAGGTCGGAATCCTGTGCGTCGATCACCTCGGTGACCCAGCCGTGCCGCTCGGCGTACCGGGTGTACATCCGCAGCAGGTCACCGGCGAACAGCGCTGACTCCTCGCCACCCTCACCGGCCTTGATCTCGACGATCACGTCCTTGGCGTCGTGCGGGTCGCGCGGAATGAGCAGCTCGGCGAGCCGTTCCTCCAACACCGGCAGGGACCCGGCGATGGCGTCCGCCTCAGCCGCGAAGGACGGGTCCTCGGCGGCCAGCTCGCGAGCCGCGCCCAGATCGGCGCGGGCCTGCTCCAACTCGTCGGCGGCCTTGTGCAGCGGCACCAGCTCGGCGTACCGGCGGCCGACCCTGCGCGCGGTGGCCTGGTCGGCGTGGATGGCCGGATCGGCCAACCGCTTCTCCAGCTCCGCGTACTCGTCGAGAAGGCCGGCCAGACGCTCGCTGCTCATGCTGCGGATGCTCCTTCGACGGTGCGCGACGACCGGGCCGGGGCCGGGGCCAGCGGCCGGGCGGAAATGGAGGAAAACGCGGACGGCGCCCGCGTCCGGTGAAAAACCGGACGCGGGCGCCGAACGAGGAGTTACTTGGCCTTCTTGGCCTGAACCTTGGCGTACTTCTGCTGGAACTTCGCGACCCGGCCGGCGGTGTCGAGAACGCGCTGCTTACCGGTGTAGAACGGGTGGCAGGCGCTGCAGGTCTCGGCGTGGATCGTGCCGCCCTTGGCGGTGCTGCGGGTCGTGAACGTGTTGCCACAGGAGCAGCTGACCTCGGTGGTCACGTACTCCGGGTGGATGTTTGCCTTCATCGCCTCGGTCCTCTCGTTGGTGGTCGCCGGGTCGCCGTCATCGCTCGTCGCGCCGTACGCGACGGGCTCGGGCGTGAACCGGAACCGGTGGCCGATTGACCAGTGTGCCATGGGCCTGAGCCGACCCGGTAATCGGGCCGCACACCTCGTCCGGCATCGTCAACACGTGCCTACCCATCCGCATTCCCGCCGCCCGGCGGGGCATTCGCGCACCCGGCGGACCGCCGCCAGGTACCCCGGTCGGGGTACGCCCGTCGAGCCGGAGGTGGGCCGATGACCCGTCTGATCGCCACCCGGGGACTGCCCGCCTCAGGCAAGACGACGTTCGCCCGCACGCTCCAGCCGTCCGTGGCGCGGGTGAACCGGGACGATCTGCGTCGGATGCTGCACGGCGAACGGCTGTTCACCCAGTGGGCCGAGGCGCAGGTGACGGCCGTACAGCAGGCTCAGGTCGAGGCGCTGCTGCGGGCCCGAGCGGACGTCTGCGTGGACGACACCAACCTGCGCGCGCGGACCCTGCGCGGCTGGGCCGAGCTGGCCGCCCGCCACGGCGCGGACTTCGAGGTGCACGACTTCACCGACGTGCCGCTGGACGAGTGCCTGCGCCGCGACGCCGCCCGCCCGGCCACCGACCAGGTCGGCGCGGACGCGATCCGCCGGCTACACGAGCGTTACCTTCAGGGCCGGGAGTTGCCGTTGCCGGTGCCGCAGGCCCGCACCGGGCGACCCGCCGTGGTGCACCCGCCGTCGACCGAGCCACCGGAGATCGTCCTGGTGGACATCGACGGCACAGTCGCGCTGGCCGTCTCCCGCAGCCCGTACGACATGACCCGGGTGGGTCAGGACCAGCCGAACTCGGCGGTGATCGCGGCGGTCCGGGCGATGCACGCCGCAGGGTACGGGGTGGTCTTCTGCTCGGGGCGGGACGCCTCCGCCCGCGCGGCCACCGAGGCGTGGCTGGCCCGGCACGTACGAGTGCCGTACCTGGGCCTGCACCTGCGCGCCGTCGGCGACGCCCGGAAGGACTCGATCGTCAAGCGGGAGATCTACGACCGGGAGATCCGGGACCGCTACCGGGTGGCCGGGGTCTTCGACGACCGCGTCCAGGTGGTCCAGATGTGGCGATCCCTGGGCCTCACCGTCTTCCAGGTGGCCGACGGCGACTTCTGAGGTGTCCGGACGGGCCCCGCGCGTGGGGCCCGTCCGGACGGTTCACCCGGTGACGGTGATGGTGGCCTCGGCACGCGCGCCGTTCACCTCGACCGTCAGGCGTATCGGCGCGCCGGGCCGCAGTGCCGTCAGGGTGCCGGTGGCCGGGTCGAACCGGGCGGTGTGCCAGGGGCGCACCCCGGCCGCCGAACCGACGTGCACTCCCGGCGACGCCGACCAGTCGGCGCTGACCGGTGCGGCCACCGGGACCGTACGCCCGTCGGGCTGGGTCAGCGTGGCGGTGACCGCGACGGGGGTGCCGACCGCGACGCTGGCCGGGGCGGCCACGGTGAGGCGGTCGGCGTGCGCGTGGAACTCCGCGTCCACCCAACGCGGGCCCTCGGCGAGGGGGTCACGACGGGCCCGGTCGGCCTCGGCCGGGGTCACCGGGTCCACGCCGAACTCCGTCCAACCGGTGAAGCCGCCCTGGTCGGCCGGGGTGGACGGCGTCTTGCCGGCGTTGCCGTTGATCACGTACGGCACCCCGTCCACCCGGTCGGCGTGGAACGTGCCGACGTGCCCGCCCACGAACAGCGCGCCCTTGCCGGTGCGGTGCTGGAAGTCGGCCAGCCACTGTTCCAGCAACGCCGCCTCCTTGCGGTCGCCGAGCTGGCTGGCCTGCGCCGGGCTGGGGTCACGCGTCGGGTGGTGGTGCAGGACGACGACCGAACCCACGCGCCGGTCGGTGGCCGCGGCGTCCAGCGCCTCGCGGAGCATCCGTACCTGGTCGAAGCCTCCGCCGCGCAGCGTCCCGGTGGACGAGTTCAGCGTGACGAACCGGGTGCCGTTGTGGTCGAACACCCGGGAGGTGGCACCGAACGCGGCCGCGAAGTTGCTGATCGGAGCGCCCATGATCTCGTGGTTGCCGGGCACGTAGTACCAGGGCAGCGCGTCGCCCAACTCCTCGTCGAGGATCCGCCGGGCCAGCGCGAAGTCGGCCGGGTAGGCGGTGTCCACGAAGTCGCCGTTGATCAGGAGGAAGTCCGGCCGGGCCGCCCGCACCTCGCGCAACGTCCGCCGGGCCTGGGCGACCAGGTCGCTGTCCGGGTCGGCGGCGACGAACTGGGCGTCGGAGAGCACAGCGAACCGCCACGGCGCGCCGTCCACAGTGCCGTCGCGGACCACCACCCGATCGGTACGCAGGGCCACCTGCGGCACGTCGACGGTCGGGGGCACCTTCGCCACCAGGTCATCGATGATCACCTCGCTGGTGTACTGCGCCGCCGCGTTCGTCTCGGCCACGTAGAAGCGGCGTACCCGCACCGGGTACTGCACCCCGGCCGGCACCGCGAACTCCACGTACCGCCAACCGGTCCAGGTGATCAGTGGGCCACGCAGCACGTGTTGCGTGTCCTGGGCGTCGTGCAGGTGCAGGCTGGGCCACTCCCCAGTGCCGTTGCCGTGGATCCACATCCCGAAGGCCTGCGGTTGACCGGGCACCTCGATCCAGGCGGGCGGGTCGGCGTACGCGGCCCGCGTGCCGGTGGACTGGCTGAAGTCGTACGACATTCGCAGGCCGGTGCCGGTGTGCCCGGGCGCCGGCGCCACCGAACCGCTGGCACGGGCCTGACTGAACCGCCAGGACGCGGCGTCGTCGAAACCGGCGACCGGCACGTCGGTCAGCCCGACGGTGACCGGCAGGACCGCGCTCGTACGTCCGACGTGAACGGTCACCAGGCCGGAGCCGGTGTCCCGTAAAGCAGCGATGGACAGGTTGCCGTCCCCGGTGGGGGTGATCCGCAGCAGGTCCCGGTCGTAGTCGAGGGTGAGGTCGTTCGGCTCGATCGGCGCGGTGTTGCCTTCGGCGTCGTATCCGACGACGCCGACCAGGGCGTCACCGTCCCGGCCGGTCAGCCCGACCCGCGGCGCGGTGGTGCCGATCCGGGCCAGCGGGCCGAGCACCGTGAGGTTCAGCGAGCCGGTGACCCGCCCCCGTCCGGCGGTGACCGTGCTGGCCCCCGGCGCGGCGGCGTGGAACACGCCGTCCCTGTCGACCCGGCCGCGTACCGCCGGGGTCGCCCGCCAGGTGGGGGCGCCGGCCGCCGGCCCGTACGTCTCGTCGTAGCCGGATGCGGTGAGTGTGCGGGTCAGCCCCGGGAAGACCCGGTCGGGCCGTCCACCTCGCACCGGTGAGACGCCCGGGGCGGCGGTGGGGTCGCTGGCCGTCTCGACCCAGTAGCCGGTGAGTCGCCCGCTGCCCTTCGGCGCGTAGATGGCCAGGCCGTTGGGCACGGCCCGCTCGCTGCCGTCGGAGGGGCCGTTCTCCAGCTGCACGGCGGGCGCGCCCGGCTCCCGGGCCAGCAGCGTGGACGATCCGCCACCGTCCAGGTTGAGCGCGTGGTGGGCGCCCAACTCGGCCATCATCCGGCCCATCTCGGTCTGCGTCACGCCGCGGCTGTCGACCTGACGGCCGTCCACCGTCAGCATGATCATTTTTCGACCGTCGGCGCTGAACCCGACGGCGGTGCGGGGTGCGAGGGTCGGGTCGGCGATGGCCTGCACGACGCCGTCGCGGACCAGGACGTTGCCGCCCCCGACCGCCGCGTGCAGGGTGCTGCCGTCGGACGGCTTCGGCCGCCAGGCGACCGCCACCGGGTCACCGGGGCGCAGACCGGCAAGCGCGTCCGCGCCGAGGTCGCGGCCGAGCAGCACGGTGCTGCCCGCGACGATCGGGCCGCTACCGGCCACGCTTCCCACCGCGGCCACCCGACCGCCGGTCACGGTGACCTCGACCACCCGGACCGCGCCCTCCACGGCACGCTGCCGGGAGTACGTCCCCCACAGCTCGGTGAAGGCGCCGATGCCGTCGGCCTGCACCATGTTGTTGAACTGGGTCAGCGGGACCGGCCCGGTGGGCAGGGCGGCGCTGCCGTCGAAGTTCACCTCGATCACCCGCCCGACCCCGTTGGTGGTGACCGCCACCGCGTTGCGATGACCGTTGACCCCCGACTGGATCAGCTCGCCGTCACGGACGCCGACGCCCTGGGCGGCACCGGAGTTGTTGATGTCGAAGAAGTCGCCGTTGACCGCGGCGACAGCGCGCGACTGGTCCACCGCCTTTCGCAGGGGCTCGGCCCGGCTGACCGCGCCGGAGTTGACGTAGTCGACCGTGGAGCCGCCGGCCAGGTCGGTGGTGAGCGCGTCGGCGCGCAGCCAGCCCTCGGCGTCGTACCGGTCGAAGGACGTCAGTTGCACGCCCGGCGCGACCGGCCGGGTGGCCTTCGTGGTCTCCAGCCCACCGGCCGGCTCCAGACCACCAGCGCCGGTGGTCGGGGCGGTCGCGACCGTCGGCGCGGCGGACAGGCTGACCGAGCCGGCCGGGCGGGAGGACGCGGGCGGCGCTTCCTCGGCGATGGTGGGTGAGGCCACGGACGGTGAGGCCGGTGTGGGCGGGTCGATGGTGGGTGCGGCGGTGGCCGGCGGCGACAGGGCCAGGGCGAGCAGCGGCGTCAGCAGCAGGACGCCGGTGCGGCGGGCGGATCGTCTGCGGGTACGCATGGACGACAGTCAACCCGGCGATGAATAGAAGTTTCAATACCTGTCGACTGAACCGAAGGAAAATTCCATCATCTGACGGCGTGGAGGTCATCGCCCGCCGGCTGCGGATGTCGGCTCGGAAACATGACGAAGGGGCACGGCCGCGATGGCCGTGCCCCTTCGTCGTCACCCGGGGATGGTTACTCCCCCGGCGTCGACTTCGCGATCTGCATCAGGAACTCGATGTTCGTGCGGGACTGCTTGAGCCGGTCCAGCAGAAGATCCATCGCGGCCTGCGAGTCCAGCGAGTGCAGCACCTTCCGGAGCTTGTGGATGATGGCCAGCTCTTCCGGTGCGAGCAGGACCTCTTCCTTACGCGTACCGGACGGGTTGATGTCGATGGCCGGGAAGGTCCGCTTGTCGGCGATCTTCCGGTCCAGCTTCAACTCGGCGTTGCCGGTGCCCTTGAACTCCTCGAAGATGACCGTGTCCGCCATGGACCCGGTCTCCACCAGCGCCGTGGCGATGATGGTCAGCGACCCGCCGTTCTCGATGTTGCGGGCCGCGCCGAGGAAGCGCTTCGGCGGGTACAGCGCCGTGGAGTCGATACCACCCGACATGATCCGGCCGCTGGCCGGCGCCGCCAGGTTGTACGACCGACCGAGCCGGGTCACCGAGTCGAGCAGCACGACGACGTCGTGCCCAAGCTCGACGAGGCGCTTGGCCCGCTCGATGGCCAGCTCCGCCACCGTGGTGTGGTCCTGCGGCGGACGGTCGAACGTGGCCGCGATGACCTCGCCCTTGATCGACCGCTGCATGTCGGTGACCTCTTCAGGCCGCTCGTCCACCAGCACCACCATCAGGTGGCACTCCGGGTTGTTGCGGGTGATCGCGTTCGCGATCGCCTGCAGCACCATCGTCTTACCCGCCTTGGGCGGAGACTGGATGAGTGCCCGCTGGCCCTTGCCGATCGGCATGACCAGGTCGATGACCCGGGTGGTGAGGATGTGCGGCTCGGTCTCCAGCCGCAGGCGCTCCTGCGGGTAGAGCGGGGTGAGCTTGTAGAACTCCGGACGACGCCGGGCCTCCTCGGGCTCCATCCCGTTGATCGTGTCCAGCCGCATCAGCGGGTTGTACTTGTCGCGCCGCTGGTCACCGCTGTTGCCGCCCTCTCGGGCCGCCCGCACCGCACCGGTGATCGCGTCACCGCGGCGCAGGCCGTACTTCTTGATCTGGGACATCGAGACGTACACGTCGTTCGGGCCGGCCAGGTAACCGGTCGTCCGCACGAAGGCGTAGTTGTCGAGCACGTCGATGATGCCGGCCACCGGGACGAGTACGTCATCCTCGTTGACCTGCGGCTCACGCCCGCCGGTGTCGGTACCGGTCTCGGTACGCTCGCCGCGCCCACGGCGACGGTCCCGGAAACGGCTGCGCCGGCCGCGCCGGCCGCCACCCTCGTCGTCGTCGTCGCTGTCCCGCTCGACACGCTGACCACGGTCGTTGCGGTCGTTGCGGTCACCGCGGTCGGGTCGGTCGTTGCGCTCGGCCCGCTCGCCCCGGTCGGAACGCTCGCCCCGGTCGTTGCGCTCGCCCCGCTCGGCCCGATCGCCACGCTCGGCACGGTCGCCCCGGTCGTTGCGCTCGCCACGCTCGGTCCGCTCACCCCGGTCGGCACGCTCACCGCGGTCGGCCCGCTCGGTCCGCTCGCCACGCTCGGCCCGCTCGCCCCGGTCGGAACGCTCATTCCGGTCGGCACGCTCGCCCCGGTCGGCACGCTCGCCCCGGTCGGCACGCTCGGCGCGCTCCGGACGCTCGGCCCGGTCGCGGCGGTTCTCGCCACGCTCGGCCCGCTCGCCGGCTTCCGCCTCGTCGCTACGCGGCTCGGTCGTCCGTGCCTCGGTTGCCCGTGCCTCGGTTGCCCGCGGCTCGGTCGTCCGCGCCTCAGCGGGGCGAGCCTCGGTGGTACGGGCCTCCGCCGTTGCGGTCCGGCTCCGCCGGGTGCGGCTACGGCCCTCGGTCTCGGCGGCCGGCTCGGCCGGCGCCTGCTCGGCACCGCGTCCTTCGGCTGCCGGCCGGTCGGCGGTCTCCCGCACCTCGGCGCGCACTCCCTCACGGGTCGGGGCGGCCGCGGCCGCGACCTCGGCCCGTGGTCGAGGGGTCCCGGCGGCGTTGCCGCCCTGCCGCTCGGAAATCGCGGCGATCAGCTCGCCCTTGCGCATGCGAGCCGTGCCGGAGATGCCGAGCGACGCAGCCAGGCTCTGCAGCTCTGGCAGCAGCATCGCCGACAGACCGGTGCCGCTACGCCGCCGACGGGCGGGAGCGGCTGCGGTGGCATCGCCAGCGACGTTGGAAACATCCGACGTCACGTCGGTGGTGTCGCTCAATGGATTCCTTCCCTCGATAGGCCGGGACTGCCCGGAGTCGGAGCTCAGGTGGCCGGGCGGCCTCGGTGCACCCGCCTCGCAAGGACGCGTCGCGGGAGTCTGTTACACAGCAGCCGGTCGGTATCCCGACTCACCAACGTCGGTGAGCAGGTCTCGCCGTCTGCGGCGACCTGTGGAAACTGCGGTGCGGCGTGGGCCTTTGGCAGGGGTAGACGGGCTGACCGCCGAGAGCTTCGGGGGTGCGCCGCCCCGCAGGAGATCGCGTGCTTCGCGGCTGTGCTAGGTCTAGAGCGTAATCAACTCTTCCGACCTGCGGCAACAGGGTCCCGCTCGGCGTGTCCAAGTCTACCCCGTGCGACCCGCGCGCCGCTGACGTCTATCGGTAACTGCCAGATCTCCCAGTCTGTTCCCACTGGGAAGCCCGCCGGAGGCTGACTGAGCGCCAGAACAGTCGGCCCCGCCCCACTGACCACAGCTGCCACATCGGCCGCACGCAGCGCGCTGACCAGGGCAGATGTGCCTGGCATGCCCGCTGCGCGGTAATCCTGATGGAGTCGGTCGACGGTCGCCGGCAGCAGCAGGGTCGGGTCCGTGGTGAGCGCGTGCACCAGCAGCGCCGCGCGCCCGGCGGTCAACGCGGCGTCACCATGCGGCACGGTTGCCGGCAGAGCCTCCCGCGCGGTCGCGGTCAAACCGCGTTCCGCCGGAACGAAAACAGTGGGCCGCACCGCTGCGGCGACCGGCAGCGAAACCGCCCGGGCGCCGCCCGGCTCGGACCAGGCCACAGTGAAACCGCCGAGCAGGCACGGCGCCACATTGTCGGGGTGGCCCTCGATCTCGGCGGCCAGTCGCAGCGCGCCGGCGTCGTCGAGGCGCTGCTCCCCATCGACGACCAGGGCACGGGCCAGCAGCACCCCGGCGACGATCGCGGCGGACGAGGAGCCCAGCCCACGTGCCTGCGGGATCCGGTTGACACACTCCACGCTCAGCCCTGCGGGGTGGGCCCCGAGCACGTCGAACGCGGCGCGCATGGCCCGCACCACCAGGTGCCGGTCGTCGTCGGGCAGCTCACCGGCGCCCTGCCCGGTCACTGTCACCCGGACACCGCCCGAGGCGACCTCGGCGGCCACGTCGTCGTAGAGCCCGAGGGCGAGACCCAGCGCGTCGAAGCCCGGGCCCAGGTTGGCGCTGGTCGCCGGGACGCGGACCCGGACCGGCTCGGCGGTGAAGTTCGTCGGCACGCGCCCATGCTAGGGCTCGGGACCGACGAACCGGTCCCGCGCCCGCTGCCTGGGACCGTCGAGTTCAGCCGGCCGGGTCCGGGACCGGCTCGACGGCCGGATCGGTGAGCGACAGCCGGCGGGTGGCGATCCGCCAGCCGACCGCGTACACGAGGGTGATCAGACCGCAGCCGGCGAGCACCACCCGTTCGTCGACCGAGTCCACCACCAGGGCAACCGCCAGTTGACTCACCGAGATCGCCAGCGTCGCCAGCATCATGTCGGTGGCGAAGACGCGGCCCCGCAACCGGTCCGGGACTTCACCCTGAAGGGCGAAGTTCGACATCACCCAGTTGCTGCCACCCGCGAAGTGCGCCACGAAGACCAGCAGCAGCACCAGCGGAAACCATCGCACCACCGAGGTGCCCAGGTAGGACAGGCCATAGAGCGACATGGACAGCGCGAGCCCGGGCAGCAGCCAGGCCCGGTTGGTCAACACCCGGCGCATCAGGATCGGCCCCACCAACGCTCCCGCGCCGCGTACGGCGAACAGCAGGCCGGCACCGAGCGGGCCGACACCGTACACGCCGGCCAGCAGCGGAAACACTGTCAGCACGCCGTTGCCCAGGCCCACCGCGGACTTGACGGTGACAAGCGCGAGCACCCGGGGGCGGTGACCGATGTAGCCGAGCGCCTCGCGGACCGCCGACCAGGTTCGCTGGGCCGGTTGGTCGGCGTCCCGAGGCGCCTGCAACGGCCGACGGATCCGGGTGGCGAGGGCCGCGGCCGCCGCCAGGCCCACCGCCGCGACCCAGAAGCAGACGTACGGGCCGGCAGCGGTGCTGAGCACGCCGCCGAGCGACGCACCGACCACGGTCATGGTGCCCCAGGCCGAGCCGGCGACGGCGTTGCCAGCGGCGAGTTCGTGGGGCTCCAGCACGTTGGGCAGCGCAGCCTGGGCGGCCGGCGAGTAGAACGCCTTGGCGACCGCCACCACTCCGATGGCGACCAGCGCCAGCCACGCGGTTCCGGCGTTCCGCACGCCGAGCAGCAGCAACACGCCCGCCAGCGCGGCCACGTTCGCGGCGATCATGATCTTTCGGCGGTCGAAGCGGTCGGCGATGGTGCCGGTGTACGGCAGCAGCAACGCCACGATGCCGGTGTCCACGGCCAACACCAGCGCGCCCCAGACGCCGCTGCCGGTCAGGTGCGGCAGCAGCACCAGCAGCGGCACCATGACGAACCAGTCGGCGCCGAAGACCACCAGCTCGGCGGCGAAGAGGTTGCGGAAGCTCCGATTGCCGGTCAGAACCGAGAGGGTGGACGCCACGGAGCGCGACCCTACCTGGTCGGTGTCGTACCCACACCCGCTCCCAGCAGCGCCGAAACCGTGACGAAGGTGTAACCACGCGACCGTAGCCCGTTGATCATGTCGGTCAGACCCCGCAGTGCGACCAGCCGCCGGTGCGCCCCCACATCGTGGCCGAGCACGATCGTTCCCGGTCGAACCTCGGCCACGATCCGTTGGGCGTGACCGGCCGGATCGTCGGGGAACTGGCGCTCCACCATCTGCAACGACCAGAGCACCAGCCGATAGTCCAGCCGGGCCGCCGCGTGCAGCACCGCCCCGCCCAGGTGGCCATACGGCGGGCGGAGGAGCGCCGGCGGCACCCCGGTCAGGTCGGCGATCGCGTCGTGGCTGCGGCGCAGGTCGTCGTACGCCTCGGCGGCGTCCAGTTCGGCCAGGTCCCGGTGTTCCCAGCTGTGGTTGCCCACCTCGTGCCCGGCGAGCCGGTCGCGGACGACGTCGGCGTGTCGACGGACCTGCGCGCCGACCATGAAGAAGGTGGCCGGCACCCGGTGCTGGGCCAGTGTGTCGAGCACCATGGGAGTCCACTGTGGTGCCGGCCCGTCGTCGAAGGTGAGGGCCACCAGGCGCTGGTTGGTCCGCCCGGACCAGACGACGTCCACCGCGCCGGAGCCGACATCCTGTTGGCCGTTACCGAGGGTGGCGCTGGCGGGGCCGCCGGCGATCGGCATCCGGCGATGGGTGATCCACCACGCCTCGGACGTCCCCGCGCCGATGGCCACACCGCCCACCACCAGCAGGCCACGGCGCAGCAGGTCGCGTCGGCCCCACCCGCGCGCGCCCTCGGCCATCTGCCCGCCCCGCTTCACCCACACCCCCACCCGTCTACGAGGAGTATGCAAGAAGTTACACAAAGTGTGGGGTGGTCGAGTCGGAGTGTTTTCGGTCGAATGAACCGGGAACGCCCCCGGCGACAATCCGCCGGGGGCGTTCCGAACTGCTCTGCGACCTACTCGGTCGGCTCCGCCGGAGGCAGCGGGGAGGTACGGCTACGCGGCAACCGCAGCACCTCGAACTGGTCCGTGCCCTCCACCAGCGCGGCCGACGGCGCGGGTCGCGCGGCCGGCTGCACACCCTCGGTCGCGACCGGGGCGGGTGCGCCACTCGGCACCGCGACCTGGTTCGGCGCTGGCGTCTCGTCGGCCTCCGTCGTCGTGGTCACCGCCGACCCGCCGGAACGCCGTCGTGCGCGCCGAGCCCGCAGCGACTCCTTGGTGTGCTCCACCATCGTGTAGAGCGTCGGCACCAGGATCAGCGTGAGCAGCGTCGAGCTGAGCAGACCACCGATCACCACGACCGCCAGCGGCTGAGAGATGAAGCCGCCCTCACCGGTCAACCCGAACGCCATCGGCAGCAGCGCGAAGATCGTCGCTACCGCCGTCATCAGGATCGGGCGCAGCCGGCGACGACCACCCTCGACCACCGCTTCCCGGACCCCCATGCCCTGCGCCCGGTACTGGTTGATCAGGTCGAGCAACACGATCGCGTTGGTCACCACGATGCCGACCAGCATCAGCACACCGATCAGCGCCGGCACACCGAGCGCCGTCCCGGTGATCAACAGCAGACCGATGGCACCGGTCGACGCGAACGGGATGGAGATCAGCAGGATCAGCGCCTGAGTGAGGCTACGGAACGTGGCCACCATGATCAGGAAGACGATGGCGATCGCGGCCAGCACCGCCAGGCCCAGGTCCGCGAAGGCGTCCGCCTGGTCCGCGCTGACACCACCGATGGTGAAGCTCGCACCCGGCACGTTGAGGCCGTCCAGCCGCTTCTGCAACTCCTTGCTGGTCGCGCCCAGGTTCGAGCCGGTCGCCGCGCCGGTCACCGACACGCTGCGCTCACCGTCGATGCGGGTGACCTGCTGCGGGCCCTCACCCTGGGTGACCTGCGCGATGTCGCCCAGCTTGACCGGACCAACCGGCAGTGCCCGCAGCTCCTCCACCGTCATCGGCGGCTGCGTGCCCAACCGCAGCACCACGTTCTGCTGCTGGCCGTCGAGCGCGACCTGACCCAGCGGCGCTCCCCGGAACGCCTGCGACACGAGCTGCCCCACGGCGGCCTCGGTGAGCCCGACCCGACCGGCGGCGACCCGGTCCACCACCACGTCGACCCGCGGCACCCGCGCGGCCAGGCTGGTGGACACGTCCTCGACGTCCGGCAGGCCGGCCATCGCGGCCCGCGCCTCCTCGGCGGCCCGGGTCAGCGCCTCCGGGTCGCTGGCCTGGACGATCACCTCCAGCTGGCTGGTCGACGCCTCCTGCCCGCCACCGAAGCTGATCTCACCCACACCGGCGCCGAGCTTGTCGAACTCCTTGCGCAGCACCTCACGCATCTGCTTCGCGTCGGTGTCACCGTCGAGCGCCAGCGACCAGCTGGCGACGTTGTTGCCGCCGCCGCCCGCCCACGGGTTGTCCCCACCGCCGGCGGTCACCTGGTACGTCTCGACGCCGTCGGTGTTCGACAGCACCGACTCGACCTGCTTGGCCGCCGCGTCGGTGGCCGCCAGGCCACTGCCGGCCGGCAGCTCCTGGCTCATGTTGAGGGTGTCCTGGCCGGAGTCGTCCAGGAAGTTGGTCTCCAACTTCTGCGCCAGACCGAAGGTGCCGAAGAGCACCAGCAGGCCGAGCCCGACGGTGATCCAACGGGTCGACCGCTTGCCGGTGGCGAACCCGATCACGGGCAGGTACGCCCGCTGCAACGGGCTGCGCAGCTCCTTCTCCTCCGCCGCGTGGCGTACCGCCTCGTCGTCAGCGGTGCCGCCGCGCGGCTTGAGGAACCAGTACGCGAGGACCGGGATCACTGTCAGCGACACCAGCAGCGAGGCGAGCAGGGCCACCGTCACGGTGATCGCGAACGGCGCGAAGAGCTGGCCCACGAACCCGCCGACCAGCGCGATCGGCGCGAACACCGCCACCGTGGTGAGGGTCGACGCGGTCACCGCACCGGCGACCTCCCGAACGCCGGTGATGATGGCGTGCCGTTTCTCCTCGCCGTACTCAAGGTGGCGTTTGATGTTCTCCAACACCACGATCGAGTCGTCGACCACCCGACCGACCGCGATGGTCAACGCGCCGAGGGTGAGCAGGTTGAGCGAGTAGTCACCGATCCACAGGGCGATCAGCGCCACCAGCACGGAGAGCGGGATGGAGACCGCGGTGACCACCGTCGAGCGCACCGACAGCAGGAACACCAGGATGACGATGACCGCCATCACCAGGCCCAGCAGGCCCTCGGTGGTCAGCGACTCGATCGACTTCTCGACGAACGGCGCCTGGTCGAAGACCACTGTCAGCTCCGCGCCGGAGGCGTCCTTCAGGTCGTCGAGCCGGTCCCGGATCTCGTGCGAGATCTCCACGGCGTTGCCGTCCGGTGCCGCGGTGACCGCGATGCCGAGGCTGTCCTTGCCGTTGGTCCGGGTGATCGCCGTGGCCGGGGCGAGCTGCTGCTCGACCGTCGCCACGTCACCGAGGCGAACGGGTGCCGCGGCTGGGACGACCACGATGCCGCGCAGGTCCTCCAGGGTGGCGATCGGCGTGCCGACCTGCACCGGGAGGGCCAACGCTCCGTCGGTCACCGCGCCGGCCGGAACCGCCACGCCGTTGGTCTTCAGCGCCGCGCCGATTGCCGTCGGCTGGATCTTCGCTGCGGCCAACTTCGCCGGGTCCGGGGTGACCACCACGACGTCGTCGCGGGTGCCGGTCACCTCGACGGTGCGTACCCCCTCGATGCCCTCCAGCTCCGGCACCACAGTCGCGCGCAGCTTCTCGGCCAGCGCCCGCTCGTCCGCGGCGCCGGCCGCGGCCAGCACCACCGCCGGCAGGTCGTCGGTGCTACCCGCGATGACCTGCGGGTCGACGCCCTCCGGCAGTTGGGAGTCGATCCGGCTCAACGCGGTCTGCATCTTGTTGACGACGTCGTCGAGGTCGGTGCCGAACTCGTACGTCACCTGGACGGTGGCCGCCCCCTCGCGGGAGGTGGAGGTGACCTGGTCCAGCCCCGGGATGCCCTGGAGGGCGTTCTCGATCGGCTCGGTCACCTGCGACTCGACGATCTCGGGGCCGGCGCCGGGGAAGGGAGCCACGATGAACGCGGCCGGGAACTCGAGCGACGGCAGCAGTTGCTGCTTCAGCGACGGCACGGCGAACACTCCGAACACCGTGGTCACCACCGCGATGAGGGCAATCAGCCCTCGGTTGGCGAGGCTGAATCTGGCGAGCAGCGACATCGGCCTGGCTCACTCCTGAACGAGAATGCGGGCGGGGATACCCGAAAGTGTGCCGGACTCGCATACCTCGGCCCCCGCCGCCCCCGGGCCGTCGCGCCGTTCAGCTGCCCGCCGTCGAACACCGCCCGGACGGCGGCGCGCTCAGGCCAGGTCGAGGGCGCGCGCCGCGGCCAGCGGGTCGTTCGCGATGGTCACCGGTGCCGGCGCGGTGGAAATCGCCCATTCCGGGTCCTTCAGCCCGTGGCCGGTCACCGTGCAGACCACTGTGGAGCCGGGCGGCACCGCGCCCGCCGCGGCCTGCTGCAACAGGCCGGCCACGCTGGCCGCGCTGCCCAGCTCGACGAAGACCCCCACCTCACGGGCGAGCAGACGGTACGCGGAGAGGATCTCCCGGTCGGTCACCGACGCGATCAGGCCACCGGAGGCGTCTCGGGCATCCAGTGCCTTGGTCCAGCTCGCCGGGTTGCCGATCCGGATCGCGGTGGCGATGGTGGACGGCTCCGGCACCACCTGGCCGGTCACGATCGGGGCCGCGCCGGCGGCCTGGAAGCCGTACATCTTCGGGGTGCGGGTGGTGGCACCGGCGGCCCGATCCTCCGCGTATCCCATCCAGTACGCGGAGATGTTGCCGGCGTTGCCGACCGGCAGGCAGTGGATGTCGGGCGCGTCGCCGAGCGCCTCGACGATCTCGAAGGCTGCGGTCTTCTGGCCGTGCAGCCGGTCGATGTTGACCGAGTTGACCAACGCGACCGGGTAGTCCTGGGCGAGCTTGGCGGCCGTCGCGAGGCAGTCGTCGAAGTTGCCGTTCACCTGGAGCAGCTTCGCGCCGTGCACCAGCGCCTGGGCCAACTTGCCCAACGCGATCTTGCCCTGCGGCACCAGCACGGCGCAGGTCAACCCGGCCCGGGCCGCGTACGCCGCGGCGGAGGCGCTGGTGTTACCGGTGGAGGCGCAGATGATGGCCTTGTTGCCGGCTTCGACCGCCTTGGACACCGCGAGGGTCATCCCCCGGTCCTTGAAGGAGCCGGTCGGGTTGGCGCCCTCCACCTTGAGGTGCACGTCGCAACCGAGCCGGGCGGACAGCACCGGCGCCGGCAACAGCGGGGTGTTGCCCTCGTGCAGCGTGACGACCGGCGTGGCCGCGGTGACCGGCAGCCGATCCCGGTACGCCTCGATCAGACCCCGCCACATGTCGCTCTCCTCGCCTCTACCGCCGTGCCCACCCGATTGTCAGGGCCACCTTGGACCAGCCTGCTGGAGTGGTCAATGGCACACCCCTGCCTACCCACCTGGCGGGACGCGCGCGCCGCCCCGTCGATGATGCAACGACTCAGGCGCCGCCCTCGACCCGCAGCACACTGGTGACCGACCGGACGATGTCCAGACCGCGCAGCTCGCCGACGGTCGCGGCGAGCGCGGCGTCCGGTGCCACGTGGGTGACGATGACCAGCTCGGCGTCGCCGTCGCGACCCGCCGGCCCGCCCGCCGAGCCCTGCCGCACCGTCGCGATCGACACGTCGTGCCGGGCGAACACGCTCGCCACCGACGCCAGCACACCCGGGCGGTCGGCCACGTCGAGGCTCACGTGGTAGCGGGTCAACGCCTCACCCATCGGCCGGACCGCAAGGTCCGCGTACGCGCTCTCGCTGGCCGCGCGCACCCCGGCGAGCCGGTTGCGGGACACCGCGACCACATCACCGAGCACCGCGCTGGCGGTGGGCGCGCCACCGGCGCCCCGACCGTAGAACATCAACTGCCCGGCCGCGTCGGCCTCCACGAAGACCGCGTTGAACGCGTCCCCGACACTGGCCAGCGGGTGGCTGCGCGGGATCATCGCCGGGTGCACCCGGACGCTGACCGTCTCCTGGCCGGTGGAGTCGACACCCCGGGCCGCGATGCAGAGCAGTTTGATCGTGCAACCCATCGCCTGGGCGCTGGCCATGTCCGCGGCGGTCACCTCGGTGATGCCCTCGCGGTGCACGTCGGCGGCGCCGACCCGGGTGTGGAACGCCAGCGAGGCGAGGATCGCCGCCTTCGCCGCCGCGTCGAAGCCCTCCACGTCGGCGGTCGGATCGGCTTCCGCATATCCCAGGGCGGTGGCCTCTTCAAGGGCCTCGGCGAAGCCGGCGCCGGTCGCGTCCATCGCGGAGAGGATGAAGTTGGTGGTGCCGTTGACGATGCCGGTGACCCGGTTGATCCGATCGCCGTGCAGCGACTCGCGTAGCGGGCGCAGCAGCGGGATGGCCCCGGCCACGGACGCCTCGTAGTAGAGGTCGCCGCCGCCCTCGGCCGCCGCCTCGTGCAGGGCCACGCCGTCCTCGGCCAGCAGCGCCTTGTTGGCGGTGACCACGCTCTTGCCGGCGCGCAACGCCTCGACCAGCCAACTCCGGGCCGGTTCGATGCCACCGACCACCTCGATGACCACGTCCACGTCGTCGCGCTTGATCAGGCCGAGCGCGTCGGTGGTGAACAGGTCCTCGTCGACCGGCAGGTCACCCCGGTCGCGGCCGAGCCGACGGACGGCGATGCCGGCGATCTCCAGCGGGGCGCCGATCCGCGCGGTGAGGTCGGCCGACTGCTCGTGCAGCAGCCGGACCACCTCCTGGCCGACAGTGCCACAGCCGAGCAGCGCCAAGCGCACAGGTGACGTCATCCAACATCCAATGCGAGCAGGTCCTCTTCGGTTTCCCGCCGGACGATCAGGCGCGCCTGGCCGTCGCGCACCGCGACCACCGGTGGCCGGGGCACATGGTTGTAGTTGCTGGCCATGCTTCGGCAGTACGCACCGGTGCCGGGCACTGCGACAAGATCTCCGGGCTGCACGTCGGCGGGCAGGAATTCATCCTTCACCACGATGTCCCCGGACTCACAGTGCTTTCCCACCACGCGGGCGAGCAACGGCTGCGCGGTCGAGGCCCGCGAGGCCAGCGTCGCCGAGTAGGACGCGTCGTAGAGGGCGGTGCGGATGTTGTCGCTCATCCCGCCGTCGACGCTGACGTACGTCCGGAGGCCGTCGAGGTCCTTGACCGTGCCGACCTCGTAGAGGGTGAACACGGACGGGCCGACGATGGCCCGGCCCGGCTCGATCGACAGGTGCGGCACGGCCAGGTTCTCCGCCGCGCACTCCGAATCGACGATCTTGCGAAGCCGCTTGGCCAGATCCTGCGGGGTCGCCGGGTCGTCCTGGGTGGTGTACGCGATACCGAAGCCGCCGCCCAGGTCCAGCTCGGGCAGCTCCACCCCGCGCGCGTCGCGGATCTGCGCCTGAAGGGCGAGCACCCGACGGGCCGAGACCTCGAAGCCGCTGGCGTCGAAGATCTGCGACCCGATGTGCGAGTGCAGGCCGCGCAGCTCCAGCACGCCCTCGTCGAGGATCTTGAAGGCGGCGGTCGCCGCGGCACCGCCCGCGAGGGAGAAGCCGAACTTCTGGTCCTCGTGGGCGGTGGCGATGAACTCGTGGGTGTGCGCCTCGACGCCCACGGTGACCCGGACCAGCACCCGGGGCCGGACCCCGCGCTCGCGGGCCAGCGCGGTGAGCCGGTCGATCTCGGTGAACGAGTCGACGATGATGCGGCCCACCCCGGCGTCCAGCGCCCGGCCCAGCTCGGCGACCGACTTGTTGTTGCCGTGGAAGCCGATCCGCTCCGGCGGCATTCCGGCCGACAGGGCGGTGGCCAGCTCGCCGCCGGTGCAGACGTCGAGGAACAGCCCCTCCTCGGCGATCATCCGGACCACCGCCCGGCAGAGGAACGCCTTGCCCGCGTAGAAGATGTCCTCGGTCGGGAAGGCCGCCCGGAAGTCGCGGCAACGCGAGCGCAGGTCGGCCTCGTCGAGGACGTACACCGGGGTGCCGAACTCGGCCGCGATGTCGCGGACGCTGAGGCCCGCGACGGCGACCGCGCCGTCCGCGCCGCGCGTCACGCTGCGCGGCCACAGCGCCGGCACGAGGGCGTTGACGTCTGCCGGGGTACGCAGCCAGGCCGGCCCCTGGTTGCTGATGTCCGCGTGCAGCGCACCAGCCTCATGAGCCCTCATGTCACATCCTCTCGGGTGCGGAGACGCCGAGCAGGTGCAGGCCGTTGGCGATCACCGTGCGGGTGGCGTTGTTGAGCCAGAGCCGTGCGCGGTGCAGGTCGGTGATCTCCTCGTCGCCCAGCGGCAGCACCCGGCAGTTGTCGTAGAACCGGTGGTAGGAGGCGGCGACGCTCTCCTCCAGGTAGCGGGCGACCCGGTGCGGCTCGCGCAGCTCGGCGGCCGTCGCCACCACCGCGGGGAACTGGGCGAGCGCCTTGAGCAGCTCGTTCTCCTTCTCGTGGTCGAGCAGCTCGGGGCGGAACGCGTCGGCGTCACCCGGGACCAGCCCCACCTCGGCGGCGTTACGGGCCACACCCGCCGTCCGGGCGGCCACGTACTGCACGTAGTAGACCGGGTTGTCGCGGGTCGCCCGGGTCCACAGCTCGATGTCGATGTCGATCGGGGAGTCGCTGGAGTAGCGGGCCAACGCGTACCGGGAGGCGTCCACGCCGATCGCGTCGACCAGGTCCTCCAGGGTGATCACGGTGCCGGCCCGCTTGCTCATCCGCATCGGGGCGCCGTCGCGCAGCAGGTTGACCAGCTGCCCGATGAGGATCTCCAGGTTGCGTTCCGGGTCGTCGCCGAAGCAGGCGGACATCGCCTTCATCCGGCCGATGTAGCCGTGGTGGTCGGCACCCAGCATGATCACGACCCGCTCGAAGCCGCGCTCGCGCTTGTCCAGGTAGTAGGCGCAGTCCGCGGCGAAGTACGTCCACTCGCCGTTGGACTTGCGCAGCACCCGGTCCTTGTCGTCGCCGAAGTCGGTGGTGCGCAGCCAGGTGGCGCCCTCGGACTCGTAGAGGTGCCCCTGCTCACGCAGCCGGTTCAGCGCCAGGTCGAGCTCGCCCCTGTCGTGCAGGTCCTTCTCGTTGAAGTAGGTGTCGAACTCCACCCCGAAGTCGCGCAGCGAGGAGCGGATCTCGTCGAACATCAGCGCGACGCCCTCGACCCGGAAGACCTCCTGGGCCGCGTCGTCATCGAGCGAGGACACCTCCGGCCGGCGGGCCTGCACCTCGGCGGCGATCTCGGCGATGTACGCCCCGCCGTAGCCGTCCTCCGGCGCCGGCTCGCCCTTGGCGGCGGCGAGCAGCGACCGGGCGAACCTGTCGATCTGCGAACCGGCATCGTTGAAGTAGTACTCCGTGCCGACGTCGGCGCCGGTGGCCCGCAGCAGCCGGCTCAGCGCGTCACCCACGGCCGCCCAGCGGACCCCGCCGATGTGCACCGGTCCGGTCGGGTTGGCCGAGACGAACTCCAGGTTGATCTTTTCGCCGGCGAGCCGGTCACTGCGGCCGTACTCCGCGCCGGTCTCGACGATCACCCGCGCGAGCTGACCGGCGGCCGCCGCGTCGAGCCGGATGTTCAGGAAACCCGGCCCGGCGATTTCCACCGATTTGACGCCTTCTGCCCGGCCCAGCTCGTCCGCCAGGGCCGTCGCCAACTCCCGGGGAGGAACGCCGACCTTCTTGCTCAACTGCAGCGCGAGCGTCGAGGCGTAGTCGCCGTGCTCGGGGTTGCGCGGTCGCTCCACCACCGTGCTCGCCGGCAGCGCGGCGCGGTCGAGCCCACGCTGCTCGAAGACGGCGTGGGCGGCGGCAAGGACGACCGAGGCTAGTTCTGCAGGAGTCACCCTGCCATGTTATCGGGGGTAGACTCGGGCACTCGGCGGCTCCCCTGCGCGTCATCCGGCCCGCCACTCCCCTGACCGACCGACTTGACGAGGCACGATGAGCATCAGCACCCCAGGTGGCCCTGAGCGCCGCCCGACCGTGGTCAGCACCGGCAAGAAGCCGGCCGCGGGCCGGCCGGCGTCCGGCGCCAAGGCCGGTTCCGGCAAGCCGACGGGCAGGCCGGCAGGCTCCCCCCGGGCCGGTGGAAAGGGCCCGCGCAAGCCGGTCACACCGGTCAAGGTGAGCCAGGGCCGCGCATGGGGGCCGATCGCGCTCTTCGTCGCGGTCGGCGTGCTCGCGGCCGGCATCATCGGCTACGGCGCCTGGGCGTCGTTCCAGGGCGCCAAGCCGTGGGACAAGCGGGCCAACGCCATCGACGGCATCGCCAACATCCGCAAGTCCGACCCGGACAGCCTGAAGTACGAGTCCCACAAGTCGGGCCCGCTGACCTGGAACTACTCGCCGCCGGTGGGTGGGGTGCACAACGCCGCCTGGCAGAACTGCATGGGCGACGTGTACGACGCCCCGATCGCCAGCGAGCACGCGGTGCACAGCCTGGAGCACGGCGCGGTGTGGATCACCTACCGCCCCGACCTCCCCAAGGACCAGGTCGACAAGCTCGCCGGCAAGGTGCGCGGCGTCGAGAAGATGCTGATGAGCCCGTACGAGGGCCTGGACAAGCCGATCTCGCTGCAGGCGTGGGGCTACCAGCTCAAGCTCGACAACGCCGACGACTCGCGGATCGACGAGTTCATCAAGGACCTGCGGGTCAACGCGTCCGTCGAGGGCCCGACGGCGCTCTGCAACACCGGCATCACCGCCACCGGCACCACGCCGCGTGAGCTCCAGCAGCAGCCCCAGCAGTAAGGACGGCAATGACCGCTCCGGCGACCACCGACAGCGAGTACGACGAGACCCCGGCCGACCCGGCCGAGGGCGGCCGGGCCCCGGCGTCGCGCTACGGCGTGCTGGCGCTCGCCATCATGCTGGTGGTGGGGCTTCTCCTCGGTTACGCGGGTGGTCTGCTGACGCCGCGGCTCACCCGACCCGGTGACGCCTCGGTCGAGGCGGGCTTCGCCCGGGACATGACGACCCACCACGCGCAGGCGGTGGAGATGAGCCTGATCGCGTACCGGTCGGCGACCCTCCCCGAGGTGCGGCAGATCGCCGTCGACATCGCCACCGGGCAGCAGGGCGAGATCGGCGCGATGCAGACCTGGCTGCGCGAGTGGGGCCTCAGCCCTACCGCGTCGAATCCGCCGATGTCGTGGATGTCCGACGGGGCCACCGTCAAGGACGGTCTGATGCCGGGCATGGCCACGCCGCAGCAGATGACCGCCCTGCGCAACGCTGAGGGCATTGAGGTCGACAGGCAGTTCCTGACCTTGATGTACGACCACCACCTGGGCGGCATCCACATGATCGACGCGGCGCTCGACGAGACCGACAACGCCGAGGTCGTACGGGTTGCCCAGACCATGAAGAACACCCAGCAGAGCGAGCTGAACAATCTCCGGCAGCTCCAGGCGCAGGCCAAGGGCTGACCGACCGCACGGGCGCAACCGGCCCGCGTCCCCGCCGATCCGTGGCGGTGACGCGGGCCGCACCATGTCTCCCGACCCCGCCCGGCCTTGATCGACTCGGGTTGCGGGAAACCGCGCCGTCCATGCGACCGAGACGCCCCGAGTTCCACGAACCCGAGTCGATCAAGGAGGCCAGATCCGCCGCGTATGACCTGAACACCCCTCTCGTACCTTCTGGGCGTTTTGCGTGGCACAGGCGATTACGTTGCTTAGAGAGTTTTCTCCCCACATATCGTGACCAGTTGCGATTCGGGCTCGTTGCCCAAGACGTGGGGGTTGCACTCAGAGACGCACGGCGTTCGGTCACCAGTTGGTGCCGACGCCACACCATCGGTGGTGACGGGGCGGTGGCAGCCGTCCGTCGCGGACAGCGGCAGGGCGAGCCGGGAATGCTCAGCCGCGAACAGGAACTCGAGTTGATCGACATGCTGCGGGGCGTCCATCCCGACGAGTTCGGCCTGGACGAGGAGTTGTGGACACGGCAGAGCCTGACCACGCTCATCCAGCGGCGCTTCGAGCTGCCGCTGGACACCGGCGCGGTCGGGGCGTACCTGCGGGCCTGGGGGTTGGGTCCGCGGGAACCGCGGGAGCGGGCCTGCGGGCTCTGCGTCAGCGCGGTCGAGCGCTGGGTCCGCAGCGAGTACCCGGGGATCACCCGGGCCGCCCAGGAGCACCTCGCGGAGGTCTACTGGATCGGCCGGGTCCGGCTGCGCGGCACGATGCCGGCCGCCGACGTGATCTCCGCTGTCTCGTCCCGCGGTCGGGTGCGCTTCATGATCACTACGCCGACGGTGGACCCGCCGCTCCCCCGCGACTTCGTGCTGCGGCTCAGTGGCGAGGAGCAGCGCACCGTCCACCTGATAGTGGACGGCTCCTGGCCACGCAACGAGTGGCCGCGCCGGCTCCCCCGGCGAATCGTCCTGCACCCGCTGCCCAGCTGCGGGCGGGCGGTAGCTGCGGCCTGAGCACCGGGTGAGCCGGTTGCCGACACGATCGGCTCACCCGATACCGATTCGGCGTACGCAGAGGAGGTTTGCTAGTCTTCTCCAGTCGCTGAGCCCCCGTAGCTCAGGGGATAGAGCACCGCCCTCCGGAGGCGGGGGCGCAGGTTCGAATCCTGCCGGGGGCACCAGGAAAAGTTTCACACGACACTGCCGGGCGCAGGGGGATACAGCCTCCACGCGCCCGGTTTTGCGTTTCCACTCGCCGAAGCCCGCAGCGGGCCACCCGGGTGGACGTGAGCCCCGCCGCTCCGCCCGGCCGCCCCGACGAGGGCACGCGAACCCGCAAGATCCATGATGTCGTCATGCTGTTTCTCGGGCTGCTCCTCGCCGCGCTGGGCGGAGCCGCCACCGCGGCGATCCTCACCGTACGTGGGCTCGGCGCGATGCTCAGGAAAGGCGAACGCTCCCGGCTAGGTTGGTTGCGGGCGGCGGCGCTTCTCGCCGGTGCGGGCGCCGTCGCCATGTACGCGTGGGGTCTGCTTCGGACGGGCCGCGTCGGCGTAGCGGCGGGCGAGTCCCGCGAAGGCGGCCTTGAGCTCGACCGGACCGATCACCTCGATGTCCGCGCCGAACCTGCCGAGCGCCGCTGCGAGGGCGACCCAGGACCAGGAGCCCTGTGCGAGCCTGCAGCAATCGGGGCCGAGTTCTTCGACAAGCCCGTCGCGGGTGTACGCGGCGACGACGGCGGCGGGAAGGTCGATGATGACCTCACCCACGCAGGGCCACGCTGAGCTGTCGGTGGAACCTCGGAAGCGGCCCGTGACGTACGTGGCCACGTCTCCCATGGGTAGTTGTCGTGGGGTGAAGCGTGGTCCGGTCGGGGTACGCGGGCTGACCCGGTCACAGCGGAAGGTTCGCCAGTCGTCCCGGTCGAGGTCCCAGGCGACGAGATACCAGCGCCCATTCCAGGTGACGAGGTGGTGGGGCTCCACGCGGCGAGGCGTCGCGTCGGTGGCGGCGCTCGTCGAGGCGTAGTCGAAGCGCAGAACCTCGTGGGCGTTGACGGCCGCGCCGATGGCTGTCAGCACGGTGCGGTCGACCGGGGAGTCCGGCCCGGTGGTGGGTTGTCCGACGGCGGTGACCTGGAGAGCGTCGATGCGGTGCCGCAGCCGGCTGGGCATGACCTGCCGCATGGTGTTCAGCGCTCGCGCCGCGCCCTCCTGGATGTCCGCCCCGGAGAGGGCTGCCACCTGGAGTGCGACGGCGATGGCCACGGCTTGATCGTCGTCGAACAGCAGCGGTGGCAGTTGGGCACCGGCGTCGAGCCGGTACCCGCCGTCCGGCCCCTTGAAGGCGCTGATCGGGTAGCCGAGCTCGCGCAGCCGGTCGACGTCGCGTCGCACCGTTCGTGGGCTCACGTCCAGCCTCTCGGCCAGGAGGCTACCCGGCCAGTCACGTCGGGCCTGGAGGAGCGAGAGCAGAGACAGCAGTCTCGCGGAGGTCGTGGCCATGCATCCGAGTCTGCCCCAGGTAGCGGACACAACCTGACCGCTACCCCTGCCATCGTCGGCGTTGCACCCGGGGCACCAGCCATGGGTCACGTCACACGAGGAGCAGCAATGAGCATCAACACCGTCGCGCACATCAACCTTCGGGGCAACGCGCGGGCCGCCCTCGATTTCTACCGGTCCGTCTTCGGCGGGGACCTCGCCGCGGTGACCTACGCCGACGCCCACAACGTGCAGAGCCCGGACGAGGCCGACCAGGTCATGTGGGGTCAGGTCACGTCCGCCGAGGGCTTCCAGATCATGGCGTACGACGTGCCGTCGGCGCGGCCGTGGAGCCAGGGCGAGAGGCCGTTCTTCGTCTCGGTCCGGGGCAGCGACGCAGACGAGATCACCGGCTACTGGAAGAAGCTGAGCGAGGGCTCGACCGTCCTGGTCGACCTGGCGCCCGCCGGCTGGGCTCCCCTCTACGGCATGCTCACCGACCCGTTCGGCGTCACCTGGGTGCTCGACGTCGCCGTCGGGTACAAGCCTGCCTGACCAGAAGGAGCAGCCCACCGCCGATCACGAGGGATCGGCGGTGGGCTGCGGTGCCGCTCAGTGCGCCTCGGCCGGCACCAACCTCAGGTGCGGCCCGGATGCCGTACCCGCGTTCGGGCCGCCGGAGTCCGAGCGGCGCTCGCGGCGTTTGAGCCACTGGTCGACCATGAGGTTTCCGACGAGCCCGACGGCGCCCCAGATGGCGATGACCAGCAGATTCTGCCCGACGCCGACGCCGTCGAAGTACCGCAACGATCGGGCGATGTCGACCGCCGCGGGCAACGGCAGCACGTCCTGGAGGGGGCGGAACACCTCGGGGACCAGGTACACCGACATGCCACCGCCGGAGGCGGGTACGCCGGCCATCATCAGCACCACCATCATCGGGATGATGCCCGCCAGGCCGACGGTACGGGTGAGCACTCCGGTGGCCAGCGAGACCGAGAAAATGGTCAGAGCGCCGTAGGCGATCGTCTCCAGGGCGTTGCCGCTGATCGCGCCGATGAGGACGTCGAAGAGGAACCACAGCCAGACGGACATGCCGATCGCCCAGCCGCCCAGCAGCGGCAGGAACTGGCGCAGGCGGCGCACGTGCGGGGCACCGCCCCGCAGGACGGCCAGGAACAGGAACCCGGCCATGATCCAGGACATGCCGACGTACATGCTGTTGCTGCCGCCGGTGTCGGTCTCGCTCAGGGGTTGCACGTCGGTGAGCATCAGCGGGAGGCCCTGGGCCGCGGTGATCGGCTGAAAGATCGCGCGGATAGCGGACTGTTGGCTGGCGTTGGCGGCGGACGCCGAGTACAGCGTCGCCGGAGTGTCCGGTGCCGACGGCAGGACGAAGGCGGCCACCACGTCGCGGGACTGGATCTGCTCGGTGGCTTCGGCAACCGTGTCGGCGACGGTGACGTCGAGGATGCCGTCGAGCTGCGCGTTGAGACCGGCAGCAGTCTGCTGAGCCTGCCCAGGGGCAGCGGCGACCACGACGACCGGGATGTCGTGCGGTTGCGGTTTGTGCATGGAGAACCCCATGGCACCCACGACCACCACGAGGATGGCCAGCGGGAAGCCCGCTGCGGCCACGTACCGGAATCGCTTGGAGCGCGGCGGCCCGCCGGCCAGAGCGGGGGCCTTCGCGTCGGGGTCGGTGATCGGCGGGACGCCGGGGATCATGTTCCCGCTCGCGCTGCGCTCCTTGAGCAGGCAGAGCGCGAGGGCGGCCACGATCCACACAGCCAGAACGATCAGGTGGGTGCCCAGACCGTTGCCGTCGAAGTACAGGACCGAGCGCAGCGCCTCACCGGCCGCCGGGAGCGGCAGCACGCCATGGAGGAACTGGAAGAACCCGGGCATGTTGTGCACGGACAGGGCCAGGTTCGACGCGGGCATGCCGAACACGACCCAGAGCAGCATGCCGGGCAGCACCGCGAGGGGCCCGATCAGCTTGGAGAGCAGCAGCTGGGCCAGGCCGACGGCTGCGGTGGCGAGCATGCCGACGCCGAGGAAGGTGGGGTAGTGGCCGTCGACGGCACCCACGACGGGCCCGAGGATGAGCCAGATGATCGAGCTGGTGAGCGCGGACCAGCCGGCCAGCACGGGCAGGAACCGTCGCAGCCGCAGCAGGTGGGGGACGCCCATCACCATGATGCTCAGTGGCACGTAACCGGCCAGCATCATGCCCATCGCCGCGAACAGGACCGCGATGCCGGCCGAGTCACCCGCGGGTAGCGGTGCGACGTCCTCGGTGGTGGCCTGCAAGCTGTTCTGGAAGACCACGGGCGCGAGCAACTGCTGAACGGTGGCGTTCTGCGAGGCTCCGGCCGCCGAGGCGGTGAGGATTGTCGCGTTGGCGCTGCCGTCGGCGGGCAGGACGAGCGCGCCGGCGGCTTCCTGGCCGTGCAGCAGGTCGACGGCGTCGTCGCGGGTGGTCACCAGCGTGGCCTCGGTGCTGTCGCCCGAGTTGAGCCCGTCGACGAGGGCCTGCGCCGTGGCGCCGCTGCCGACGACCGCCACCGGCATGTCCCGGGGGTGCGGTGAGTGCATGGTCGACATGTAGGTCGCGAACATCATCGTGACCATGAGGAACGGCATCACGAACAGGGCGACCATTCGGATGACCTGTTCCTTGCGGTCCGCGCCGGGCGGGCGGCCGTCCACCACGTCGGCAGCCTCGATCACGGCTTCGGTATCCATGCACGCTCCAGCTCATATTTGTACGCCAAGTGACTTACAAACTGTAGGCGGCGGATGCCGGGAGCGGGAATCCGGCTAGGTTGACCTGAGTCACATCCGGGCGAGGACACGAGGGGGCCGGTCATGAGGCGGTCCGAGGCGGCCCGCACCGCGCTGCTCGACGCGGCGGAGCGGCTGTTCGCCGAATCGGGAGTCGCCGAAGTCTCCGACCGCAGGGTGGCTGAAGCGGCCGGCAACACCAACCATTCAGCAGTGCGCTACTACTTCGGCGGGCGCGAGGGCCTGCTCAAGGCACTGATGGCCCGCCACGTGCACGACGTGGCGCAAGTGCGCGCCGGCATGCCCCCAACCGAGGACTCCGTCCTCGGCGACATACGCGGTCTCGTGGCACCGAGCATGCGCGTCCTCGACCAGCTACCGCGCCCGAGCTGGCGGGCCCGGTTCCTCGATCACGTGCTGCACAACCCCGCCACTGAGCCGTTCATGCGGGAAGCCCAGGACACCACGCCACAGGCACTACAGCTGCGGGCCTCACTGGCCGCGCGACTACGGCACCTCGACCCGGACGTGGTCGCCGGTCGGGCGCGTCTGATCACCCGCATCGTCAGCACCGCGACAGCCGAGGTCGAGGCACTCGCCGAACGCAACGGAGAAGACCCCCGATGGCCCGAGGTCGGCGACTTCCTCGTCGACGCCATCACCGGAATGCTCAGCGCCCCCATCAGCCGGCCACGCCGAGCGGAGCGCTGATCGCCGTCCACGGGCTCACCTGCCGACGTACGCCGCCAGGTGCTCGCCGGTGAGGGTGGAGCGGGCGGCGACGAGGTCCGTGGGTGTGCCCTCGAAGACGATCCGGCCACCGTCGTGGCCGGCACCGGGGCCGATGTCGATGATCCAGTCGGCGTGCGCCATGACCGCCTGGTGGTGCTCGATGACGATCACCGACTTGCCGGCGTCGACCAGGCGGTCAAGCAGGCCGAGCAGTTGCTCGACGTCGGCCAGGTGCAGGCCGGTGGTCGGCTCGTCGAGGACGTAGACGCCGCCCTTCTCGGCCATGTGGGTGGCCAGCTTGAGCCGTTGCCGCTCGCCGCCGGAGAGAGTCGTGAGCGGCTGCCCCAGGGTCAGGTAGCCGAGCCCGACGTCGGCGAGCCGCTCGAGGATGGCGTGCGCTGCCGGCGTACGCGCCTCGCCGGCGCCGAAGAACTTCTCGGCCTCCGTCACCGACATCGCGAGCACCTCGCTGATGTCCCGGCCGCCGAAGCGGTATTCCAGCACCGACGCCTGGAACCGCTTGCCCTCGCAGTCCTCGCAGGGTGCGGCGACGCCCGCCATCATCCCCAGGTCGGTGTAGATGACGCCGGCACCGTTGCAGCTCGGGCAGGCGCCCTCGGAGTTGGCGCTGAACAGCGCCGGCTTCACCCCGTTGGCCTTCGCGAACGCCTTGCGGATCGGGTCGAGCAACCCAGTGTAGGTGGCCGGGTTGCTGCGCCGTGAGCCGCGAATCGCGCCCTGGTCGATCGAGACCACGCCCGCGCCGGCCGGGATCGAGGAGTGCACCAGCGAACTCTTGCCGGAGCCGGCAACGCCGGTCACGACGACGAGCACCCCGAGGGGTACGTCGACGTCCACGTCCTGGAGGTTGTTGGCAGTGGCGCCGCGGATCTCCAGCTTGCCGGTGGGCGTCCGCACCGTCTCCTTGAGGGCCGCCCGGTCGTCGAGGTGGCGGCCGGTGATGGTGCCGCTGGCCCGCAGACCTTCCACTGTGCCCTCGTAGCAGACGGTCCCGCCCTCCGTGCCTGCGCCGGGCCCGAGGTCGACGACGTGGTCGGCGATGGCGATGGCCTCCGGCTTGTGCTCCACGACCAGCACTGTGTTGCCCTTGTCGCGCAGCTGGAGCAGCAGCTCGTTCATCCGTTGGATGTCGTGCGGGTGCAGCCCGATCGTCGGCTCGTCGAAGACGTAGGTGACGTCGGTGAGCGAGGAGCCGAGATGGCGGATCATCTTGGTGCGCTGCGCCTCTCCGCCGGAGAGGGTGCCCGACGGCCGATCGAGGGACAGGTAGCCCAGCCCGATCTCCTCGAACGAGTCGAGGAGGTGTTGCAGGCCGGCCAGCAACGGGGCCACCGACGGCTCGTCGATCCCGCGGACCCAGACGGCCAGGTCGCTGATCTGCATCGCGCACGCGTCGGCGATGTTCCTGCCCTTGATCTTCGACGATCGGGCCTCCTTGCTGAGCCGGGTGCCGGCACACTCGGGGCAGGTCGTGAACGTCACCGCGCGCTCCACGAAGGCGCGGATGTGCGGCTGCAGGGCGTCGATGTCCTTGGCGAGGAAGGACTTCTGGATCGACGGGATGAGGCCCGCGTACGTCAGGTTGATCCCGTCAATTTTGATCTTGGTTGGCTCCCGGTGGAGCAGGTCGTGCAGCTCCCGCTTGGTGAACTTGGCGATCGGCTTGTCCGGGTCGAAGTAGCCGCAGCCCCGGAAGATCCGGCCGTACCAGCCCTCCATGCTGTAACCCGGGATGGTGATCGCGCCCTCGTTGAGCGAGAGGTTGTCGTCGTAGAGCGCCGACAGGTCGATGTCGGTCACCGCACCCATGCCCTCGCACCGTGGGCACATGCCGCCGAGACGGTTGAAGGTCGCCTTCTCGGTCTTCGTCCTGCCGGCGCCGCGGTCGACGGTGATCGCCCCGGTCGCCTTCACCGAGGGAACATTGAAGGAGTACGCGTTTGGCGAGCCGAGGTGCGGCTGCCCGAGCCGGCTGAACAGGATGCGCAGCATCGCGTTGGCGTCGGTGGCGGTGCCGACGGTGGAGCGGGAGTTGGCGCCCATCCGCTCCTGGTCCACGATGATCGCCGTGGTCAGGCCATCCAGCAGGTCGACCTCGGGCCGCGCCAACGTCGGCATGAAGCCCTGCACGAAGGCGCTGTAGGTCTCGTTGATCATCCGCTGCGACTCGGCCGCGATGGTGCCGAACACCAGCGAGCTCTTGCCGGAGCCGGAGACACCGGTGAACACCGTCAGCCGCCGCTTCGGGATCTCGACGCTGACGTCCTTGAGGTTGTTCACCCGCGCGCCCTGCACCCGGATCAGGTCGTGGCTGTCGGCGACGTGCGGCGCGGACGGCTGGGCGGCCGTGCTCATCGTGTCTCCATCTGTCGGGCGCGCAGGAATCAGCGCACTTCCTGGATGCGGATCATGTTGCCCGCCGGGTCCCGGAAGGCACAGTCGCGCACGCCGTACGGCTGCTCGGTCGGCTCCTGGACGACCTCGGCGTCGCTGGCCTCCAACTTGGCGAAGGTGGCGTCGAGGTCGGTGGTGGCCAGGTTGACGCCGAAGTAGCTGCCCTTGGCCATCAGCTCAAGGATGGTCTGCCGCTCGTCGTCGGTGATGCCGGGGTTGGCGGCCGGCGGGTGCAGGACGATGGCGGTGCTGGGCTGGCCGACCGGCCCGACCGTGATCCACCGCATCCCCTCGTACCCGACGTCGAGGCGGACCTCGAAGCCGAGGATGTCGCGGTAGAAGGCCAGCGAGGCCTCCGGGTCGGTGTGCGGCAGGAAGCTCGAGTGAATGGTGATGTCCATGCTGGTCACGCTAGTTGCGGCTCGGCGACCCGCGCTTCTCGATTCCTGACCGGTCTGGTCACCTGTTTCGCCACGCACGACGGCATCCCGGCCGTCGCCGGCGCCGCCTGCCGCCGGTAGACGCTGGGCGGCACGCCCACCAGCTCGGTGAAGCGGGTGCTGAAGGTGCCCAACGACGAGCAACCAACAGCGAAACAGACGTCGGTGACGCTCAGGTCGCCACGGCGCAACAGGGCCATCGCCCGCTCGATCCGCCGAGTCATGAGGTAGCTGTAGGGAGATTCGCCATAGGCGAGCCGGAACTCACGGCTGAGGTGCCCGGCCGACATGTGCGCGCCACGGGCGAGCGCCTCGACGTCCAACGGAGACGCGTACTCCCGGTCGATCCGGTCGCGGACCCGGCGCAGCCGCGCCAGGTCGGCCAGTCGCTGGGTCGCGTCGGATTTGCTGCTCACCTGCGAAATCGTGCCACAACCCACCGACAATCCGCCGCCCGCCGGGCGGAGGCCGGCGGGCCGGCGGGCCGGTCAGCCGGCCTCGCGGCGGGCGCGGGCCCGGCGCTTCCCCTCGTGCATGGCCTGCACCCGGGCGACCGGGATGGTCCGGCCCTCGGCGACCAGGTCGGCGGGGAGCGGTTGCGGGGCCGGCATCAGCGCGGCCCACGGGTCGCCGTCGGCGAGCAGTGCGGGCGCGGTCCGGATGGTGAAGTCGGCGGGGGTCACCTCGGTCAGGTCCGCCCAGTCGACCGGGAACGAGACCGGCATTCCGGGGCGTAGCCGGGGGCTGTACGCGGCGGCCACCGTCGCCCCGCCCGCCCGGGTGGCGTCCACGAAGACCCGGCCTCCCCGGTCCTCCTTGATGTACGCGGTGGTGGCCAGCGCCGGGTCGAGCCGCTCGGCGCGGACGGCGAGCGCCCGGGTGGCGGCGGCCAGCTCCTCGGCCGTTGGTTCGTCGGTCACCGGAACGAAGACGTGCACGCCCTTGGCGCCGCTGGTCTTGACCGCACCGGCCAGGCCGGCGTCGGCGAGCGCCTGACGGACCAGCAGGGCGGCGTCGACCGCCGCGCGGAACCCGTCGCCGTCCGGCGGGTCCAGGTCGAGGATCAGGTGGGTCGGGCGATGCAGATCCGCCACGGTGGCCAGCGTCGGGTGGTACTCCACCGCCCGCTGGTTGGCGAACCAGAGCAGGGTGCGGCGGTCGTCGCAGAGGGCGTACGAGATCTCCCGGTGCGACGCCTCCGCCCAGACCGGTGCCCGGCGGACCCAGTCCGGGGTGTAGCGGGGCAGGTTCTTCTGCATGAACGGCGGCTGGCCGGGGCGGACCCTGATCACCGACAGCGGCCGGCCCCGCAGCTGCGGGAGGATCCGGTCCCGGACCGCGTCGAGGTAGTCGACCAGGTCACGCTTCGTCGCGTCGTCCCGGTCGGACAGCGGCTGGTCCAGGTTGGTCAGGGCCACGCCGTCCCGGGTCTCGTCAGCCTTGCTCACCCGACCACCCTCCCGGCCGCACCGCCGTCGGTCAACTGGACGCGGCGCTTCGCTACGGATCGATTCCGGCACCCACCCCGGCCGGCTCCGACGGGTCGGCCGCCGACGACGGCCGGGCCGGGCGTCGGGGCAGTGTGGTCAGCGCCACCAGCCACGCGGCGACCACGAGACCCACGGCCACGGCGAACGCCGTCCGGTAGCCGCCGGCGAGCGCGGCGGTCTCGGCCCAGCCGGCGGCCCGCAGCCCGTCGGTGCGGGTGGCGGCAATTGTGGCCAGCGCGGCCAGGCCGACCGCTCCGCCTACCTGTTGGGTGGTGTTGACCAGGCCGGAGGCGAGCCCGGCGTCGGTGTCGGTCGCGCCGGCCATGGCCGCCGTGGTGACCGCCGGCAGGGTCAGGCCGCCGGCCACCCCAAAGATCAACATCGCGGGGAGTACGTCAGCGACGTAGGCGCCGTCGGCGGGCAGCCGGGCGAGCAGGAGGAAGCCGACGCTCGCCAGGCCGAGCCCGACCAGCAGGACCATCCGGGCACCGAAGCGGGCGATCAGCCGACCGGCCAGGCCGAGCGAGACGACGGCGATCACGACCGGGGTGGGCAGGAAGGCCCAGCCGGTCGCGGCGGCATCCAACCCCAGCACCAGTTGCAGCTCCACGGCGAGCAGGAACTGGAACCCGAAGTACGCGCAGACCATGAGGAACTGCACGGCGTTCGCCGCCACCAGGCCCGGGACGCGCAGCACCCGGGACGGCACGAGCGGGGCGGCCGCCACCCGTTGGCGCAGCGCGAACCCGCCGAGCAGCAGCACCGCGAGGGCCACCGCGCCGAGCGTCCGGGGGCTGGTCCAGCCGTGCTCGCCCGTTCCGACGATGCCCAACACGGCGGCCATCAGACCGGCGGTGGCGAGCAGCGCGCCGGGCAGGTCCAGGCCGGCGCGCAGGCCGATCCCTCGTTCGGCCGGCAGCCGGCGGAGGGACGCGATGAGGATGACCGTCCCGATCGGCACGTTGACAAGGAAGATGGTCCGCCATCCGGCGGCCTCGGTGAGCACCCCTCCGGCGACCGTGCCGACCGACGCACCGGCCGCGCCGGTGAAGCTGAAGACGGCGATGGCGCGGGCCCGCTCGGCCGCTTCGGGGTAGAGCCGGACGATCATGCCGAGGCTGACCGCCATGGCCAGAGCGCCGCCGACGCCCTGCCCGAACCGCGCGCCCACCAGCAGGGCCGGCCCGGTGGCGACCGCGCAGGCCAGCGAGGCGACCGTGAACATCGCGACGCCGGCCAGGAAGACCCTGCGGCGGCCCAGCAGATCTCCGAGCCGGCCGGCGAGCAGCAGCAGCCCGCCGAACGCGACCAGGTAGGCGTTCACCACCCAGGCCAGGCCGGTGGCGCTGAAGCCCAGGTCGCGTTGGATGGCGGGCAGCGCCACCGCGACGACGGTGCCATCCAGGATGATCATCAGGCTGCCGGCGCAGAGCACCAGCAGCGCCGGCCAGCGGGATGGGACGACACGTTCCACGGAACCCCTCCTTGGTGCACGGTTTGTTACCGAGGTCATCGTCTGTGACCATTAACCGCGGCGGAAGGAGGCACTTTGATGTCCCAGAGGAACAGCGATGTGTCCGCGCTGGTCAAGGCCGAGCTGACCTGCTCGGCCGAGAACGTGCCGTTCACCCCGGGCCAGGCTCGCGCGTGCACAGTCCGCGAGGTGCTCGACCGGGTCGGCGGCAAGTGGAGCATCGGCATCCTGGTGGCCGCCTCGCACGGCCCGGTGCGCTTCACCGAACTGGAGCGGCACATCGAGGGGATCAGCCGGCGGATGCTCACGCTGACGCTGCGCAACCTGGAGCGGGACGGCCTCCTGCACCGCACCGTCTACCCGACCCTCCCGCCCAAGGTCGAGTACACGGCCACCCCGATGGCGCTGGAGCTCTACGAGTCGCTGGTCGCGCTGACCAGTTGGGCCGAGCGGCATCGGCGGGCCATCGCCGAGGCCCGGACCAGGTACGACACCGAGCACGCCTGAGCAAACCCGCCAGGAGTGTGGTGAACGCCACCGCTTCCATCTGACCGATCGGTCAGGGTCTGACCGATCGGTCAGGCATGCTGGTCTGCGGGAGGTGGACCGGGCATGGGCAGAGCGGTACCCGACACGCACGGCGAGATCCTCGCCGCGGCGGCGCGGCAGTTCACTGTGACCGGCTACCGGGGCACCTCTCTGCAGGACATCGCCCGGGAGGTCGGCTGCTCCAAGGCCACCGTGCTCTACCACTTCGCCAACAAGGAAGCCCTGCTCGCCGAACTGATGGCACCCGCGATCGAGGTGCTTCGCAGCCTCGACGACCAGCTCAACGGCCTGACCGGGGCTGCCGCCCAGGAGGTCGCCGCAAGCGGCTTCGTCGACCTCGCGGTGCGGTTCCGACAGGAGATCGCCGTCCTGCGCGGCGAGTTCCCGGAGCTGCTGTGCCAGCCCGCCTTCGCGCACATCCAGGAAATCTCCGACCGGCTGCGGGACGCCCTTGCCGGGCACTCCGACCGGCCAGGCGCCCGGATCGCCGCGCTGGTGCTGCTCGCCGGCATCTCCGAGGCGTGCGGCGAGTTCGCCGACATCCCCGACGACGAACTGCGCCTCGCCCTGCTCACTCTCGCCCGGCGGGCCGTCGAACCCGTCGACGCACCAGTGCCCCATTCACCCACGACCGAGGACAAGGACTCCTGATGGCCACCCTGCTCTACCGGCTCGGCCGGGGCGCGTTGCGCCGGCGACGGCTCGTCGTCGCGCTCTGGCTAGTCGTACTCGTCGTCGCCGGCCTGGCCGCGGCGACCCTGCGCGGCCCGACGGCGAGCAACTTCACAATGCCCGGCACCGAGAGCCAGCGCGCGCTCGACCTGCTGGCCGACCAGTTCCCCGCGGCCAGTGGTGCCACCGGCACCATCGCGCTCAAGGCACCCGCCGACGGCCAACTGGCCACCCCGCAGGGCCAGGCCGTGGTGCAGGAGCTGGTCCAGGAGGCCTCGGCTCTGCCCGGCGTGGTCGGCGCGGTCAACCCGTTCCAGGTCGGCGCGGTCTCGCCCAACGGCCGGTACGCGCTGGTCCAGGTCCAATTCGCCACCGGCGGCGACGATGTGACCGACGAGCAGCGCACCGCGTACGAGGAGGTCGGCGCCGCCGTCGAGGCGAAGGGTTGGCAGGTCGCCCCGGGTGGCGAGGTGCTGGGCGGTGAGCCGGAGATCGGCTCCACCGAGGCGCTCGGCGTGCTGGTCGCCGCGATCGTCCTGATCATCACCTTCGGTTCCCTGGTCGCCGCCGGCATGACGATGCTCAACGCCCTGATCGGCGTGGGCGTCGGCATGGCTGGACTGTTCGCGCTGAGCGGTGTCATCGAGTTGACCAGCACCGCGCCGATCCTGGCGCTGATGCTCGGCCTCGCCGTCGGCATCGACTACTCGTTGTTCATCACCTCCCGGCACCGACAGAACCTGCTCGAAGGCCTGTCCCCGGAGGAGGCGGTCGGCCGCGCGGTGGGCACCGCCGGTTCCGCCGTGGTCTTCGCGGGCGCCACAGTTGTCATCGCCCTCGCCGGTCTGGCCGTGGTGAACATCCCGTTCCTCACCGTGATGGGTCTCGCCGCCGCCGGTACGGTCACCATCGCCGTGCTCGTGGCGATCACCCTCCAGCCCGCGCTGCTCGGCTTCGCCGGCAACCGGGTGCTCCCGCGCCGGCTGCGCTCCACCGTCGACTCCGCCGCGCCAGGTGAGCCGGTGGGCGAGGAGACGCTGCCGGTCGAGGACCGCTCAGGGTTCGGCTTCCGCTGGGCGCGGTTCGTCACCCGCTTCCGGGTGCCGGTCATCCTGGTCGCGCTGCTCGGCCTGGGGCTGCTCGCGCTGCCCACGCCGGACATGCGACTGGCTCTGCCGGACGCCAGTACGGCGACCGAGGGCTCACCGGCCCGGGTGGCGAGCGACCTGACCACCGAGGGCTTCGGTCCGGGCTTCACCGGTCGGCTCGCGGTGGTCGTGGCGGGCGACGACGCGCAGGCGACGGCGGCCGCGGTGCCGCAGGTGACCGCGATGATCCAGCGCACCGAGAACGTCCTCGCCGTGGCACCGCCGCAGCTGAGCCCGGACGGCCGGACCGCGCTGCTCGGCGTGGTACCGAAGACCGGCCCGACCGACGAGGCCACCGAGACCCTGGTGCACGACGTCCGCGACGCGGTCGGCGGGGTGCAGGGCGCGGAGGTGCTGCTCACCGGCGCCACCGCCATTGGTATCGACGTCTCGGAGAAGCTCTCGGACGCACTGCCGATCTACCTGCTGCTGGTCGTCGGGCTCTCGGTGCTGCTGCTGATGTTGGTGTTCCGGTCGCTGCTGGTGCCGCTCAAGGCGGCGCTGGGCTTCCTGCTCACCGTGGCCGCCACGTTCGGCATCACGGTGGCGATCTTCCAGCAGGGTCACCTCGCCGACCTGGTCGGCCTGGACACCCCTGCTCCCCTGGTCAGCTTCCTGCCCATCCTGCTGATCGGCATCCTGTTCGGGCTGGCCATGGACTACGAGGTGTTCCTGGTCTCCCGGATGCGGGAGGACTTCGTGCACGGCGACACCGCGCGTGAGGCCACGATCAGCGGCATGGGCCACGGTGCCCGGGTGGTCACCGCCGCCGCGCTGATCATGATGTCCGTCTTCGGCGGCTTCGTGTTCCTCGAAGACCCGATCATCAAGTCGATGGGCTTCGCGCTCGCCATCGGCGTGGCCATCGACGCGTTCGTGGTCCGGATGACCATCGTCCCGGCGGTCATGTCGCTCCTCGGCGACCGCGCCTGGTGGCTGCCCCGCTGGCTCAACCGCGCCCTGCCCAACGTGGACATCGAGGGCGAAGGCCTGCGCACCCACCTGGAAGACCGCACCCCCACGCACGTCTGACCGCACCACCCGGTCGATCATGGAGTTGTGGTGCCCGTCGTGCCCCGATCAGAGGCCTTCGTCCAGCACCACAACTCCATGATCGACGCCAGCGGGCGCGGGTCAGACTCCTGCTGGGTAGGTTTCCATCTCGCCGGGGGCCGCTGGCACCGGTAGCGGGTGCAGGGCCGTGGTGTCGTCGCACCAGATGAAGGCGTCATAGCGGTCGCCCAGCCGGGTGGGCACGTAGTTGCCCCAGGACTCGAACGACGGGTCGTAGACGACCCCGATCGCCCGGTGGTCAACGGTTTCGGTGACCCAGCCCGGCTGATCGTCGCCGCCGAAGATCAGCACCGCCCGCTCCGGCATCAGCTCGTGCAACCGCCGCTCGACCGAGCCCTCCCGAGCCGGGGGCACCACCATCGCCTCGGGCGGCGAACCCCAGCGGGGTGCGGCGATCACTGTGCCCCGGTAGCTGCCGAAGCCGACCAGTGCCACCGCGTCCTCGCCGTGCCGCTCCCGGGCCAACTGACCAATGTTGACCATCCCGTCGGCGGCCATGTCGGTGGCCCGCGCATCTCCGACGTGCGTGTTGTGCGCCCAGACGACGCCCCGTGCGTCCGGGCCGTACCGTTCCAACAGCCGGTCCAGGGTGTCCTGCATGTGGGTGTCGCGGATGTTCCACGAGTCCGGCCCGCCTGCCACCATCGCCCGGTAGTAGCGCTCGGCGCCGGCCACCACCTCCGCGTTCTGCCAGGCCGAGAAGCGGTCCGGGCCGTCGGAGAGGGCGTGTTCACGGGTCCGGGCGAGCAACCGGACGACCTCCTCCTCGCACCGGGCCGAGACGAAGCGGCTGGCCGCGCCGTACTCCTCGACCCTCTTGCCGTACGGCTCGAAACACCGGTAGGCGTCCTGCGCCGCCTCCAGCGACTTCGGGTCCTCCTCCCCCAGGTAGTCGAAGATCGCCTGCATCGACTCCCAGAGGCTGTACACGTCGAGGCCGTGGAACCCGGCCCGTTGCTCCTCCGGCAGCTCCAGGTTCCAGGCCCGCAGCCAGCTGGCGAACCGGGCCACCTCGGCATTGGCCCACATCCAGGTCGGCCATCGCTCAAACTGGTCGAGTGCGAGCTGCGGTTCGAGCGCGCCACCCGGCGCGGCCGTCACCGATCGGTGCACCCGATCGCAGTCGGGCCAGTCACCCTCCACCGCGACGAAGGAGAACCCACACTCCGCGATCAACCGTCGGGTGAGCTGCTCGCGCAACCGGTAGTAGTCGTAACTGCCGTGGGTGGACTCGCCGATCATCACCACCCGGGCATTGCGAACGCGCTCCAGCAACGGGTCGAAATCGCTCGGCGCGCCGAGCCGCTGAACCAGCATGCCAGCGGCTACCCGACCGCCGCAGCGGCAAACCGTGGGCGCGTCGCGGGCCGACACGCCGGCCGCCGGGCCGTCGTGGGCTCCAACCAAGCCGGTGTACGACCACCGCGAGCGGGTAGCCGGCCGACATGACCGTCACCGGGGTTCAGTTGCAGGAGTACCTGGCCGGGCTCGACTACCCGGTCTCCCGGGAGGACCTGATCCGCTGGGGTCAGGAGAACGGGGCCAGCACGGCAATGTTGCAGATGCTCCAGGCCCTACCGCCCGAGCAGTTCAACAACCCGGACGAGCTGAACGCCGCCCTAACCACCCCCACCTAAACCCAACCAGCCCCGCCCCGCCCCGCCCCGCCCCGCCCCGGTGATCATGAGGTTATTGCCATCCGCCACGGCGTGTCGCGCCGCTAACTCCATGATCACCGGGGCGACGGGCGGTGGGGGTTGGGGTTCGGGTTGATTAGGGGAGGGGGATGGTGCGGGATTCGGTTCGGGCGGTTTCGGCGGCGGCGAGGATGGCGACGACCTCGCGGCCGAAGCGGACGTCACAGCGGTGGTCCCGGGTGCCCGCCCGCACCTGCTCGACGAGTTGGTCGATGGCGACGCCGAACGCGGTGGCGGCGTCGTTCTCGCCGAACGGGACGTTCTCGATGCCGTTCTCGCCGTAGAACACGAACTCCCGGGCCATCGACTCGGTCGGGGCGTCCAGGGAGAGCGAGGCGCTGCTCGTGGCACCGCCCTCGTGGGTGAGCAGCAGATGCACCATCCCGCTCGGTCCGTCCATCGCCGCCACCTGCGTCACCCGGCCCAGCACCGGCAGGAGGATCGAGAGCGCGTGCGGGGCGATGTCCCAGAGCGCACCGTGCTCCCGACGCCACAACGAGCCGCCGTACGGGCTGCCGTCCTGGAAGATCGAGGCGAACGCGGTGGTCCGGCCGTGCTGCCAGCCCCCGGCGGCGGCGGTGGCGGCCAGGAACGCTGTCACGTTCGGCTGGAACCGCTGGGTGAAGAAGACGACCGAGGCGACCCCGGACTCCTCGGCGGCGGCCACGACCCGGTCGGCGTCGTCCACGCTGAGCGCCAGCGGCTTGTCCAGCAGCAGGTGCCGACCGGCGCGGGCCGCCCGGACCGCGATGTCGGCCTGGATGTCCGGCGGCAGGGCGACGGCGATCGCCTCGCACTGCTCAATCAGCGCGTCGACGTCGGCGTAGGCGGGCACCCCGTACCGCTCGGCCAGCGCGGAGGCCCGCTCCGGGTTGCGACCCCACACACCGACCAGCTCCGCGTCGGGATGGGCGTGCAGCGCCTTCCCGTGCGTCTCGATCGCCCAGTGACCGGTGCCGAACAAGCCGAACCGCAGCACGTGTACCTCCGCTGTTTCCCCGCACCGCGACAACGCCACGGACGTGATCCACGCTAGTCGCCCGGGCGGCCGGAACGGCGGCGGGTTCGACCAATCGAAGCAGCTCACCTTTCATTTCCGGTCGGTGGTCGAGGTACCCGCCCGGCTGTCGGTGAGCAGCGGTCCGCCAGCACCGCTCTCGGCAGCGTCAGGTCCGATCACCGCCAGACACACCACGTACGGCGGGGCAGGCTCGACGGCATGCGGAGCTCGGATTCAGCGATCACCAGCGGTGTCGTGGCGTTTGAACACTGGTACGACTTCACCGAGGGCGGCCCGGTGCACCGCGCGCTGCTGCCGTTCCCGTCGACGGCGCCCGCCCCGTTCGAGGTCGCGCGCTGGTCGGTGGCCCCGAACACCTCCAACGACCTGGATGTCCATCGCTCCCGTGAGGTGTGGATCATCGTGTCCGGGACCGGAACCCTGACGTTCGCCGACCAGGCGCGTGTCCTGCGGGCCGGCGACGTCGCGGCGTTCGACAGCAGGGTGCCGCATCAGATTCGGAACGACGGACCGGACCCACTCCTCGCCGTCTCCGTCTACTGGCTGCAAGCAGGCGACTGACGCCCACCCGAAAAGCTGGGCACCGGGAGCATGGGCACCGGGGCCGCGGACCCTCGACGGGCGCGCGTCACACGCGGAGAGGCAGGGCACCCCTTTACTACGACGGTTAGTAGGCTGTGCCGGTGACCGAGGCAACGACCGGGTGGTGCCGGTGACCAGCGCGGGCGTCGATTCGCCGGTGGACGGGATCGTCGCGGCAGTGCCGATCGTGCTGTCGCTGCTCGTGGCGGTGTGGGCGCTGGTGGCTGCGGTACGCCACCGACCACCGGACCCTGTGCAGTTCGTCGGTCTGGCCGTACTCGAAGTGGCGTTGCTGGTGTTGAGCGTGCTGGCGCTCGTCGCGGTCGGCGGTGGGGATCGGCCCGGCGAGCCCGGCGCCTTCTTCGGCTACCTGGTCACGCTGGTGTGTCTGCCGCCACTGGCCTGGGTGCTGGCCCGGATGGAACCGACCCGCTGGGGCTCGGCGATCGTGTGCGCGGTCTGCCTGGTGGCCCCGGTGGTGGTGGTCCGGTTGCAGCAGACCTGGGAGGTGCTCGGTGGTTGAGACAGGATCGGCTCGACAGCGCACGAACTCCGGCCCGGGGCGGCTGCTGATCGCCGTCTACCTGCTGTTCGCGATCGCGGCGACGAGTCGGGCGGGTTTGCAGATCGCCACCAAGTTCGACGAGGCGCCGGTGGCGTACCTGCTCTCCGGGGTGGCCGCGCTCATCTACATCGTTGCGGCCGTGGGGTTGGCCCGCGCCGGGCACACCGGCCGTCGGGTCGCGCTGGCGTGCTGCTCGGTGGAGCTGGTCGGGGTCGTCGCGGTCGGCATCCTGAGCCTGGTCGACAAGGATCTCTTCCCGGACGAGACGGTCTGGTCGCAGTTCGGCAGCGGGTACGGCTACATCCCGCTGGTGCTGCCGGTGCTCGGCCTGATCTGGCTCTGGCGCACCCGCCGCGCACCCGCCTGACCCACCGCGCCGCACCCGCCCGACGCGCTCTCGGCTGACCCGGCGCCAGGGCCCGGCGACGAGGGCGCCGGCTTGTCTGCCGGAGCGCCCTCGTCGGGAGTACGGGTCAGTCCCGTGGGCCGCCCGCGACGTAGATGACCTGACCGGACACGAAGCCGGCGCCCTCGCTCGCCAGGAACGAGATGGTGTGCGCGACGTCCTCCGGGCGGCCGGGGCGGCGGACCGGGATCTCGGCGGCGGCGTGCTTCTGGAAGTCGTCGAAGTCGACCTTCATCCGGGCCGCGGTGGCCGCTGTCATGTCGGTGACGATGAAGCCGGGTGCGACGGCGTTCACCGTCACCCCGAACGGACCCAGCTCGATGGCGAGCGTCTTGGTGAAGCCCTGTAGGCCGGCCTTGGCGGCGGCGTAGTTCGCCTGGCCCCGGTTGCCCAGCGCGGAGGTGCTGGAGAGGTTGACGATCCGCCCCCACTTCTGGTCCACCATGTGCTTCTGGGCGGCCTGGCTGAACAGGAACGCGCCGCGCAGGTGCACCCCCATCACCGTGTCCCAGTCGGCACTGGTCATCTTGAACAGCAGGTTGTCGCGGAGCACACCGGCGTTGTTGACCAGTACCGTGGGCGCGCCCAGCTCGGCGGCGACGCGGCTCACCGCCGCCTCGACCTGGTCGCGGTCGGACACGTCGGCGCCCACCCCGAGCGCCCGGCCGCCGGCCCCGGCGATGGCGTCCACCGTCTCCTTGGTGGCCGCCTCCTCGATGTCGACCACGGCGACGGCCATTCCGTCGGCGGCCAGCCGTCGGGCGGTGGCCGCGCCGATGCCGCGTGCGGCTCCGGTGACGATGGCGACGCGGGACTCCTCCGACATGATTACCTCCCGGTAACGTGGGGTCGATCGGAGGAGCTTAACCTCAACAGGCCGACCCTCGGCATAGGCGAATCCACCGGTATCCGTGGCCGGAGACCTTGACCGCGCCGAGCTTTCCCAACTCTCCGTAGCCACGGTCGGCGAGCACGTCGATGGGCAGGTCGGCCTCCGGCTCGAGGCTGCTGAGGTCCACCTCGACGTCGTCGGTGCCGAGGTTGTGCACGAAGACCATCGTTCCGGTCGGCCCGTCGGCCCGGTGGGCGAGCACGCCGGGCGGCATCGCCACGTCGATGTGGGTCGTCGAGCCGGACCCGATCTCCGGGGCCTCCCGCAGCGTACGGATCATCCGCTCGAACCAGGCGAGCAGCGACTTCGAGTCGCTGCGCTGGGCGGTGACGTTGACGTTCTGGTAGCCGAACTCACCCTTGTCGATCACCGGGCGGACCAGCTTCTCCGGGTCCGCCGTGGAGAAGCCGGCATTCGGCTGGTACGACCACTGCATCGGGGTACGGATCGCCTCCCGACCGGGCAGCGACAGGTCCTCGCCCATCCCGATCTCCTCGCCGTACCGCAGCACCGGCGTGCCGCGCATCGAGAACTGGAGGGCGTACGCCAGTTCAATGTGCCGCCGGTCGTTGCCGAGCATCGGGGCGAGCCTGCGACGGATGCCCCGGTCGTAGATGCGCATGTTCTCGTCCGGGCCGAACTTCGCGTACACCTGGTTGCGTTGTTCGGTGGTCAGCCGGGACAGGTCGATCTCGTCGTGGTTACGCAGGAAGGTGGCCCACTGCCCTCCGACCGGAAGCTTCGGGGTGTCCCGGAGCGCCTCGATCAGCGACTCCGGGTCCTCGCGGGCCAGGGCGAGCATGAGTCGACCGTTGAGCATGAAGTCGAAGAGCATGTGGATGCGGTTGCCCGAGCCGCTGGTGTCGCCGAAGAACGTGGGAAGCTGGTCGGGTTCGACGTTCGCCTCGGCCAGCAGGACGGCGTCGCCGCGCCGCCACTGGACGTGCTGGCGCATCTCGGTGAGGAACTCGAAGTCCTTCGGCGAGTCCGGGTTGCCCGGCTCGGTCAGCTCGATGATGAACGGCACCGCGTCCATCCGGAAGCCGGAGACGCCGAGCTGGAGCCAGAACGACATGATCTTCTTGACCTCGGCCCGGACCTCCGGGTTGGCGAAGTTGAGATCCGGCTGGAACTTGTAGAACCGGTGGTAGAACCACGCCTTGGCGGTGCGGTCGTAGCTCCAGGTCTCCTTCTGCTCGCCGGGGAAGACCATGCCCTGGTGCCGGTCGGCCGGCTCGGTGTCGGACCAGAGGAACCAGTCCCGGTACGGCGAGTCCGGCGAGGAGCGGGCCGACTGGAACCACGGGTGCTCGTCGGAGGTGTGGTTGACCACCAGGTCGATGATCACCCGGATGCCCCGGTTCTGCGCCTGGTGCAGCAGCTCGGCGAAGTCGCCCAGGGTGCCGAAGCGCGGGTCCACGTTGTAGAAGTCGGTGACGTCGTAGCCGTCGTCGCGGTTGGGTGACGGGTGGATCGGGTGCAGCCACAGACAGGTCACGCCGAGGCGGGCCAGGTAGTCCAGCCTCCCGATCAGGCCACGGATGTCACCGACCCCGTCGCCGTCGGAGTCGGCGTACGTGTCGATGTCGAGGCAGTAGACGACGGCTTCGGAATACCAACGGTCACCCATGCCGAAGAAATCTCTCCAGTTGATCATCGCGGCAAACCAGCCGGGCCGACCGGCGACCGGCGACCGGCGACCGGCGACCGGCGACCGGCGACCGGCGACCGGCGACCGGCGACCGGTTACCGGTTACCGTGCCCGTCATGGAGAACGACCTCGTGCCGCCGAGCGAGTTGTTGGACTGGTCCCAGGGCAGCTGGCTGCACCCGCCGGTACGCGTCGAGGAGGGCCCGGCCGGCGAACTGGTCGTCGAGCCGGCCGCGGAGAGCGACTTCTGGCGGCGGACCAGTTACGGCTTCGTGCACGACGACGGCCCGGCCCTGCTGGCGCCGCTGCCGGTCGGCACCGCGATGGAGGTGAGCTTCCGGCTCGACTTCTCGGCGCAGTTCGACCAGGCCGGCGCGTTCGTCCGCGTCGACGAGCGGACGTGGACCAAGGCCGGCGTCGAGGTGAGCGACGGCGAGGCGCAGCTCGGCGCTGTGGTGACCCGGGAGTTCTCCGACTGGTCGGTGGCGCCGGTGCCGGAGTGGGCGGGCCGGGAGGTGACGGTCCGGGTCAGCCGGGCGGGTGACGCGGTGACCGTTCGCGCCCGGGTCGACGACGAACCGTGGAGACTGGTCCGGCTCGCTCCGCTGGACCCGACGGCCGAGGCCCTGGCCGGCCCGTTCTGCTGCGCGCCGTCCCGCGCCGGTCTGACAGTGGTGTTCACCGGTTGGCGGCAGGGTCCGGCGGACACCGCGCTGCACCCGGAGGTGTGAGTCGGGCCCCGCTGGGTATGACCCTCTGATCCCCGACCGCCGACCGGAAGGACCACCATGGCGTACGCCCAGGCTGGCGACCCGTCCGAGTTCACCGGGTTGACCGGCTGGGTGGCCTCGGTGATCGAGGTGATGGGCCCGGTCGGAGTGGCGCTGCTGGTGGCGCTGGAGAGCATCGTCCCGCCGATTCCCAGTGAGATCGTGCTGGCGCTCGCCGGCTTCCTCGCGCACGAGGGCAAGTTCAACGTCTTCGTCGTGGTGCTGGCCGCGACGGTCGGCTCGCTGGTGGGCGCGTTGGTGCTCTACTGGCTCGGCGCGGCGCTGGGCGAGGAACGACTCAAGCGCTGGTTGGACCACATTCCCCTGGTGGACAGCGACGACCTGGAACGGGCCGACAAGTGGTTCGAGCGGCACGGCCGGTGGGCGGTGCTGATCGGCCGGGTGGTGCCGGTGGTCCGCAGCCTGGTCTCCGTGCCGGCCGGGGCCAACCGGATGCCGATGGGTGAGTTCATCCTGCTCACCACGATCGGCAGCGGGGTGTGGAACGGTCTCATCGTGGGGGCCGGCTATGCGCTGGGCAGCCAGTGGCAGGACGTGGCCCGCTACAGCGACTGGTTCAACTACGCGATCGTCGCGATCTTCGTCGTGATGGTGGCCAGTTGGGCGATCCGCAAGGTCCGCAAGCGTCGGGACCGCGACGACCGGCGGTCGGTGACCGCCGGTCGCTGATCCGCTGCCGCTGGCGCTTCGGAAGGCCAGCGGGGTGGTCAGGGCAGGGTGTCCAGGTGCGGTCCCACGGTGTTGGCGAAGCCGTTGCCGTTGCTGACGTCCCAGTTCACCGACCAGGTCATCGCGCCCCTGATGCCCGGGTAGGTGCGCGGCGGACGGAAGCTGCCGCAGTTGGTGCCCCGGGCCAGGCAGTCCAGGGCGGCGTTGACCACGCTGGGCGCGACGATGCCACCGCCGGCCGCCCCAGCTCCGGCGGGCAGGCCGAGGCCGACCTGGTCGGGGCGGAGCCCGGCCTCCAACTGGATGCAGGCCAACGCGACGATGAAGTTGACGGTGCCCTGGCCGTACGCGGCGTTCTGGTCGCAGCCGAGCATCGCGCCGGAGTTGTAGTACTGGGTGTTGACGACGGTGAGGATGTCCTTGATGTCGAGCGCCAGCTTGAAGTAGCCGCCGGCCGGGTTCTGCATGTCGATGGTCTGCGGCGCCATCGCGATGATCAGGCCCGATCCGATCTTGGCCCGCAGGGCGCGCAGCGCCTGCGCCATGTACGTCGGGTTGAGTCCGTTCTCCAGGTCGATGTCGATCCCGTCGAAGCCGTACCTGGCGATCAGCGCGGCGGCCGTGTCGGCGAACGCGGTGGCTGAGGCGGCGTTGTTCACTGTGACCCGGCCGGTCTCGCCGCCGACGGAGAGGATCACCCGCTTATCCCGGCTGTGCAGGGTGCGGACGTCGGCGGTGAAGTCCGCGTCGGTGTAGCCACCGAGCGAGGCGGCCAGTCCGGGGTCGACGCCGAAGGTGAGCGCGCCGGGCGTCGAGGTGGCCTCGGCGAAGGCGACCGCCACCAGGTCGTACTCGGTGGGGACGTCGCGCAGCCGCAGCTCGACCGCGGGGTTGTCGAAGTTGTGCCAGTACCCGGTGAGCAGGTGCTTCGGCAACCCACCGGTGGGTGGGTCGGTCGGCGGTGGGGTGGTCGGCGGAGGCGTCGTCGGCGGAGGCGTGGTGGGTGGGGGCGTGGTGGGTGGGGGCGTGGTGGGTGGAGTGCCGCCGCCGCAGGACACGCCGTTGAGCTGGCAGCCGCTCGGCGAACCGGAGCCGCTGGCCAGGAAGCCGAAGGAGACCGACGCGCCCGGGGCGACGGTGCCGTTCCAGGACCTGTTGGTGAAGGTGTGCCGCTGGCCGGTGGAGCTGAGCAACGCGTCCCAGTAGCTGCCGAGGGTGGTGCCGGACGGCAGGTCGAAGGTCAGGTTCCAGCCGTTGATGGTCGAGCTGCCGCCGTTGGTGATCGTGTACTTCCCCTCCCAGCCCGAGCCCCAGTCGGCGGTCTTGACGAAGCTGGCGGTGGCGCCGGCGGCGTACGCGGGCAGCGCCACCCAGGCCGCGCCGAGGGTGGCCGCGAGGGCGGCGACGAGGGACAGGACAAGGGATCTGGAGCGTTTCATGCGACCCTCCGGGCCCGGACGGGCATTTATGGACGTCAACGTTGCCGCTAATTATTAAGACAGTTAACTGTTTCTGTCCAGAGCACCCGTCGGAGAGGCCTGCGGGCGGCGGAGCACCGCCTGCTCAACTGCCGACCACACGCTCGTGGTGACCAGGTAGATCACCGCGGCGAGCGGCAGCACCAGCGCCACCAGCACCGTCGTGAACGGCAGCAGAGGCAGCAGCCGGCCGAGCGTGGCCGCCCCCGGCCCCTCGGTCGGCGTACCGGCCACAGTGCCCACCGCCGCCGACGCCCGCCGGGCCCGCCGCGACGACCACCAGGCCACCGCCAGCAACACCACCAGCAGTAAGCCGAACAGCGGTCCGGCAGCACCGGCCAGCCCGTCGCTGAGATGGTGACCCAGCGGCACGCCGGCCAACCGCTCGTCCAGCAGCCCGGTGCCGCCCTCGCTGGTGCTGAACAACCGGTACAGCACCAGCAGGAACGGCGCCTGGATGAGCAGCGGCAGGCAGCCGGTGACCGGGTTCGCGCCGGCCTCGCGGTACAACGTGAAAACCTCGCGCTGAAGCGTCGCGGGGTCGTCCGCGTACCGCTGCTGAAGCTCACGCACCTGCGGGGCGAGCGCCGCGCGGCGCCGCTCACCGCGGACCTGCGCGACGGTCAGCGGCGAGATCAGCAGCCGGACGGCGATGGTGAAAAGCACGATGGCGGCGGCTGTCGCTCCGCCGCCGGCCAGTGGTTCGAGCAGCTCGGTGAGCCAGTTCAGCGCGCTGCCGGCAGCGGCGACAGCGTCGTGCAGTGGTGCGAAGGCAAGCATGGGAAACCCCTCGGTCCGATTCCGGTGAGGCCCTCCCCCGGGCGGCGTCCGCCCAGCAAGGGGGGCCGGTGACGGCGGGATCGGCCGCGCGGCGGCGAGGCGCTACGCGGCCGAGGGGTGCCCCGGAGCACGGGGACGAGGTCGACCCGCCGCATCCGGGTCGATCTGGCGGGGCATTCGGCGACTGCGGGAGCGGGCCCGCAGGCCGGCCGAGCGCGGCCCGGCACCAGGCGCGCCCGCCCGGTCGCGCACCCGGGCCGCGAGCACCACCGCGAGCAGCACCAGGGCGGTCATCGCGGCGCCCGCAAGCAGGTCCACAGGGCGGCCCGCGAGCAGGGTGAGCTGGGCGAACGCGGACATCCACGCGACCCCGACATACCCCAGCAGCACCGGCACGGGCTCAGCATAGGACCCGCTGTCTCGTCACCCGGCCGAATCGGCGGCCCGCCTTCGAGGACGACGTGCCGCCGCCACGTTTCCCGGCATCGCCACGTTGGGTAACCAAGCGAAGGACCGACGCGGACGGACCGCGAACGGCAGAAACGGACGGGTGATGTCGATGACCGGTCAGGTGGCGGACGCGCTGAGCGACAGGGCTGCGGCCACCGGGTTGCTCACCGTAGGTGTCGAGGAGGAGTTCCTGCTCGTCGACCCGCACACCGGGGCCGCGGTCCCGGCCGTGGACCTCGTCATGGAGCAGGTGCCGGCCGAACTTCGCGGGCAGGTGGAGCGGGAGTTCCAGACCAGTCAGATCGAGATCGGCAGCCCGCCCGGCCTGGAGCTCTCGTCGATCCGGCACTCCCTCGGCGTCCTGCGTAAGGCGCTCTCCGACGCCGCCGAGCGGGCCGGCGTACGCCTGCTCGCCATCGGCACCGGCCCGGTCGACGGCCCGGTGCCACCGGTGGTCGACAAGCCACGCTTCGACCGCATGATCGAGCGGTTCCGGCTGCTCGTCCCCGGCCCCGGCAACAACGGCATGCACGTCCACGTCGGGGTGCCCGACCCGGACACCGGCGTGCAGGTGCTCAACCATGTACGGCCGTGGCTGCCGATGCTGCACGCGGTTACCACCAACTCGCCGTTCTCCCGGGGCGAGGACACCGGCTACGCCAGTTGGCGCTCGGTCGAGTGGGAGCGCTGGCCGTCGGTGGCGCCGACCCCGTTCCTGGAGTCGCACGAGCACTACCAGCGGCTGATCCGTCAGTTGATCTCCAGCGGGGTGATGCTCGACGAGGGGATGCTCTACTGGTACGCCCGCCTGTCGGCGAAGTACCCGACCGTCGAGCTGCGGATCGGCGACGTCTGCCCGTCGGTGGACGACGCGGTGCTCGTCGCCGCGCTGGTCCGGGCACTTGTCGCCACCGCCATGGCGGATGTCGAGGCCGGCCGACCGGCGTTGCAGACCGACCACCACCTGCTGGTCGGGGCGCACTGGCGGGCCGCCCATGACGGTCTGGAAGGCGAAGCCGTCGACGTCACGAACGGTGAGCTGCGCCCGGCCTGGGAGCTGTTGGACCGGTTCGTGGAGCGGATGCGGCCAGCGCTGGAGCAGCACGGCGACTGGGCCGAGGTGAACGACCTGCTGGGCGGCTTGCGCCGGCACGGCAGCGGCGCGGCGCGGCAGCGTGCGGTGTTCGAACGCACCGGCCGACTCACCGACGTGGTGCAGGACGTCGCACGGCAGACCCGCGGCTGATCACCGCGTGACAAGATGAGCCCGTGGCGCAACGGCTGATCGTCATCGGCGGGGACGCCGCCGGAATGTCGGCGGCGTCCCAGGCCCGACGCCGCCGTGACCGTGGCGACCTGGAGATCGTGGTCTTCGAGCGGGGCAACTTCACCTCCTACTCGGCGTGCGGCATCCCGTACTGGATCAGTGGCCTGGTGCCCGGCCCAGAGGCGTTGATCGCCCGCGACCCGGAGACGTTCCGCACCGAGTACGCGATGGACGTCCGGATGCGCCACGAGGTCACGGCCATCGACCTGGAGCGCCGCGAGGTCGTGGCCCGGGACCTGACCGGCGGCGGCGAGGTCCGCGAACGCTTCGACGACCTGATGTACGCCACCGGCGCGGTGCCGGTCAAGCCGCAGTGGGCGGTCACCGACGCGGACGGCGTGTTCGGCATGCAGACCCTCGACGACGGTGCTGCGCTACGACACTGGCTGGACGCCGACCCGCAGCCGCGCCGGGCCGTGGTGGTCGGCGGCGGCTACATCGGCGTCGAGATCGCTGAGGCCCTGATCCAACGCGGCCTCTCGGTGACCCTGGTGGAGGCGGGCGAGCAGCCCATGGCGACGGTCGACGCCGACATGGCCGAGCTGGTCACCGAGGCCATGCGGAGCCTCGGCGTCACCATCCGCACCAGCCTGCCGGTGACTGGCCTGGAACAGCGGGACGGCCGGGTCTCCGCGGTGGTCACCGCCGAGGGGCCGATCCCGACCGACGTCGTGGTCCTGGGCCTCGGCGTACGCCCCAACGCGGCGCTCGCCAAGGCCGCCGGGCTGCCCCTCGGACCGACCGGCGCGATCCGGGTGGACCGCCGGATGCGGGTGCCCGAGCACCCCGGCGTCTGGGCGGCCGGTGACTGCGTGGAGACCCTGCACCGGGTCAGCGGGTTGCCGGTTCACGTGCCGCTCGGCACGCACGCCAACAAGCAGGGCCGAGTCGCCGGGATCAACATCGGCGGCGGGTACGCCACCTTCACCGGCGTGATCGGCACGGCTGTCACGAAGGTCTGCGACCTGGAGGTGGGCCGGACCGGCCTGCGCGAACGGGAGGCCACCGCCGCCGGCTTCGAGTTCGTCTCGGTGATCGCCGAGTCGACCAACCGGGCCGGCTACTACCCCGGCGCCCGGCCGATGACGGTCAAGCTGATCGCCGAGCGCCCCAGCGGTCGGTTGCTCGGCGCGCAGATCGTCGGCTGGTCCGAGGCGGCCAAACGGATCGACACACTGGCCGTGGCGTTGTGGAACGGCATGACGGTGGACGATATGACGCAGCTGGACCTGGGCTACGCTCCGCCGTACGCGCCGGTCTGGGATCCGGTGCTCATCGCCGCCCGAAAAGCGGTCGACGCGCTCGCCGCCCTCGACCGTTGACCCGCGCCCGCCGTGGAGGACCACCCCGTGACCCAGACCCCGACCCGGCCGACCGTGCGTCGGCGTCCCACGATGGTGGACGTGGCCCGGCGGGCCGACGTCAGCCTGAAGACGGTCTCCCGGGTCGTGAACGACGAGCCGGTGGGGCAGGAACTGGTCGGCCGGGTGCTGGCCGCCATCGCCGAGCTGGGCTTCCGACGCAACGACATCGCCCGTAACCTGCGCTCCCGGCAGCTCAACGCCACCGTCGGGCTGCTGATCGAGGAGATCGCCAACCCGTTCTACGCGACCATCGCCAGCGTCGCCGCCGAGATCGCGGCCGCGCACGGCACCATGCTGATCACCGCGTCGTCGGAGGAGGACCCGGAGCGGGAACGCGCCCTGCTCCAGGACTTCACCCAACGCCGCGTCGACGGTCTGCTGGTGGTGCCGGCGGGCCTGGACCACTCGTTCCTGCGTCGCGAGGTCGAGCTGGGCATGCCTGTGGTGTTCCTGGACCGGCCGCCGCAAGGGCTGCACGCCGACGCCGTGCTGTTGGACAACCGGGGTGGCAGCCACGCCGGGGTGAGCGCGTTGCTCGACGAGGGGCACCGACGGGTGGGTCTGCTGCTCGGCGCGCCGAGCGTGCCCACCATGCGGGAGCGGCTGGCCGGGGCGCGGTCGGCGCTGGACGCTGCCGGCGTCGAACCGGACGAGTCGCTGATCCGCGAGCGGCTCATCGCGCCAGAGGAGGCCGGCCGAGCGGTCGCCGCGCTGCTCGACCTCCCGGAACCACCCACCGCGTTTTTCTGCGCCAACAACCGGCTCACCGTCGGCGCGCTCCAGGAGCTGCACCGGCGGGGCAGTGACGCCGCGCTTGTCGGTTTCGACGACTTCGAGCTGGCCCACCTGATGCCCCGACCGCTGACTGTCGTCGCCTACGACACGAGAGAGCTGGCCAAGGTGGCCACCGAACGCCTCTTCCAGAGAATCGCCGGAGACGACACCCCACCCGATACGACGGTCCTCCCCACCAGGCTCCTAAAACGCGGCCTAACCTGACCCCCTGACCCCCGCGCCCCGCCTGATCCCCGCCTGTTCCCCGCGATCTTGCACTTACTGTTGGCGACCTGCGCAGGAATGCGCCTTTTGCCGGGACAGAATGTGCAAGATCGCGGGGGTCAGGGCGCGGGGACGGGGGTCAGGGCGTGAGGGCGGGGGTCAGGGCGCGGGGGTCAGGAGGGCTTCGACCTCTGCTTTTGTGGGGGGGTTGGCGCCTCGGCGGGCGCAGGTCAGGGCGGCCACCGTGGCGGCCTGTCGGAGCACCGCACCCCACTGCTGCGGAGTCACCGCGGCGAGCCGGTCAGCCGGGCGGTCGCCGAGCGCGTCGAGGTCGGCCAGTGCGGCCAGCAGGCCACCGGTGAACGAGTCGCCGGCGCCGACGGTGTCGACCACCGTGGTGCGGACCGCCGGCTCCTCGTGCAGCGAGCCGTCGGGCGCGAGCAGCAAGGCGCCGTCCCCGCCCCGGGTCACCACGGCGCAGGACACACCGGCGGTACGCCATTCGGTCATCACGTCGGCCACCGAACGGTCCGGGTAGAGCCAGGCGAGGTCCTCGTCGCTGGCCTTGACCAGGTGCGCGATGCGAACCTGCCGGCGTACCCGCTCCTGCTCCGCCGCCCGGTCGGTGACGATGCTCGGGCGCAGGTTGAGGTCGATGGAGACGGTGAGTCCGTCCCGCTGGTGTTCCCGGGCGAGCAGGCCCTCCAGCGCCTCCGCGCCGGGTGCCAACGCGAGCGCGAGGGACCCGGTGTGCAGCGCGATCGCCGGTGACCCCGCCAGCTCGGGCAACTCCTGCGGCGTCCACTGCCAGTCGGCCGCACCGGCCAGCCGGAACTCGTAGCTGGCCTGCCCGGCGGCGTTCAGAGTGGCCACCGCCACCGACGTGGGCTCCGCGGCGCGTACCGCCCACTCCAGGTCCACCCGGTTGGCGCTCAGATGATCGACGAGTTGCCGACCGTAGTCGTCGTCGGCGAGTCGGGCCAGCAGTCGTACCGGCTGGTCGAGCCGGGCCAGGGTGACGGCGACGTTCGCCGGCGAACCACCCGGGACGGCACGTTGCCCTTCGGCCGTCACGACCAGGTCGATCAGCGCCTCACCCGCGACGACGATCACGCGGTCACCTCGCCCGGTGCGAGCGGGCCGGGGCCGCCGAGCCCGTCGGCCGCGCGGGACAGCAGTACCGCCTGGTAGGCGTGGTAGACGTCCGGCCGGCCATGCCAGACCGTGTCGGCGGGCAGGTTCTGCGCGTCCAACTCGTGCCGCCATCCGGTCTGGTCGATGAGAGTGCGGCGGGCGTACGCCCAGAAGACCCGGTACCAGTCGAGGTAGACCGCGTCCCCGGTACGGCGACGAAGGGTGATCGCCGCGCCGATGGCCTCGGCGAGAACCCAGTGCATTCGGGAGCGCACCACCGGCTGGTCGTCCCAGTCGATGGTGTAGACGAAGCCGTCCGCCCCGTCGACCGCCCAGCCGCGACGCACGGCGGCGGCGAACAGGGCACGGGCGTCGGCGAGCAGCCAGCGGGGTGGCTGCGGCAGCACCGCCTCCAACTCCAGCAGCAGCCGGGCCCACTCCAGCCAGTGCCCGATCGTGGAGCCGTACGGCCGGAACGGGTCGGCGGGCTGGTCCCGGTTGTAGTCGGGCAGCGGCGTCCAGTCGGTGGTGAAGTGCTCGGGGAGCCGCCAGTCGTGTCGGGCCGCCTCACCGTGCACGAGGTGGGTGGCGATCCGCAGGGCCCGGTCGGCCCAACTCGCGTCACCGGTGGCGGCGGTAGCGCCGAGGAACGCCTCGACCATGTGCATGCTGCTGTTGGCGCCCCGGTAGTCCTCGGTGACCGTCCAGTCCCGGTTCCACGATTCGCGGACAGCACCGGCGTCGTCGTCCCAGAACCGGTCCCGCACGACGGCCAGCACGTCGGCGAGCAGCCGGTCCGCGCCGGGGCGTCCGGCGCGCGCGGCGCTGGAGGCGGCGAGCAGCACGAACGCGTGGTCGTAGCCGGCCTTGCGGTCGTTGACGGGTGCTCCCTGCTGGTCCACCGCGCCGAACCAGCCGCCGTACCGGTCGTCACGCAGCAGCGTGCTGAGCGCGGCGATCCCGTGGTCGACCAGGGCGGCGGCGTCCGGGTCGCCGTTGCGGTGGGCGAGGGCGGCCACGTGGGTCATCCGGCAGGTGATCCAGGTGTGGATGGGTTCTCCGCGATCCGGGGTGCGGTCGTCGGTGAGCCACCAGAAGCCGCCCTCGGGCCGAAGCGAGCGGCGGGCGGTGTCGAGCAGCGTCCGGGTCTGGTCGACGAGGAACTCGTCCAGCTCGGGCAGGTCTGGTGACCCCGGCGGGGCAGGGGTCGTTGCGGCGTCGGATCGGGGCACGTCGGTCATTTCAGCTGGTCACCGTGGGGTAGGAAAGGGACATACGGCCAGGATCGGCGAACGGACCGGGTCCGCGCCGCAAAACTGCCAACGGTACGCCACGAAGCGACTGGCCAGGGTCGGCGCGCAGCTAGAGGGTTTTCCTCCTATTTGACCGTTGACATCGTTGTCACCGTTCAACCCTGCTCCGGCAGCCGGCCGACTGTCAATTCCGGCTGCGTCACACCGACCCGGAGCGGCTCCGCTCAGTAGTAGTCGTCGATCGGCTGGCGTGCTTCGTCGAACAGCGCCGGCCCCTCGTAGCGGACCGGGGGCAGCGGCGGGGTGGCCGGCTTGACCTCCTCGAACTGCTCGGTGGACAGCGCGTACACCACCCGCCCGAGGCCGGACCGATCGATTGCCGTCGCGCACATCGCGCAGGGCTGACAACTGGTGAACATGGTGGTGCCGGCGGCCACCTCGGGAGAGAGTTCCCGAGCCGCCCAGCGGGCCAGCTTCAACTCCGGATGGGCGCTGATGTCCGCGTCGGAGACCACGGTGTTGTGGTCCTCGATCAGGACGACGCCGGCCGCGTCGACAAGCAACGAGCCGAACGGCCGTTCGCCGGAAGCCCCCGCCCGCCTGGCGATGTCGACGGCATGGCGGAGAAACTTCTCGTCGTCGGGGGTCATCCGTCCTCCTGGGTTCTGTGATGTGCGGCCACTGCCGCAAGGGTCCGCCAGGCGCGTTCGGGCTGGCGAATCTCGGTCAGGTCGCCGTTGAACGGGTCCAGCACCACCGTCTCCGCGCCGAGCACGCGAAGCTGGTCCAGGTCGGCGACGATCTGGTCGATGGTGCCGACACCGGCCAGCCGGTCCGGGTCGGTGATCGGTTCCCGGGTCTCCTGAAGCGCGATCCGCGGCACCAACGCGGGCACCGGGCGACCCAGCTCGCCGGCGATGTCCGTCAGTCGTCCGACCGCCTCGGCCAGCCGTCCCGGTGTGACCCGCAGCGGGTGCCAGGCGTCACCGAGCAGTACCGCGCGGCGCATGCCGGCCTCGCTGTTGCCACCGACCCAGATCGGGATCGCTGCCGTGTCGTAGTCGTCGGTGTCCTGCCAGGCCGCGCGCATCGTGTGCAGGTACTCGTCCGTCAGCGCACCGCGCTGCCGGAACGGCACGCCGAGCGCCTCGAACTCCTGCCGGGCCCAGCCGACGCCGACACCGAGGACGAGCCGGCCGTCGCTGAGCCGGTTGAGGTTCGCCGCCATCCGGGCGGTGAGCAGCGGGTGCCGGTACGGGACGATGAGCACCGTGGTGCCCAGCCGAACCCGGCTGGTCACCCCGGCCAGCCAGGACAGCGTGGTGAACGGCTCGTAGAACGGCGCCGGATACTGCTCGGCCACGTCCGGGGTCACCGCGATGTGATCGGAGACCATCAACAGGTCGAAGCCGAGACCCTCCACCGTCTGCGCCCACCGACGCAGCACGTCGGGGTCGGTGCCCGGGGCGAAGTTCGGTACGTTCACACCAATCTGCACCCGTCCACGCTAGCCACTGTGGACCGGTGTGTGAACGCCGCAGCCCGGCTGAGTCACCTGGCAGCCGCCGCGGATTGCCGCACGACTCAGGAGCGCCGGATGGATCTGCCCGAAGGACTCGACTGGGTACGAGGATCACCGGCCGGTCGCGCCTGGCTGGCCGCACTCCCGACGTGGCTGAACGAGTGCGCCGAGCGCTGGTCGCTGCGGGTCGGGCCGCCCTTCCGGCAGGCGTACGCGTCACTGGCGCTCCCCGCCCACCTGCCCGATGGCACCGCTGTGGTGCTGAAACTCCAGTATCCCGACGAGGAGAGCCGGCACGAGGCCGACGCGTTGGCGCTCTGGGACGGCGTCGCGGCGGTCCGTCTGCTCGCCCACGACCCCGGGCGGCGTGCCCTGCTGCTCGAACGCTGCCAGCCCGGCACTCCCCTGCACGACCTTGCGCCGGACCGGGCGCTGGACGTGGTGGTCGGACTGCTCCCCCGGCTCTGGCGACCAGCCGACACGCCGTTCACCCCGCTCGCACGGGAGGCCGCCGGCTGGATCGACCGGATGCCCCGGGCCTGGGAGCGGGCCGGCCGACCGTACGAGCGACGACTGCTGGATGCGGCGCTCGACCTGCTCAGCGGACTGGCGTCGAGCCAGGGCGAGCAGGTGCTGGTCAACCAGGACCTGCACGCCGGCAACATCCTCGCCGCCAACGCGCTCGGCGGCGACGCGCTCGCCGGCGATCGAGGGCCGTGGCTGGCGATCGACCCGAAGCCGCTGACCGGGGAACGGGAGTTCTCGGTCGTGCCGATGGTGCGCGGCCCGGAGTTGGGCCACTCACCGGCCGCCGTCCGGCATCGACTGGACCGGCTCAGCACCGACCTGGGACTGGACCGGGAACGGGTCCGAGGCTGGACGATCGGACACACCCTGTCCTGGGGCCTCGCCGACAAGGCGGTCTTCCCCGAGAAGATCGAGGTGGTCCGCTGGCTGCTCGACAAGGACTGAGTTCCAGCAGCGCGCGGGCTTTCCGCACCCGCCCCAACTCCCGCGATCTTGCACTTTCTGTCCCGACACAGCGCGCGTATCCACCCATACCGACAACACAAACCGCAAGATCGGCGGGCGCGGGGCGGGGGGTGCGGGTGCGGGGTGCAGGGGTGCCGGCGCGGGTGCGGGGTGCGGGGTGCGGGGTGCGGGGTGCGGGGTGCGGGGTGCGGGGTGCGGGGTGCGGGGTGCGGGGTGGCCCGGGTGGGTGGGTCAGCTGGGCTGGCAGGTGCGGCACCAGTACAGGTTGCGGCCGGCCAGTTCGCCGCGACTGACCTCGGTGCCGCAGACGTGGCAGGGTGCTCCCGGGCGGCGGTAGACGTACACCTCGCCGCCGTGCCGGTCCACGCGCGCAGGCCGGCCCATGGCCTCTGGCAGGTGCGCGTCGCGGACCGTGTCGATCCGACCGTGCTCGACAGCCAGCCGCATCAAGCCGACCAGGTCGGCCCAGAGCGCGTCCCAGCCGGCCCTGGTCAACTGTCGACCCGGCATCGTGGGCGGCAGCCCCGCCCGGAACAGCGCCTCGGTCACGAAGATCAGACCGGTGCCGGCCACCACCGACTGGTCCAGCAGCAGAGCGGCGAGAGGGGTGGGGCTGCGGGCGATCCGGGCGTACGCCCGCTCGGGGTCGGCGTCGGCACGCAACGGATCCGGCCCGAGACGGTCCCGCAGCGCGGCCACCTCGGGTGGGGTGATCAGCTCACAGGCCGTAGGCCCGCGCAGGTCGAGCCAGTGCCGGTCGCTGGCCAGCCGGAGTCGCACCTGCCCGACCGGCTCCGGCGGCTCCCCCGGCCCGTCGGTGAACTTGCCATACAACCCGAGGTGTACGTGCAACGTCAGCTCGCCGGCGTAGTGGTGCAGCAGGTGTTTCCCGTACGCTTCGGTGCCCTCCAGCACTGTCCCGGAGAGCCGGGCGGCACCCTCGGCGAAGCGGCCCTGCGGGCTGGCGGCGAGCAGCTTGTCCCCGGCGAACAGCTCGGCGTGCCGGGCCGCCAGGCGATGGATCGAGTGTCCCTCTGGCACAGGTGCCAAGGATAGCCAGCCCCGCCCGACCGGCCCGCGCGCTGATCCGCACCGGGCCCGCCGCCGCCTCGACCGACCCGGTCCCCGTCGCGTTGATCGACTCGGGTTTCCGGAAATCGGGGTGTCCACGGAGGCGGGAAACCGCGACTTCCAGGAAGCCGAGTCGATCAAGGCGAGCCGGGGCTGGTCCGGGCCAGGCGGGGAGGCCGGCCGAGGCCGGTCTTGGCGGCCGTACCCAGGATTGGTGTCAGGAAACGCCCAGGTGGGTAGTTGAGAGCCGACACCGCGTGGGTGCCACCCTTTCCGTCGGCCACCACGCATTCATCAGGAGGTGTGTAGTGGTCAGGATTCCTTCGCTGTCCCGCCGGTCCGAGCCGGCACCGACGCGGGACGAGAACCTCGACGGCCAAGTGGACGGCCGCGACACCCCGGTCACCGAGACCGCCCAGTCCGACGACAGCGTCGGCCGCCCGGTGGTCACCGACCGGGACGCCGACCAGACGACGTACCGCAGCGCCGGCACGACCGACGGCCAGACCAGTGAGGCCGAGCGGCGGGCCAACGAGCGTGCGGCGGTGGCCCGAGCCGCCACCGGTCGACCGGCGGAGGTCGACTCCCGGGGCACCGCCCACCCGGTCGCGCCCGACCCGTCGAACGGCACGGCCCGCCCGGTCGCGCCGGAGCCCGTGAACGGCACGACCCGCCCGGTCACGCCGGAGCCCCGCACCGGCACCACCAGCAAGGTGGAGACCGAGGCCCGGCCCGCCGTCGTCCCGGCCACGGCGCGCACCGCCGAGCGGGACGCCGACCTCGACAGCACCACCCGTCGGCCCGACACCACCGACCGGGTCACGGCCGACAGTGCCGTCACGGACCGGACCACCACGGACCGCACTGTCGACCCGACCCCGGGCGCGACCACGCCTGAGCCGCCGGTGACGCGTGGCCCGAAGCCGCGGGCCAGTCTGCTCGCCACCCTCGGCCTGATCGTCTCGGTCGTCGGTGCGACGTTCGTGCTGACCGGCACCTTGGCCGGGTACGGCATCGGGCTCGGCGCGTTCGGCGCGGTGCTGTCGGTGCTCGGCCTGATGGCAACCCGCCGCCGGCACGTCGCCGGCAAGACCGACGCGCTCTTCGGCGTGCTGATCGGTCTGGCCGCGGTCGTGATCGGGGTGCTCGCGATGACCGGCCAGTTCGACTGGCCGACCACCGACGGCGACTGGGTGCAGCGCTTCCGTGAGTGGCTTGACTCACAGTTTGTCGATCGTTTCTAGCGGGCACTGTTCCGCTCGCCGGTGATGCACCGGCGAGCAGCCGGCGGTTCGCCGGCAACCCGATCAGTCCGGTGGTTCACCGGCCGGGAGACACCCTTTCAGGGGCGGCGGTTCGCCGCCCCTGAAGTGTTTCCGGGGTTCGACGTCTCCGGTCCAGATCGCCGGAGGATTCGCGCGTCACCCGGCGATCCCCCACCCCACACTGCCGGGCGAACCATGTACGCCAGCCTTTGCTCTGCTGCCCTATATGCGCCAGGGGGTCGGGGCCAGGTGTCCGATGAGTGGCGCCGGGAAGTGGTGGCGGATTCCGCTACTCGCCGGTGAGGGCGACGCCGTCTGGTGGCGCACATAAGGCAGCAGAGCAAAGGCTGCGAACCAGCCTCCCGGCCCTGCCTCTGAGCTCTGCCTGCCGGATCTCGGCTCCGACGCAACGAATCGCCTCGGAGGTCTCACCACACGCAACGGATCTACGCCCTGCGCAACTCCTGGCGGTGGATCCTGCCGCTCACGCCGCATACCGTTGAGCAACGGCGCCAGCCCGTGGGCCACGGTGGCCGGGCGCGCCCGACCCCTGGGAGCAGGACAATGACGATGGACGCCACCAGCCAGCGCCTGTTGATGTGCCGGCCGACGTACTTCGCCGTCGACTACGCGATCAACCCCTGGATGGACCCGAACGCGCCGGTCGACGCCGCGCTGGCCGTCCAGCAGTGGGAGCAGCTGCGCCAGACGTACCTTGACCTGGGCCACACCGTGGAGGAGATCACTCCGGTGCCCGGCCTGCCGGACATGGTCTTCGCCGCCAACGGCGGCACCGTGATCGACGGCAAGGCGATGGCCGTGCAGTTCCGGGACCCGCAGCGCGCCGACGAGGCGCCGGCGTTCCGGGCCTGGTTCGAGGCCGCCGGCTTCGAGATGTACGACCCGAAGCACGTCAACGAGGGCGAGGGTGACGTCCTGCTGGCCGGTGACCACCTGCTGGCCGGCACCGGCTTCCGTACGGCGCACGCCGCGCACGCCCAGCTGCAGGAGGTCTTCGGCTACCCGGTGATCACCATGCAACTGGTCGACCCGCGCTTCTACCACCTGGACACCGCGTTGACAGTGCTCGACGAGCGGACCGTGGCGTACCTGCCGGAGGCGTTCTCCCCGGGCAGCCAGGCTGTGCTGCGCCGGCTCTTCCCCGACGCGGTGCACGCCACCATGGCCGACGCCGAGGTGCTGGGGTTGAACGCGGTCAGCGACGGGCGGCACGTTGTGCTGCCCGCGCAGGCCACCGACCTGGCCGCCAAGCTGCGCGACCGGGGCTACGAAACCATCGGGGTCGACCTGTCCGAGCTACGTAAGGCCGGCGGCGGACCGAAGTGCTGCACGCTGCGACTCCGTCAGGGAAAGGCAAGCAAGTGATCGTGGATGACAAGCTGCGTACGCCGGGAGCGGTCCGGGACGCCGAGCGCTGGACCGCGCACAACTACCACCCCCTGCCGGTGGTGATCTCGTCCGCCGAGGGCGCCTGGCTCACCGACGTTGACGGCCGCCGCTACCTGGACTGCCTGGCCGGCTACTCCGCGCTGAACTTCGGTCACCGGCACCCGCAGTTGATCGCCGCCGCGCACGCCCAACTGGACCGGCTGACGCTGACCAGCCGTGCGTTCATCCACGACCAGTTCGCTGACTTCTGCCGGGAGCTGGCGGAGCTGTGCGGCAAGGACCTCGTGCTGCCGATGAACACCGGCGCCGAGGCGGTGGAGACCGGGATCAAGGTGGCCCGCAAGTGGGGCTACCAGGTCAAGGGCGTGCCCGCCGGCCAGGCCAACATCGTGGTCGCCGAGGGCAACTTCCACGGCCGGACCACCACCATCGTGAGCTTCTCCACCGACGAGGACGCCCGCGCCGACTTCGGGCCGTACACCCCGGGGTTCACTGTCGTGCCGTACGGCGACCTGGCGGCGCTGACCGCCGCGATCGACGAGAACACAGTGGCCGTGCTGCTGGAGCCGATCCAGGGTGAGCAGGGTGTGGTGGTGCCGCCGGAGGGCTACCTGCCGGGCGTGCGCCAGGTCTGCACCGAGCGCAACGTGCTGTTCATCGCCGACGAGATCCAGTCGGGTCTGGGGCGTACCGGCGCGACCTTCGCCTGTGACCACGAGGGCGTCGTGCCGGACATGTACCTGCTCGGCAAGGCGCTCGGCGGCGGCATCGTGCCGGTCTCCGCGGTGGCCGCGAACGCCGACGTGCTCGGGGTGCTCAAGCCCGGCCAGCACGGCTCCACGTTCGGTGGCAACCCACTCGCCTGCGCGGTGGCGATCGAGGTGGTCCGGCTGCTGGCCACCGGCGAGTTCCAGCGCCGTTCGGCCGAGCTGGGTGAGCGGCTGCGGGCCGGCCTGGAAGGGTTGGTCGGCAAGGGTCTGGTCGGGGTACGCGTCCGCGGCCTGTGGGCCGGGCTGGACATCGACCCGGCGCTGATGAGCGGTCGGGAGGCGTGTGAGCGGCTCGCCGAGCGCGGAGTCCTCGCCAAGGACACCCACGGCTCCACGATCCGGCTCGCCCCACCCCTGGTCATCACCGAAGCGGAGATCGACCTCGCAATCGACGCCCTCGCCGAGGTCCTGGCCCCGTAACCCCTGCGTCGATCATGAAGTTATTGCCCTGCGCCTCGGCGTGTCGTGGCAATAACTTCACGGATGCCCCGGTCGGCGCCGACGAACTCGCGTACGAACGTGGTGGCGGGTGCGC
>NZ_JBEZEX010000029.1:0-85610 GCF_040649115.1 Micromonospora sp. NPDC049049 | reverse complement strand
CCCCGATGCGAAACCTGCACACCCTTCGGCCGACCCGTCGAACCCGACGTGAAAATCACATACGCCACATCATCCAGATCCACCACACCCGGCAAGAGAACCGACTCCACCTGCGGCACAGAGTCGACGGTCAGCACCTCCACGCCTTCGGGGCAGCGGTCCACGTGCCCCGACGACGTCACAAGCACCGACGCGCCCGCATCGGCCAACATGGCCTCGACCCGACCCACCGGATACGACGGGTCCACCGGCACAAACGCCGCCCCCGCCTTCCACACCCCCAGCAGCGCCGCCACCAGATCGACACCCCGATCCAGCAACACCCCCACCACCGAACCCCGACGGACACCCCGCGAGGCCAACCACGACCCCAACGCCACAGCCCGCGCGTCCAACTCGGCGAACGGCACACCGTTCACCGCCTCGCCCGACGGCACCCGGGAAACCTGCTCCTCGAACCACTGAAGGACCGACCCCGACACCGGCTCCACCGCGCTGTCACCATCGGCCAACACCACCGACACCTCACCGGCTGGCAGACACACCACCCGCGCGTCCCCACCCGAATCCGCCACCATCGCCTCCAGCACCACGCGATACATGGCGCCCAGGCGGCGCAGGGCGTCGTGGCCGACGTGCCGCTGGCTGGCCTGCAGGGTGAGGAAGCCGAGCCGGCTGAACACGCCGAGCGGGAACTCGGTGGGGCTGTCGTCTATGGACTCGGCGTAGTCGATGTCGTCGGTGTCGATCTGGTGGAAGTCGTGGAAGCTGAACCGCACGTCGAGCATGCGGGCGTCCTCGCCGACCTCCCGCTGCAGGGTGGACAGCGGGTAGCGCCGGTGCGGCCACAGCTCCACCTCGGCGTCGAAGGTCCGCTGGATCAGCTCGTCCCAGGTGGCGGCCGGACCGTCGTAGCCGACCGGAACGGTGTTGAGGTGCATGCCGTACACCCGGTCCGCGCCGGCCGCCTCGGGCCGGATGTTGCAGACCAGGCCGGTGTAGAACCGCTCCGCGCCGGTGAGCTGGCTCATCACCTTGAGGTGCGCAGCCAGCATGATCGACTTGAACGGCACGCCGAGGCGCCGGCCCAGGTCGCGCAGCGCGGATTCGAGGTCCTGCACCGGCACCCAGTGCTCGTGCTTGGCGCCCTCCGGTGCCTCGGGGTCACCCCAGCCGGTGGGCAGGTCGTGACGGGCCCGACCGGTCAGGACACCACGCCAGTACGCCCGGTCGGCGTCACCGGCGACCGACCGCCGTTCGGCAGCGACGGCGTCGGCGAAGCGCACCGACGGGATGGGCCGCGGCGACAGCGGCTCTCCGGCCCGGATCTGCTGGTACGCGCGGACCAGCTCCATGATCAGCGAGTGGTAGCTCCACCCGTCCAGGATCGGGTGGCACTCGGTGATGGTGAGCCACCAACTGCCGTCGGCGCAGGTCCTGGCGTGCAGCCGCAGCAGCGACGGGCGATCGAGGTCGAACAGACGGGCCCGCTCGACCGCGATGTGCTCGCGCAGCTCCCGGTCCAGCTCGGCCCGCTCTGCGGCAGGGCTGTGGTCGTGCGTGACGGCCAGCTCGGCGGTGGCGTGCACCAGCTGCATGGGCACCGAATAGCTGGTCAGGTCGAACGAGGTACGCAGCACCTCGTGGCGGCGCACCAGCAGTGCCGCGGCGGCACGCAGCGCGTCCAGGGAGAACTCCCCTTCGCCACGGACCCGGTAGCTGGTCACGTTGTGGTACGGGTTCTGCTCGGTGTCGGACAGCAGCTCGACAAGCATGCCGAGCTGACCCTGGGTGCACGGGTAGGCGTCCACCAGGCCGGCGGGCAGCGCGGCCCGGTCCGCCTCGCCGACCAGCTCGAACGGGGCGACCGCAGGCTCCGGCTCGGCGGCCGGCCGTGCGGTGAGCAGTTCGGCCAGCTCGGCGACGGTACGCCGCTCGAAGATGTCCCGGACCTCGACGTCGAAGGACGCCTCACGCAACGCGCCGGCCAGTGCCACCGCGCGGATGGAGTCGCCGCCGAGATCGAAGAAGCCGTCCTGCACACCGACCCGGTCCAGCCCGAGGGTGGCGGTCCAGATGTCAACGAGCTGCTGCTCCACAGTGGTGCGCGGGGCCACGTACGGGCGGTCGACGGCGGCCACCGAACGGCCCGGGGCGGGCAGCGCGGCCTGGTTGAGCTTGCCGTTGACGGTCAGCGGGATCCGGGGCAGCGGCATGAACGCCACCGGGATCATGTAGTCCGGCAGCGTCCGGCCGAGCGCCGTACGCAGCTGTGAGGGGCGCAGCAGCGTCGAGGTGTCGTCGGCCACCAGATAGGCGGTCAGCCGCTGGTCGCCCGGGTTGTCCTCGCGCAGCACCACGACCGCGTCCCGAACGCCGGGCAGGACGGTCAGGGCCGCCTCGATCTCGCCCAGCTCCACCCGGTAGCCACGGATCTTGACCTGGTGGTCGATGCGTCCGACGAACTCCAGCCGTCCGTCGGCGTACCGGCGGGCGAGGTCGCCGCTGCGGTAGAGCCGCGAACCGGGCGGCCCCCACGGGTCCGGCACGAACCGCTGCGCGGTGAGGTCGGCGCGACCGAGGTAGCCGCGGGCGACACCCGGGCCACCCACGTGGATCTCGCCGGGCACACCGATCGGCACCGATCGACCGTCGGCGTCGAGCAGGTGGACGGTGAGGTCCGACAGCGGTACGCCGATCAGGCTGGCCGTGCCGCCCACCTCGTCGGCGGTGACCCGGTGGTACGTGGTGTGCACGGTGGTCTCGGTGATCCCGTACATGTTGATCAGGTGCGGTGCGTCCACGCCACGGCTGGCCACCCACGGTGCCAAATCGGCGAAGTCCAGTTTCTCGCCGCCGAAGGTCACCACCCGCAGGGCGAGCCGGTCGATCCGGGCGTCGCCGTCGGCCGCGAGCCGGACCAGCGCGCGGAACGCCGTGGGCGTCTGGCAGAGCACCGTGACCCGCTGTGCGATCAGCTCGTCGAGCAGGTCCTGCGGAGATCGGGCCAGCTCGCGGGGCACCACGAGCAGCCGACCGCCGTGCAGCAGGCAGCCCCAGATCTCCCAGACGGAGAAGTCGAAGGCGTACGAGTGCAGCAGGGTCCACACGTCGTCCGGGCCGAACCGGTAGTCGGCGGCGGTGACGGTCAGCAGCCGCAGCACCTGCCGGTGGGCCACCGCGACACCCTTGGGGCGGCCGGTGGAGCCCGAGGTGTAGATGACGTAGCAGAGGTTGTCGACGTCCATGGGCACGGCCGGGTCGGCGACCGGCTGGGCGGCCAGCTCGGCGACGAGGTCCGGGGCGTCCAGCAGGACTACTGTCCCACCGAAGCCGGCGAACCGGTCGCGGTGGACGGTCGTGGTCAGCACGATCTCCGCCCCGGCGTCGTTGATCATGAAGTCGAGGCGCTCGTCCGGCGAGGCCGGGTCGAGGGGCAGGTACGCCGCGCCGGACTTGAGCACGCCGAGCAGGGCCGGCACCAGTTCGGGGGCGTGGTCGAGATGCACACCGACCAGCCGCTCCGGGCCGGCACCGTGGCCACGTAGCCAGTGGGCGAGCCGGTTGGCGTCGGCGTTCAGCTCGGCGTAGCTGCGGGTGGTGTCGCCCGCCGTCACCGCAGGAGCGTGGGGGTGGGTGGCCGCCATCGCCTCGAAGACGCCGTGCACGGTGCCGGTGACCGGGTCTGCGGTGACCGGCCCCCGGGTCACCACGGCCAGCTCGGCGGCACCGAGGATGGCCAGGTCGGACAGTCGGGCCGTCGGGTCGGCCGTCACCTGCTCCAGGAGCCGCACCATGTGGTCGGCGGCGCGCTCGACGGTGGCCGGGTCGAACAGGGCGGTGGCGTACTCGATCCGGCCGCGCAGCCCGCCGTCGACGCCCTCCATCATGTGCAGCGTGAAGTCCACCTTGGACGTACGCAGGGGCAGCTCGACCGGCTCCACGCGCAGGTCGCCGGGCCAGTCGGTGGTGGGCGGCTCGCTCTGGAGGGTGATCGCTACCTGGTAGAGCGGGGTACGGGACGGATCCCGCTCCGGCTCCAGCTCGTCGGCCAGCAGCGCGAACGGGGCGTCGGTGTGGTCGAACGCGCCCAGCACGGTGTCCCGAGTCTGCGCCAGCAGAGCGGCGAACGAGGGGTCGCCGCTCCACCGTGCCCGCAGCACCAGGTTGTCGATGCCGTACCCGACGAGGTTGTGCAGCTCCGCTCGGCTGCGCGCGGACGACACCGTGCCCACGGCGAGGTCGGTCCGGCCGGTGTAGCGCGACAGCAGCACCTGGTAGGCGCTGAGCAGGGTGACGAAGACGGTGGTGCCGGCGTCGCGGGCGACGGTGCGCAGCGCGGCGGACAGATCGGCGCTCAGGGTGAACGGCACCGACGAACCGCGCCAGTCCCGGTTCCTCGGCCGGGTCCGGTCGGCCGGTAGCTCCACCGGCGTCAGCCCGGCGAGTTGGTCGCGCCAGTAGGCGAGCGACCGGGCCACCGGCTCGGCGCGCGACCGGCCGCGCTGCCAGGCGGCGAAGTCGGCGTACTGCACGGTGGGCGCCGGCAGCCAGGGCTCGACGCCGACCCGGAGGGCGGCGTACAACTCGGCCAGTTCGCCGGTGAGCACCGCGACCGACGGCGCGTCGCAGGCGATGTGGTGCAGCACCAGGGCGAGGACGTGCTCATCGGTGTCCAGTCGGACCAGCACCGCTCGCAACGGCCACTCCCGGGCCAGGTCGAACCCGTTGCGCGCGCTGTCGGCGAGCGCAGCGTCGAGCGCCGCCTCCCGCTCGGCGCGGGGCCTGTCGGTCAGGTCCACCACCGGCAGGTCGCGGTGCGCCGGCGGGTCGATCACCTGGACCGGAGAGGTGCCGGCGAGGGCGTAGCGGGTGCGAAGGATCTCGTGCCGGGCGACCAGGGCGTCGAGTGCACGGCCCAGCGCGTCGGCGTCCAGCGGGCCGTGCAGCCGCAGCGCGGAGGAGACGAGGTATTCCGCGCTGGTGGGGTCCATCCGGTTGAGGAACCACATCTGCTGCTGGCCGTACGACAGCGGCAGCTCCCCCGACCGGTCGACGGTCGGGATCCGGTCCCGGCGGCCGGTACGACGGCCGGCCAGGCGACGCTGGACGAGTTCTTCACGCAGGTTCGGCTCGTTGGCGATGCTGGTCATGCCGGGGACTCCTCGGATCGCGAAAGGTCGTGGGTGAGGTCGGCGGCGTCCAGCGCGTCGATTTCCGCTCGGATCAGGTCTTCGATGGCGATCGCCTGGGCACGCACCGTCGGGTGCTCGAACACCAGCCGGATCGGCAGGTCGAGGTCGAACTCCTCCTGCAGCCCGGCGATCAGCCGGGCGGCGAGCACCGAGTGGCCGCCCAGGAGGAAGAAGTCGGTGGTGGCGCCGATCCGCCCGTCGAGCAGTTCCGCCCAGATCGCGGCGACCCGCTTCTCGACCACGCTCTGCGGCGCGACGAACTCGGTGGGATCGGCGGCGCCGTCGGCGAGTGCCGCGTCGAGCCGGCCGCGCAGCCCGTCCCGGTCGACCTTGCCGTTGGCGTTGAGGGGTATGCGCTCCACGGGTACGAACAGGCTCGGCACCATGAAGTCGGGCAACGGCCGGGCGCAGTACGCGGCCAGGTCGGTGGCCTCGCCGACGTAGAAGGCGACCAGGCGGTCCTGGTGGGCGAGGACCACGCAGTCGCGTACCCGGGGATGTTGGGCGACGACAGCGCTGATCTCGCCGGGTTCGATCCGGTAGCCGCGGACCTTGACCTGGTCGTCCACCCGACCGACGAAGGCCATCGTGCCGTCGGGTCGCCAGTGGCCCAGGTCGCCGCTGCGGTAGAGGCGGGCGCCCGGCGGGCCGAAGGGGTCGGGCACGAAGCGGTCGGCGGTCAGCCCGGGCCGCCCGACGTAGCCGGTGGCCAGGCACTCGCCGCCGATGTACAGCTCGCCGACGGCGCCGACCGGCAGCAGCCGCATCGCGTCGTCCAGGATCCGCACCACGGTGTTCGCCATCGGCCGGCCGATCGACACGATCTCGCTGGTCTGTGGTGCGACGACCGGGTACGCCGACATGATCACGGTGGTCTCGGTCGGACCATAGGAGTTGATCAGGCCGCCGGGGCCAAGCCTGTCGAGCCACTGGTTCGCCACCGACCCGCGCAGCACCCCACCGGCCACCCAGAGCTGACCGGCCAGCCGCTGCGCCTGCGCGGCGTCGACCTGCGCCGCCAGCAACTCCAGGTGCGGCGGCGTCATGATGAAACGGTCGTACGGGCCGGCGGTCAGCAGCAGCGCGCCGAGTTGGGTGAGGTCGAAATCCTGCGGAAGCAGGGTCACCGGCTGGCCGGCCACCAGCGGCCCCCACAGGTTGGAGATCGACAGGTCGAAGGCGATGGTGGAGAACAGCGGAGCCCCTCCGCCGGCCGGGCGGCCTCCCCGGTCGCCGAGCGCCTCGGTCTCGGTGGCGCAGGCCAGGAAGTTCGTCACCGCCGCGTGGGAGAGCAGCACCCCCTTGGGGCGGCCGGTCGATCCGGAGGTGAACAGCACGTACGCCGTCTGCGCCGGGTCGAGATCGCGGGCCGGCGCGGTGTGCGGTTCGGCGCTGACCATCAGCCGGTGGGTGTCCACCTGGAGGGTGGGCACCCCGAACCGGTCGGCGTATCGCGAGTCGGTGATGGCGAGGCCGACGCCGGCGGTGTCGAGCAGGTAGCCGATCCGCTCAGCCGGGTACGACGGATCCAGCGGAAGGCATGCCGCACCCGCCTTCCAGCAGCCGAGAATCGCGGCGACCAGGTCCGGTCCCCGCGCCAGCAGTACGGCGATTGTCGCGCCCGATCCGGCGTCGGAGCGGCGCAGATGGTTGGCGAACTGGTTGGCCCGGTCGTCCAACTCGGCGTAGCTGGTGCGCGCGTCGCCGTGGCGCAACGCCACGGCCTGCGGTGTCGCCGCGCGGCGCGCCTCGAACAGGTCGACCACTGTGGTGGCCGGCCGGGGCACCGTCGGCCCGTTCCACTCGTGCAGCAGGCGCTGCCGCTCCTCGGCCGAGAACGGGTCGAGCTGGTCCAGGCGGGCGTCCGGCTCGTCGGCGGCGGCGCGCAGCAGCCGGACGAAGTGGTCGGCCAGTCGTCGCACGGTCGCGTCGTCGAACAGCGCGGTGGCGTACTCCACGGCGCCGGCGAGGGAACCGTCCGGTTGCGGCCACAGGTGCACGGTCAGGTCGGACTTGGCCACTGTGGACGCCTGCCGCAGCGCCTCGATCGTGATCGGGTCGTCGGCCACCCGGCCGGTGATCCCGCCCGCCTGGTAGTTCAGCGCCACCTGGTAGAGGGGGGTGCGGGACAGGTCCCGCTCGCCGACCAGGTCGTACACCACGCGGTCGAAGGGCAGGTCCTGGTGGGCCAGGGCAGCGACGGTACGGTCGCGGACTCGCCTGACCGCCTGAGTGAAGCCGGACGCCGGGTCCAGGGTGCAGCGCAGCACCACCGGGTTGAGGAAGATCCCGGCCGCCTGGTCCAGCTCGGTGGGCCGGTGCCCGGAGGTGGGGGTGCCGATCGGCACGTCCCACTGCCCGGTACAGCGGGCGAGTAGCGTGGCGAAGCCGGTGAGCAGGGTCATGAACGGGCTGGCAGCGCAGCGCCGGCCCACCTCGGTCAGGGCGCCCGCGACCTCCGCGTCGACGGTGAAGCCGAGCATCCTGCCCTGCGCGTCCCGCCGGGCCGGACGCGGACGGTCCAGCGGCAACTCCAGCTGGGGCATCCCGGCCAGCGTCTCCCGCCAGTACGCCAGCTCCCGCCCGACGACCTCGTCGGTGAGGTGCCGCTGCTGCCAGACCGCGTAGTCGGCGTACTGCACCCGCAGCTTTGCCAGGTCGGCCGGCCGTCCCTGCGCGGCGGCGTCGCACAGCTCCCGCAGGTCCCGTTCGAGGACGTCGGCGCTGCCGGCGTCGGATGCGATGTGGTGCACGGCCAGCACCAGCAGGTGATCCCGGCCGGCGGCGACGGCGAGCCCGGCCCGCCACAGCGGACCGGTGTGCAGGTCGAAACCCCGGCCGAGCTGGTCGGTGATCAGTTCGGCCAACCCGCCGTGGCTGACGTCGCGCACCTCCAGGTCGACATCTCCCGGCGGTACGACCTGCTGGCGGGCCACGCCGTCGACGACCAGGTAGCGGGTGCGCAACGGCTCGTGCCGTGCCTCGAGCGCGTGCAGGGCCACCCGGACGTGGTCGGGGTGGATGGCGGCGGGCAGCCGTACGTGCACGGGGACGACCCACTCCTTGCTGCGCGGGTCGAGCTGGTCGAGCATCCAGAGCCGGTGCTGGGCGGCGGAGAGCGGCAGCGGCTGGTCACGTCCCACGGGCAGCACCGGTGGAGCCGCCGGGGTGGCCGCCTCCACCAGCCGGGCCTGTGCGGCCACGGTGGTGTGGGTGAGCAGGTCGCGCAGCGTCACCGCGCCGCCCGCCCCGCTGAGCCGGCTCTCCAGCGCCAGCGTCACCAGTGAGGAGCCGCCGAGCTGGTAGAAGTCGTCGTCGACGCCGACCTCGTCGACGCCGAGCAGGTCCCGCCAGATGGCCGCGACAGTCTGTTCGGCGGCGGTCCGCGGCGACCGGAGCGCCGGGCGGTCGAGAGGGTCGATCGCCGGCAGGGCGGACCGGTCGATCTTGCCGCTGGCGGTGAGCGGGAACTCCGCCACCGGCTGGAACACGGCCGGCACGAGCGCCTCGGGCAGTCGACCGACGCAGAACGCGCGCAGGGCCGCCGGGTCTAGTGGCCGGCGACCGGCGACGTACGCGGCGAGCTGCCGGCGACCGGCCGGGTCGGTGTGCCCCACCACCACCGCCGACTGGACGTCCGGGTGCGCGGCGAGCACCGCCTCCACCTCGGCCGGCTCAATCCGTACCCCGTTGACCTTGAGTTGGTGATCGGTCCGACCGACGAACTCCAGGCTCCGGTCGGCGCGCCACCGGACCTGGTCGCCGGTGCGGTAGAGGCGCTCGCCGGGCGGCCCGTACTCGTCGGGCACGAACCGTTCGGCGGTCAGGTCCGGCCGGTGCAGATAGCCCCGGCCCAGGTTGGCCCCACCGATGTAGAGCTCGCCGACCACACCCACCGGCACCGGCCGACGGTCGGCGTCGAGGACCTGGACGCGGACGCCGGGCAGCGGGCGCCCGATCGGCACCGGCCCGGCCGGCTGGGCCGGGTCCACCGGGTGGGCGGTCACGTCGATGGCGCACTCGGTGGGGCCGTAGGTGTTCCACACCCGCACCTCGGGCGTGACCATCAGCCGCCGGCACAGGTCGGCGTACAACGGCTCACCCGCCGAGAAGATCAGCCGCAGGCTGGTGCAGTCGGCCCAACCGGGCTGGTCGACCAGCCGACCGAATACCGACGGCACTCCCTGCAGGACGGTGATCCCGTGCCGGACGACCGCCGCGACGAGGGCGGCGGGATCCCGGTGTGCCCCATCCGGGGCGAGCACCACGGTGCCGCCACTGGCCAGCGGGGCGAAGAACTCCCAGCCCGCCGCGTCGAAACTGACCGAGGTCTTCTGCAACACCCGGTCGCCGGGGCCCAGGCCGTGCTCCCGGATCGTCCAGGTCACCCGGTTGCCGATACCGCGATGGGTGATCAGCACTCCCTTGGGTTCGCCGGTGGACCCGGAGGTGTAGATGGCGTACGCCAGCGAGTCCGGGTCGGGTGACGGCACCGCCGGGGTGTCCGGGCAGGCCGCGATCCGCGCCCGGTCGGTGTCCAGGCAGACGACCTGGCCGGGCGTCGCCTCGTCGCGCAACGCGTCGCGGGTGAGCAGCACTCCGGCCCCGCTGTCGGCGAGAAGCCACCGCCGCCGCTCGGTGGGGTGGGTCGGGTCCAGCGGCAGGTACGCGGCACCGGCGCGCCACACTCCCAGCAGCGCGACCACGAGGTCGACGCCGCGGTCCAGGTTGACCGCGACAAGCGATTCCGGGCCGACGCCCAGCTCGGCCAGGTACCGACCGAGTTGATTGGCCCGCCGGTCCAGTCCGGCGTATTCCAACCGCTCGGACTCGCCGCTTACCGCGATGGCGCTGGGGGTCAGCGCGGCCTGCCGGGCGATCAACTCGGCCAGGGTGCCTGCCCCCTGGGTGGCGGCTGCGGCTGCGGGCGCCGCTGGCGGAACGATACTCATGGTGCTCCTCCGGGGGACCGGGCGCGGGCGTGGGATCGGATCAGTTGGTCAGGCCGTGGTCTGGGACTCCATGCGCTGGCGCAGGCTCAGCGGCCGCATGTCGGTCCAGATCTCGTCGATCCGGGCCAGGCATTCGTCGCGGCTGCCCTCGGTGCCCTCGGCACGCCAGCCGGCGGGCAGGTCCCGGTCGGTCCACCAGACTGAGTACTGCTCCTCGTCGTTGAGCACCACGCGGTAGCTGCGGTTGTCGGTCATTGCCACTCCTTCAGAGAGACCCGGCGAACGCCCCGGTGGCGTCCCCCACGGGTAGGAAGTCGTCAACGCGTACGCCCAGGCGTCGCTGGTCGGCGGTGGCGCGGACGTGCTCGGCGAGCACGAGGTCCAGCACGCCCAAGCCGAACGGGGACACCACCACTGGCACGTCGTCGGCGGGCAGTCGCACCTCGCCGCCGGCCAGCGCGCCGATGGTGGCGTGAATGAAGTCCCGGCCACCGGTGAGCTGCTCGGCCAACTGCAACGAGGTGCCCTCACGGCAGGCGTGATCGGCGTCGTCGACCACGTTGCGCGCGGCCAGCAGCCCTTCGGGGAGCAGGTCGCGCAGGGACAGGTGCAGCACCACCGCGCCGGGCCGGCAGGCGGCCAGGTCGAGGTGGGGCTCGGTGGCGGTGGTGGCGATCGAGACCAGCCGGTGCGCGGCCATCGCCTCCTCGGCGGTCCCGGCCAGCGTCGTCGGCATTCCCGGCAGCAGGGTTCGGGCGGTCTCGGCGAACGCCTCGGCCCGGCGCCGGTCGGTGTCGAATACCGTCAGCGCCAGCGGAGGGGCGATGGTGCCCGCCACGAACCGCAGCACCTGCTGGTTGATCAGCCCGCAGCCGATCAGGGCCAGGCCGTCGGGGCGGCGGTCCGCGGTGAGCAGGCCGGCCGCGAGCACGGCGCTCGCCGCGGTACGTCGGGCCGAGATGACCGAACCCTCGACCAGGGCCACCGGGTGGCCGGTACGCATCGAGTTCAGCAGGATCGCCGCGCTGGCCCGTTCCAGGCCCATGGCCAGGTTGCCGGGGAAGGAGGAGATCCACTTGATCCCGCTCACCGGCGGGTCGCCGCCGAGGTAGGCGGGCAGGCCGATGATGCGGTCGCGGGGTCGCTGCGGGAAGCGCAGGAAGACCGAGTGCGGCAGGCTCGTACGGCCCTGCTCGTGCAGCAGGTACGCGTGGCGGATCAGATCCACCACCTGGGCGTCGTCGCCGTCGAGGATGTCCCGCACCACAGCCCGACCGATGATCAGCACGTGGCGTCCTTCCACAGGTGGGTGATCTCCCCGAAATGCTGGGAAACCCATAGATCCGAATAGATGGTGTCGAGGTAGCGGTCGCCGTTGTCGGGCAGGATCAGCACGGCCGTGGCACCAGCCGGGATGTCCGCCATCCGTCGGCGTAGCGCGGCCACGGTGGCGCCGGACGACCCGCCGGCGAGGATGGCCTCCCGGTGCAGCAGCAGCCGGCAACCGACCACGCAGTCCAGGTCGGAGACGTGCATGATCTCGTCGGGTGTGGCATCGGCGGCCAGGGGCGGCACGATCGAGGCGCCGTGCCCGGGGATCAACCGGACCGCCGGCTCGTCGCCGAAGATGGCACTGCCGACCGCGTCCACCGCCACCACCCGCGTGGACAGCCCCTGCTCGCGCAGGTAGCCGACGCAGCCGACCAGCGTCCCGCAGGTGCCGGTGGAACAGAACAGATAGTCGATCTGCCCGTCGAGCGCGGTCACGATCTCGGCCATCGTCTGCCGTTGCGCCGCGGCGTTGAGCGGGTTGGCGTACTGGTCGGGGCGGTAGGCGTACGGGACCTGCTCGCACAGCTCGCGGACGCGGCGCTGCCGGGCCGGCAGGTATTCGCCGGTGACCGGGTCGGGGTGCTCGACCATCTCGATCTCCGCGTGGTACGCGGTCAGGATCGCGAGGTTCTGCCGGGTGGTCTTCGGGTCGACCACGCAGATGAACCGGATCGCGTAATACGCGCAGAACTGCGCGAGGCCGATGGCCAGATTGCCCGAGCTGGACTCGACGACCACCGATTGGCCGGGCACCAGCTCCCCGGATTCGACCTTGGCGCGCAGCATGCTCAGCGCGGTGCGGTCCTTGATGCTGCCGCCGGGATTGAACCGTTCGAGCTTCACGAACAATCGGGAGGGAAACTCCGGAAACAACCGGACCAGCTGTACCAGCGGTGTGTTTCCGACCGTCGAGAGGATACCCTCGCGCACCGTTCCTCCCTCCACAAGTGATCTACCAACGCCACGACGTTGTCAATCGGCGCTATACCGGCCCTATACCGGTGCTCGGGCGGTCAGCGCCGGGCCTGGACCCGGCCGGCGACGGGGGTCGCGCCGGCCGGACCCGGCCCGTACGGCGGGCACACCGTCCCGGTGGCACCAGAGGCGCCACGGGGCAACGCCGCGCCGGTCTATGAGGTGCCGAGCGCCAGGAGTTCGCGCAGTTCCGCCTGGTCGACCATCGGCGCCTGGGACACCACCGTCTCCGGCGTCGTGCAGGCAACCCGCAGCATCTGGAGGAAGTGCCCGGCCAGCCGCTGCACGGTCGCCTCGTCGAACAGGTCGGTGTCGTAACCGAACTCCGCCTGGAGCCGGCCGTCCTGGTACTGGGTGAGGGTCGTCGACAGGTCGAACTGGCCCTCGTCGTACGGGATGTCCAGCAGCCGGATCTGGTGCCCGGCGAACGCGTGCCGCTGGCTTGTGTAGTTGTCGCCGTGCTGGTGAGCCAGCAGGGTGACGGTCACCCGCACCGGCGGATCCTGGTTACGTCGGCCCGATCGGAGCAGCGGGAACGGGTAGGCGGCGTGGGCCACGGCGTCGGTCAACTGTCGGCCGGCCGCGGTGATCGCCGTGGCGAACGTGGTGTTCGCGTCGAACGAACCCCGCAACGCGATCGTGTTGATCAACATGCCGACCACCCCGCGCAGCGCCCGTCCCCGGCGCAGCGACGCCGGACAACCGACGGTGAACTCCCCCAGACCGGTGTAGCGGTACATCGTCGCCTGGAACGCGGCGAGCACGACCGCGTACGACGTCACCCCGGCCGCCGCCGCGGTCTCCCGCAGCCGGGCGGCGAGGTCGTCCGGGAGTTCCTGGCTGAACGCGCCGCCACGGAACGAACGCACCGGCGGACGAGGCCGGTCGGTCGGAAGCGTGGCCGCCGTGGCACCGTCGCAGACCCGATCCCAGTACGCGCGCAGCCGCTCGCCGCGCTCGCCGGCCAGCGCCGCCCGCTCTCGGGCCAGGAAGTCGTCGTAGCTGCCGGAGACCAGCGGCAACTCCACCGGCCGCCAGGCCTGCAACGCCCCGTACGCGGCGTCCAACTCCTGCCAGACGATCCGCTGCGAGTGGAAGTCGGTGGCGATGTGGTGGATGACCACCGCCAGCACGCAGTCGGTACGCCGCCGCAGCAGCGCCACCCGCATCGGACCGTCCCGCTCGAGCCGGAGCGGCCGGTCGCCGAACTCCTGGCAGCGGCGCAACAGCCCGTCGTCGTCCAGGTCGGGAACATCGTGGACCTCGACCTCACACCCGAGGTCGGGATCGACGACCCGCACCGGCCCCTGCTCGGTCTGCACGAACCGGGACCGGAGCAGGTCGTGGCGCGATCGCACCGCCGCCACCGCCCGGCGTACCACGTCCGGGTCGAGCAGGGGTTCGACGTGCAGCCCGTGGACCACGTTGCTGGCCGGGCTGTCCGGGGCCAGCCGGTGGACCAGCCACAGCGCCCGCTGCCCTACCGACAACTCCCGGACGTTTTCGGTCACACCTCAGACCGGGCGGAGAGGACGAAGTCGCTGAGATCCTGGACCTTGGCGAAGCTGCCGACCATCTCGTCCGGCACCTCGATGTCAAAGTGGGTCTCCACGGCGGCGAGCAGGTCGACGAGCTTGAGGCTGTCCAGACCGAGCTCGACGAAGGTGTCGCCGACGTTGATCTCCCGGTCGACGTTCTCGGTCATCAGCTTGCGGGTGAGCGATACGACGTCGAGGGACACCTGGTTCACGGTCAGCGTCATGGTGCTTGTCCTTTCGAAGGAAGGGGTCGTGATCGGAGTGGTCAGGGCATCCGGATGAGCTGACCGGCGTAGGCCAGTCCCGCCCCGAAGCCCAGCAGCATCACGCGGTCGCCGGGGGTGGTCTGACCGCTCTCGTACAGACGGCTGAGCGCCAGCGGCACCGACGCGGCTGAGGTGTTGCCGGTGTCGATGATGTCCTTGGCGACCTTCTCGTCCGGGATCTGGAGGATCTCGGCCAACTGGTCGACGATGCGGAGGTTCGCCTGGTGCGGCACGAACCAGTCGATGTCCGAGAGCTCGACACCGGCCAGGGCGCACACCTTGCGGGCCACCCTCGGCACGTTCTTGGTCGACCACCGGTAGACCAGGGGGCCGTCCATCTTGGCGAACTCGCGGCCGTTGGCGTCCCACTTGGTGCCGAGGATGTCGGACCGCGCGCCGTCGCTGCCCCACACTGTCGGGCTGATGCCGTCGACCTCCGCGGGAGAGACCACCGCGGCACCCGCACCGTCACCGAAGATGACGTACGTCGCCGGGTCCTCCGGGTCGATGAACCTGCTCAGTTGTTCCGCTCCGACGACCAGCACGTTGCGGGCGCTGCCCATCCGGATCTCGTTGGCCGCGATGCCGATCGAGTAGGCGAAGCCGGCGCAGGCAGCGTTCAGGTCGAACGCGCCGGTGGCGGTGATGCCGATACGGCTGGCCACCTCGGGCGCCCCGCCCGGGATGCGGTCCTTCTTCGTCGCCGAGGCGAGGATGACCAGGTCCACGTCGGCCGGGTCGACGTTCGCCATGGCCAACGCCTTCCCGCCGGCCTCGGCGGCCATCATTGTCACGGATTCCTCCGGCCCGGACCGGTAGCGCGACCGGATGCCGGTCCGCTCCTCGATCCACTCCGGAGTCACCCCGGCTTCCTCGGCGATCTCCTCGTTGGTGATCAGCCTGCTCGGCCGGTACGCCCCCAGCCCGGTGATTGCCGCACCTGTCATCTGTGCCATCGCCTCCTCCGCACCACGCCTGGTCGGCGTCCTGGTGGCACCGTCCGGAGGCAGTGTTCGGCGGGGCTCTCATAACTTCTCTACATCGCGCCCGGTATGGAAAAGAGATAGCCCGGCACCGGACCGTTCGGCGGACGTGTGTCGCCGCTGGCGGGCACGCCCATTCCGAGGGAGCGCGCATGGAGGAGTTCCGAACAAAGGTCGCGGTCGTCACCGGAGCCGGTTCGGGCATCGGCCGGGCACTGGCGGTCGAACTGGCCGCCCAGGGCGCCCGGTTGGCCCTCTCCGACGCGGCAGAGGAGGGCCTGGCGCAGACCGCGGCGAGCTGCGCCGAGCGGGGAGCCGAGGTCCGCACCTACCGGTTGGACGTCACCGACCGGCTGGCGGTGCAGGCCCACGCCAAGGAGGTACGCGCCGACTTCGGCGGCGCCGACCTGGTGATCAACAATGCCGGGGTGACTCTGCTGGCCTCGATCACCGAGGCCGAGTGGGACGACATGCGGTGGGTGCTGGACGTCGACTTCTGGGGCGTGGTGCACGGCACCCGGGCTTTTCTGCCGCTACTCGTCGCCTCGCAGGGCCACCTGGTGAACATCTCCAGCATGTACGGGTTGACCGCGGCACCTGCGCAGAGCGCGTACAACGCGGCCAAGTTCGCCGTCCGGGGTTTCACCGAGGCGGTGTTGCAGGAGATGCGGGTCGGTGACGTGCCGGTGAAGGTCAGCTGCGTCTACCCGGGCAAGGTGCGGACCGAAATCTTCAGCAACGCCCGGGCCGCGAAGGGGCTCGGCTACGGCGGGATCCGGGAGCGCTTCGCCCGCGAGGCGACGACCTCGGCCGAGCAGGCCGCACGGCTCATCCTGCGCGGGGTCCGGCGCAACCGGGTGAAGATCATCGTCGGGGCGGACGCGCGACGGGTCGACCTGCTCACCCGGCTGCTCGGCACGGCCTATCCCCGTATCACGGCGCGTCGGGCCCGGACGCAGGCGAGCCAGGTCCGCCTGGAGGCCATGCGGACCCGGCTCGCGGCGCAGCGGGTCAGAACGTCAGACCACCGTCAACTGTGACGACCTGCCCGGTCAGGTAGGAGGCCCGCTCCGACAGCAAAAACGCCACCACCGGGGCGATCTCCTCCGCCTGGCCCAGCCGGCCGAGGGCGGTCCGCTGCTGGACGCCCACGGCCAGGCCGGCCGGCAGGTCGTTCAGCATGTCGGTCTCGATGAAGCCCGGGGCCACGGCGTTGACCCGGATCCCGTACGAGCCGACCTCCTTCGACAGCGCCTTCGTGAAGCCGATGATGCCGGCCTTCGAGGCCGAGTAGTTGGTCTGGCCCGGGCTGCCGGTGATGCCGGCCACCGAGGACACCGTGACGATGGCGCCACCACGACGCCGCATCATCCGGCGGATCGCCGCCCGGCACACGTTGTGGACACCCCCGAGGTTGACGTCGATCACCGACTGCCAGTCCTCGTCGGCCATCATCGCCAACGGCCGGTCACGGATGATCCCGGCGACGGTCACCAGTGCCGCGATCTCGCCCAGGTCCTGCTCCGCCCCCGTGACGAAGTCGCGCACCTGCGCGGCATCGGCGACGTCCACCTGCCGGGCCAGCACCCGGACACCGGTCTCCAGCGCCTCTGCGGCCACCTTCTCGGCGGCCACCCGGTTGCTCTGATAACAGAAAGCCACGTCGTACCCGTCTGCGGCGAGCTGCCGGACCACGGCCCGACCGATCCCTCGGGATCCGCCACTGACGAGGGCGACCGGTCGTCGAATGTCACTCATGTCGACTCCTTGACGTCGGAGACCCCGGCCGGGACGGCGGGGCGAAGCGCAGCGGCCGGGCGTACCGCGCCGACCAGACGACCGACCTGCATGACCACCTCGGTACCGACCACGCTCTCGCCCCGCACGAAACCCGTGTCGGCGATCAGCCGGATCAGCTCGACCCGGTGCTCGACCGTCTCACCGGGCAGCACCGGCCGGCCGAAGCGGATCCCCTCGAATGCACCCGCGATCGGCACTCCGTCGGTCAGTACGGAGGCCATCGGCCGGTCGTGCCTGATCAGCACCAATGCCGCCTGGCCCCACGACTCCAACAGCAGCACAGCAGGCAGCGGCCGGGTCCCGGTCACCGTGTAACTGCCCACCAGCCGACTCCGGGGTACCAGTTCGCTGACTCCGTCCACCAGGAGCATCGGCGGTCGGTGCGGGATGAGCCGTCGAATGTCGTCGCGGTCGAGCATCAAGGTTTTCCTTCCTGATAACGCAACACCACCTCGGCGGCCGGTACACCGGACACGGCGACCGTGCCCCGGCGTAGCCCGCCCTCGCGCCGGACGGTGATGACCAGCTCGTCGTCGAGATCGATCGTTCGGAGGAACCGGCAGGACACCAGCTCGGCGAGGATCTCCGACGGCGTCGCCGCGAGGACGGCGCGGTGCACGTACTCGACGATGTAGACACCTGGCAGCAGGGGGAAGCCGGGATAGTGCCCGACGAAGACCAGGTCGCCCCGGTCGGGTCGAACTCGACCGATGATCTCGTCCCCGCTGGCATGGTCGAGGTCGATCCGCGCGTTGGTCGCGCACTCGGGCGGGATCAGGATGGTCACGCCCTGACCGTGCTGGCACCGGCTATATCTTCTCCATAGGCGCGGGAGCACGGCGGAAACGCCGGGGGGTCCGCAGGCGCGGCTATGCCGGCAACGCCGATCGGGCGGTCACCACGCGGTGGTCCACCGGGTCGGCCTTCTCCCGCGCGAAGACCCGCACCAGGTCGTGGAAGCGGTGTCGCTGCCGCCGCCCACCGTCCGAGCCCGCGATCTCCAGCAGCCGTGCGTCGACCAGGCTCTCGGCCACCTCCTCCCCCACCCGGGGCGTCACGCCGAGCACCCGGGCGGCGGCGCCGATCGGGAAGTCCGCAGTGTTCAGCAGTGCCAGCCGGCGCAGCGCGACCTGGCTCTCGACCTCCAGCTCCTGGTAGCTGCCCTCGATGCGGGCCCGCACGTCCAGCGTCCCCAGCCGTAGTTCGTTGAGACGGAACCGTTCGTCGGCCAGCCGCTGCGCGAGGTAGCGCAGCGACCAGTGCGGCCGAGCGATGAGTCGCGCCGCAGCCACCCGGATGCCGATCGAGAGCCGCCCACACAGCTGCACGATCCGGTGTGCGGCACCGAGCTCGGCGGCCACCCGCGGCGAGCCGACGATCGTGGCGAACAGCTCCAGCGCCTGCGCCGGGTCGAGGATGCCCACCTCGACGCGGGTGACACCGGGCAACTCGGAGAGGCGGCCACGACAGGTCAGGATCACCCGACAGGACGGGTCACCGGGCAACAGCGGGCGGACCTGCGAATAGCTGGCAGAGTTGTCGAGTACCACCAGGACCCGCCGGCCGGCCAACTGGCTGCGGTAGAGGCACTCGCGTTCGTCGAGGCGCCTCGGGATGGCCTCCTCGGCATTGCCGAGGCTCCGGAGGAACCAGCCCAGCACGTCGCCCGGGTCGATGGCGTTGCCCCGGGTGCCGCCGAGGTCGGCGTAGAGCTGCCCGTCCGGGAAGTCGCTGCTGGACAGGTGCGCGGCCCGCAGCGCCAGCGCCGACTTGCCGACGCCGGCCATCCCGGTCAGCAACGTCCGTTGCGGAGCGGACGGCGACGTCTCGGCGAGCAGCCCGGCCAGCGCCCGCAGCTCCTGCTTCCGGCCGCAGAAGTCCTGCGCCCCGGGCGGCAGCATCGCCGGTCGGACGTCGCGCCAGCCCGGTCCCTGCCGCGGTGCGACAGCGGCGTCGGGCGTCCCGGGGCCGGCCAGCACCGTCTGGTACGCCTCGGCGAGGGCCAGGCCCGGATCGGCACCCAACTCGTCGGCGAGGACCCGCCGGCCCTGGTGGTAGACGGCCAGTGCGTCGGCCTGGCGGTCGCATCGCAGCAGCGCCGTGATCAGATGGCTGCGCAGCAACTCGTGCAGCGGCTGCGCGGCGACCAGATCGCTCAGCTCCACCACCAGGTCGGCCTGTCGGCCCAGCATCAGGTCGGCCGTGATGCGATCCTCCAGGGCCGCCATCCGCACCTCGGCCATCCGGGGCGACTCCGCCTCGATGAGGTGGTCGGTGACGTTGCTGAGCGTCGCTCCGCTCCACAACGCGAGCGCCTCGTGCAGGTCCCGCGCGGCCTCCTCGTGCCGGCCGGAGCGCAGTGCGTCCCGACCCAGTCCGGCCAGCCGTTCGAACTCCTCGATGTCGAGTCGGCTGTCGCGCATCCGCAGCAGGTACCCGGACCACTGCCGGACGATCTCCACCTCGTCGCCGAGATACTTCCGCAGCCGGGAGACGTAGTTGTAGAGCTGGGCGGCGAATGTCGCCGGCGGCTTCTCGTCCCACAGCAGCTGGCAGAGACGCGTGTCGGAGACTGTTCGCCCTCGGGCGAGCAACAGGACGGCCAGGACGGTGCGCTGCTTGGCGCCGTCCAGCGGGACCTCGCCGCCGTCGCGCCAGGCGCTCACCGGCCCCAGTACGCGAAACTCCACAGTCGCTCCGATCGGGTCAGCCCAACAAACAGTCGGAGAGTCGACCACCGCCGCGCATCGACACATCTGTGCCCGCCACCCAAGTTCCGTCGTCCGCACCCGCGTGTTGTCGCCACCCCACCGACACCGGCTCCCTCCGGGCGGTCATCACCGACAGTCGTCCGGACCGCACCGGACAGTGCGCGAACTGCGGCGACCAGCCGGACCGACAAGAATTTGGGTGGATCCCACGCATGAGATACCCGTCGTCGCTTGGCACCCTCAACTCGATGAACACCACAGACGTCGACGGCCCACCCAGCCTCGCTCCGGCCGAGTCGCCCCGACTCCGCCGGGGCTGGTGGGCGCGGGGCCTGGCGCTGCACGAGCGGGTGACCGCCGGCGGCGGCACCGACCCGGTGGACAGCGAGCGGTTCGGGCACGCACGGTCGCGGCTGGATCTGTGGCGGGCCGACCGTGGGCCGGAGCTGGACGTCCGGCTGGGCGAGCTGGGCGTCGACGAGGACCGGTTGCTCACCTTCCTCGCCGAGGACGACGAGCACCTCGCCGCGCGAGTCGACCCACCGCCCTGGGCGGTCCTGATCGAGTCCGCGGTGCACGCCGCCGCACCGCCTCCGTCGGTGCCGGTCCCAGCGGACTGGAGGGCGGCGTTCGCCCTACCGTTGCGCCCGTTGGTCGACGAGGCGAGGGCTCGCTTCCGCCGGGGCTCCGGCCCGGTGACCGACGCCCAGGTCGACCTGGGCGCGCTGGACGCCGCGTTGGGGGCCACCCTGGAACGGCGTCTGGCCGCGCTGGCCGCCCGTACCTTCGTCGAGGAGCTGCACCGCCGCAGGATCGCCGGCCTCCTCCAGGGTGCCGACAGTCGCGCCCGATTCATCGGCTTCGTCCGCCAGCTTGCCACCCCGGCAGGGCTGGCTGCGCTGTTCACCGATCTTCCGGTCCTGGCCAGGCTGCTCGGGCAGGCCACCGCGCACGCCACCGACGCGATGCTGGAGCTGCTCGCCCGGTACACCGCTGACCGGGACTGCCTGGTCGACAACCTCCTGGGCGGCGTGGACCCCGGCCCACTGGTGGCCGTCGACGACAGGCGGGGTGACCCGCACCGGGCCGGCCGGACCACCACCGTGGCCCGGTTCGCCGACGGCCGGCGGTTGGTCTACAAGCCCCGGGATCTCACCTACGACGACCGGCTGGCGGCCTTTGTCGGCTGGATGAACCGGATGGTGCCCAGCGTCGGCATGCGGGCGGCCGCCTGCCTGGTCCGTCCGGAGTACGGCTGGACCGAGTTCGTGACCGCGGCACCGCTGGCCGACCCGGACGGCGCGGACCGCTTCTATCGACGACAGGGTGCGCTGCTGGCGCTCGCCCACGCGCTCAACACCACCGATCTGCACTACGAGAACGTGATCGCCAGCGGCGAGGACCCCGTGGCCATCGACGCCGAGACGTTGTTCAGCCCCAGTTGGCGACCGGCATCCGAGAGCGGCGATCCAGCCGCCGACCTGCTCGCCGCCTCGGTGCACCGAACCGCGTTGCTGCCGCTGATCGTCGTCGGTGAGCAGGGCATCATGGACCTGTCCGGCGCCGGCGGCGACGAGGGCCGGCAGAGCCCGGTCAGTCGGATCGACTGGGCGGACCCGGGCACAGACCAGATGCGCCTGGTACGTCGCGCGTCCACCTTCGACGGTGCCTCGAACCGGCCCCGGCTCGGCGACCGGGTGATCGATCCGGAGGACCACGAGGCGGCGATGCTGGCGGGTTTCCGGCTCGGCTACGAAGCAATCGAGGCCCATCGCGGGGACTTCGCCCAGCTGATCAAGGCGTCGTCGGCCATGACGGTGCGACTCGTCGTGCGGCCCACCTGGGCCTACCGGACGCTGCTCGACGAGGCCACCCATCCGAGCCTGCTGCGCGACGGTCTGGACCGGGACCGGTTCCTCGGGCGGCTCTGCGGCCGGACCACACTGCCCGGCGACCCAATGTTCGCCCGCCACGAGATCGCGGCCCTGTGGCGCGGCGACGTGCCGTACTTCCACGCCCGGGCCGACAGCCCCCAGCTGGCAGCCGACGGGGAGCCGACCGCGGTGCCGCTGTACCGCAGCGGCGTCGACGCGGCACTGGACCGGATCGCCGGGCTCGGCGAGGCCGACCGGCAGGACCAGGAATGGATCATCATGGCCAGCCTGGCCACCCGCCGGCCGGTCGGCGCCCATGGCGACACGGCGCCAATGGAAGGTGCGTCGCACGGAACCGCCGCCCCACCCGAACGGCTGGTCTCGGCAGCCTGCGCGATCGCCGACCAGATCGTGGCCCGGGGCGCACCAGGCCGGGACCGCGTGAACTGGCTCGGCCTGGAGCTGGTCGACAACCGGCAGTGGCTGCTGCTCCCGATGGGCGCCGGCCTGGCCAACGGGTACCTCGGCGTGGCGCTCTTCCTCGGCCAGCTCGCTCACATCAGCGGCGTGGCCCGCTACGGCGACGTGGCCCGCCGGGCGGTCGCCGCGACCCCGGGGCTACTGCGCCTACTCGCGGATCGCCCGGAGCTGGTCACGGCGATCGGCTGTGGCGGGCTGCACGGCCTCGGCGGACTGGCCTACGGGCTGGCTCGGCTGGCCGTGCTGCTCGACGACCCGGAGATCGGTCGGTGGGTCGACACGGCTGTCGAACTCGCCGAGGTCGCCGTCGCAGGCCCCGCCACCGACGACTGGGCCACCGGCAGGGCCGGCTGCCTGGCCGCGATGACATCGATCCACGCCGAGCTGGGTCTCGATCGGGCGGCGGCGCTGGCCCGGACCTGCGCCGACCAGCTGGCCGGTGCGACCGCGTTCGATCACCCCGCCAGTCCGGCTGGCTTCGCCGATGGCACGGCCGGCATCGCGTACGCCCTGCAACGGTTCGTCGACGTCGGCGGCGGCTCACCGCAGCATGCGGACGCGGCAGACAAAGCCCTGCGGCACGCCCGGCAGACCCCGACCAGCTCGTCCGGGTGGTGTACCGGCACCGCCGGCCTGGCACTCGCCCTCGCCGGTCGACACGACGCGGGCACCTCGCCCACCACAGACCCGGACGCGCTGGCTCACCTCGTCCGGCGCTTGGCCGATCGGCCGCTGTCCCGCGACCTGAGTATCTGCCACGGCGAGTCCGGTATCGGTGAGGCGCTGACCGTGCTGGCCGCGGGGCCGGCTGACCCTGCGGCCGCCGCCGCGCTACGGCAGCGGACCACCCTGCTCCTCAACTCCCTGCAATGGCAGACGCGCTACTGCGGCACACCCGACGGAGTGCTCACACCGGGACTGCTGACCGGCCTCGCCGGCATCGGCTACGGACTGCTGCGCTCCGCCCTGGCCGCACGGATTCCGTCCGCGTTGCTCCTGGAACCCACCCCACAGCCAACCGGACCCGACTGGCTGTCGCTCACCAACCCGTTCACCACGAGGAGAGAAGAACAATGATGTCTCAACAGCTCACCGCCGACGTCACCCACGTCGATACCGCCCACGTCGAGACCGCCCACTTTGAGGACCCGAACCCCGCCGGGCAGCCAAAGGTCAGCCCGATGGTGGCCTTCGGCCTGCGTACGGCGGCCCTGGCCGGTCTGGCCATCCCGGTGGGCCTCCTGGTGGGACACCTGGTCGCTGGCGACGCCGGAACCGTCGACGCCGCCGCCCCGCTCACCACCTGCTGCCCCACCTTCGCTCTGTGACCCTGGGCGGAAACCACCCGGTCAGCGCGGCGATCAGTCCGGTCGGACGATAATCCCGCCAGGCTCGGTGCGCCTGCTGTCTGACCCTGGTCATCGATGAAGTGCCTCGCTATCGTTGCCGCCGTGCAACGATCACGCGTCCTGGTCGGCCGAGATGCGGAATTCGGTGTGCTGATCGGCATGATCGAGGCTGCCCGCGTCGGGCGCGGGGGCGCGGTCTTCATCGTCGGAGAGGCTGGCGTCGGCAAGTCGCGGCTTGCCGCGGCGGCCGCCGAGTCCGCCTACACCGCCGAAATGAGTCTGCTACGGGGGCGGGCCAGCGCACTCGGCACCGGAGTGCCGCTGCGCCCGCTCACCGAGGCGGTGCTCTCCCTGCTCCGATCGTCCACTGTGGACATCGCGGCGCTCGGCCCGTACGGGCCGATCCTCGGCCGGTTGGTGCCCGACTGGGGCACCCCTCTCGCCGACCAGGAGACCGGATCGGTGGTGATCCTGGCCGAGGCGGTGCTCCGGCTGACCGGTCTCGCCGGCCAGGACCGCGGGTGCCTGATGGTCCTGGACGATCTCCAGGACGCCGACGCCGAGACGCTCATGGTGGTCGAATACCTGATCGACAACCTCGACCAGCAGCCCACTCTGCTGATCGGCGTCCTCCGGGCGGACGACTCCCCCGCGCTGGAGGTCGCTCGGGCAGCAGCCCGCCGCGGCCGGTGCACCGTGATCGAGTTGGGCGGTCTCGGGCCCGAGGACCTGCGCGCCATGGCTGGGGCATGCCTCGGCGTGGCGGCGGATGAGCTGCCCACGGCCGCGGCCGAGCTGCTCTGGGGCGGCAGCGGCGGCAACCCGTTCCTCATCGAGGAGATCCTCGCGGCGATGGTGGAGAACGGATTGCTCCGGCACGGTCCACAGGGGTGGCTCGTCACTCCAGAGGCGCCCACCACGCTGCCCACCGCCTTCGCCAGAAGCATGGCGCACCGGATCGAGAAGCTGAGCCCGCAGGCCCGGGAGCTGCTGTCCTGCGGCGCCCTGATCGGGCAACGCTTCTCGGTGGCCGTGGTGCAGTCGGCGACAGGGCTCAGCGACCGCGACCTGTTCAACCATCTGCACGGCGACATCGTCGCCCAGCTGGTGGCACCGGACGACCAGTTGACAGACTGGTACACCTTCCGGCACCGCGTCACCCGCGAGTCGCTGCTCGCCCTGGTCGAGCCGGCCACCCGGCGGGAGTTGGCCCACACCGTCGCCGAGGCCGTCGCGAAGGTCTACCCGGAGTTGCCCGGTGAGTGGTGCCAGATCTCCGCCACCCTGCGCGTCGAGACCGGCGACGCCCTGTTGGCCGGTCGGCTCTTTGCCGAAGCTGGCCGGAGGGCCCTCGCGCAGGGTGCCGCCACCTCGGCCGTCGCCCTCCTCGACAGGGCTTGGGAGCTCCAGGCCGACGGGCCGGCCGAGGCCCGCGCCGACACCCTGGAGACGCTCCTGCAGGCCCTCGGCGAGGCTGGCCTGGTACGGCGGGCACTGGAGCTGGTCAACAGTCCGGACCAGGTGGCCGGTCTCCCCGCTCGACGGCAGGCCAGGCTGCACACCCGGCTGGCCTGGACCGCGGTGTTGGCCGGGGAGCTGACCGACGCGCTCGCCCAGGTGGAGATTGCCCGTGAGCTGCTCGGCCCGGACCCCGCGGCGGAGGACGAAGCCCCGATCGACGTCGTCGCCGCACACCTGGCCCTGGACACGCCAGGGCGGGACCAGATGGAGGTCGCCGAGACCCTGGCCCGCCGGGCCGCCACGGTCGGCGCCGCCGTGCCGCTGCCGGTGGTGGCCTGTCAGGCCTGGCAGTTGCTCGGTGCGCTCGTCCGGCATCGCGACCCGGCCGAGGCTACCCGCTGCCTGGAGCAGGCACGGTCCATCGCCGCCGAGTACGGCCTGCCGATCTGGGAGGTCCACGCGCTGATCCGGCTCGGCAACGACGACGCGTTGCTACACGGCACACTGGACCGGCTGGAACAAGCCCGGGAACGAGCGCTGCGAGCCGGGGCGGTGACTGCCCGCCAGCAGGCCGAGGCGAGCATCGCGCTGCACCTGATCATGCGCGGCGAGTACCCGGCCGCACAGAACCTGATCGACCAGGTCCTCACCGCGACGACCCGCCTGAAGCTGATGGAGACCACCCAGTACGTGCTGCTGCTCAGCGCGGTGCTCGCCGCCCACCAGGGCCGGCGGGTGGAGATGCAGGACGCGCTCGCCGAGTTTCGGCGCTGGGGCGGTGACGAAAGCCTGCACACACAGCGGGTCCACGGGCTGGCCGGCACGTTCTGCGCGCTGCTGGAGGAAAACCGCCCGCGGGCGCTGGACGAGCTGTCCCTGGCGGTACGGGCGGAGGAGACGAACCCGACCGTGTTCCACCTCGGTGGACGGCTCGGCCTCCAGTTGCTGTTGCGGGCGATGGCCGGCGAGGTCAGCTTTTCGGCGTACGAGGCGATCGTCGGCACACCGGCGAGCCAGCTCCGGTGGGACCGACAGTTCGCTCTCTTCGCCCGGGCGGTCCTGCTTGGCCGCGCGGGTCAGCACGACGCCGCGACCGCCACCCTGGCCGAGGCCATGGAGGTCGGCGCGCTGTACGCGATGGGGCGACACCTCGCCCTGCGGCTGGTCGCCGAGTCGGCGCTCGCCGATGGCTGGGGCACCCCCGTGGAGTGGCTGCGTGCCGCCGAGAACTACTTCCACCAGGCGAAGGTCACGCCGGTCGCCGGGGCGTGTCGCACGCTGCTGCGCCAAGCTGGCGCGCGGGTCACCCAACGTCGGCGCGGTGCCGCAGAGATCCCACCCGAGCTGCGGGCGGCGGGCGTGACGGTACGGGAGTGGGAGGTGCTGCAGCTGCTCACCGGCCGACTGAGCAATCGCGAAATAGCCGAGCGACTACACCTGTCACCGCGCACGGTGGAGCGGCACGTCTCCAGCCTCATCACCAAGACCGGCGAGCCAAACCGGATCGCATTGAGCGATATCGCGACCGACTTCGACAGTGGCTGACCGGTCCATGAGCTTCCTGGCGCTGGCCACGTCGGCAGCCGTTGACGCCGACCTGCCGTCACATCGAGGTTGAATCGCCGCAACGGTCCTTCGGCGTCCGTAGGCGTTCATGATTGCCTGCACCGATCGTCACCCAGTTAGTCGCCCGCCAACGGACAGCGGACCGGTGGCGCCGCCGACGGCGTGGTCTACCCGGCCGGGGACCGGCTCGTGTGGCTGTTGCCACTGCTGGAGCGCACCCCGAGCGACGTCAGTGCGGAGCTGTCTGACGTGCCGCGGACCCTCCCAGCAGCTTCGCGACCGAGCACGTCGCCTCTGGCACGCCTCGACGGGGCCGGCGCTCCAGTCGAGCAGTCCGTGGGAGTCGTAGACGGTGTCAGTAGGTGTACGCCCACCGTACGGGGCTTAATTCTGGACCTGGCGGGCGCGCAGGAGCCCGTCGTAGAGGGTGACGGAGGAGGCGTAGGTGTTGGTGCCGTAGGGCATTAACGTTTTGGTGGTGACGGTGGTCGACGCGGTGTTGCGGACCTGGTAGGTGTATTCGGTGCTGGGTCCGTTGGGATAGCTGCTTCTCGGCCTACCGGGCAGCCACGCCTTGGTGAGTCGTCCTGTTCGTCACTCCTCTGCTGTTCGGTCTGGGCTGGGGCTCCTCACGACAACGCGTGTCGCGTCAACGTCGCAAGTAGTCGTTCGAGCGTTTTGCGGTCGCTGTCGGTCAGGTTCCGAAGGATGGCCGCCTCGTTTGCCAGGTGCTCCTCGATGAGTTGGTCGGTCAGCGTCAGTCCGGCCGGGGTCAGGCCCACCACTCTGCCGCGGGCGTCGACCTCGGAGACCGAGCGCGAGACGAGGCCTCGGGCGATGAGCCGGTCTACCCGCTTGGTAACCGCACCGGTGGTGACGAGCATCCGTTCACTCAACTGACCCGCCGTGAGCATGTATGGCTCGCCCTCCCGGCGCAGCGCCGCAAGCATGTCGAACTCGCCGTTACCCAGGCCCGCGGCCGCGAACGGCGGCCGCAGGGACGCGTCGAGCGCCTCGGCCAGGTGCTGGATCCGGCCGATGATCAACAATGGGGTGGGATCGAGGTCGGGTCGTTCGCGATGCCACTGACTGACGATGTCGGCAACCCGGTCTTTGTTCACGCTTGCATCATAGCTTCCATGGAAGATAGATTCATCTTCCATGGAAGGAAATCGTTCTCACGCGCCCGTCCCCATGGTCGTGGCCTACGTCGACCCGTCCTGTCCGTTCGCCTGGATCACCTCGCGGTGGCTCATGGAAGTCGCGCGCATGCGACCCATCACTCTGCGGTTCGAGGTGATGAGCCTCGCGGTCGTCAACGAGCGTCGCGACCTGGAGCCCTGGTACCGCGCGTTCAACGATCGGGCCTGGGGCCCGGCGCGGGTGTGCACGGCAGCCGTCGCGCACCATGGGCCAGCCGCCCTCGCGCGCCTGTACCCGGCGCTCGGTCGTCGGATCCACGACGAGGGCAACAAGGACTTCGACGCCGTCATCCCGGCGGCACTGGATGAGGCGGGCCTCCCCGCCGGCTTGGCCGACGTCGCTCGTCGAAGCGACGTCGACGAGCGGATGCGGGCGAGCACCGCCCGCGCGCAGCAGCTCGTGGGTGAGGACCTCGGCACCCCGACGATCGTGGTGGACGACGTGGCCTTCTTCGGCCCCGTGCTCTCCTCGATCCCACGCGGGGACGACGCCCTCCGCGTCTTCGACGGCGCCCGCCTGCTCGCCGGCTGTCCGGCCTTCTCGGAACTAAAGCGCGTTCGGACCGATGAGCTCAGCTTTACCTAGCCCCTCTGGACATATTCAGTTAACAAACCTAGTAATTAACCTCCCGTCGATACACATCGATCGAGCACCCCTCGGGAGGACCGGATCGCGCGCAGATTCCGAACACCATTCCTGGCGGCCCTCGCGACCCTGGTCTCCGCCGCCGCGGCGACCCCGACCTTCGCCTATCCAGCCCTGGCCGCCGGCCCGACGGCCGCGTTCACCAAGACCTCCGACTGGGGCTCCGGCTGGGAGGGCCGCTACACCATCACCAACGGCGGGTCGAGCACCATCACCGGCTGGCAGGTTGCCTTCACCCTGCCGACGGGCACCACTCTCGGGTCGTACTGGGACGCCACGATCAGCAGCGCCGGGCAGAGGCACACCTTCACCAACCGCTCGTGGAACGGCACCCTGGCCCCGGCGCGTCGGCGTCGTTCGGTTTCTTGGCCACCGGTTCCGGCTCGCCCGCAGACTGCACGCTCAACGGCGCGACGCGCGCCGGTGGCGCACCCCCCACCACGACACCCCCCACCACGACACCGCCGACTACCCCGCCGCCCACCACGACACCGGCGCCCACCAGTCCGCCGTCCACCGGGCTGCCGAAGCACGCCCTGATCGGCTACCTGCACACCAGTTTTGCCAATGGGGCCGGGTACCTGCGGATGGCCGACGTGCCCGACGACTGGGACATCGTCAACCTCGCCTTCGGCGAACCCACCTCCGTCACCTCCGGCGACATCCGCTTCCAACTCTGCCCGGTTGCCGAGTGCCCCACCGTGGAGACCGAGGCCCAGTTCACCGCTGCTACGTGTTGGCTGGAGTGATCTGCTGCGGCGTGTGCGGCCGGATCATGGACTCCCACTGGGTCCACGGCCGACCCGGCTACCGATGCCGACACGGACACACGAGCACCCGCACCAGGACCTTCGCCCAACCGAAGATCCTCTACATCCGGGAAGACCACCTGCTCGACCGCATCCGACACGACCGCGGGCTACACCGTCGCCATCCCGCACTGCGCAGCCCCGACCCAGAAAAGCTTGCCGCCTACTTACGCACCACAACATGATCATTGTGTGTGACCACCACGCGTGGACCATCGAAGCCGAAACCGCGATCTACCCGCTCACCGCGGCGGGGAGCTTCCTCGCCACGACAGCAAAAATCCCCGCCCAACGGGACGGGGATCACGCAAAACACGAACAACCATCACAGTTCGTGTGGAAATAACGTGTCCGAGGGGGGACTTGAACCCCCACACCCTATACGGGTACTAGCACCTCAAGCTAGCGCGTCTGCCATTCCGCCACCCGGACCTACACGTTCAGCCTACCTTGCCGACCAGATGATCTTTCATCCGGTGGTCAGCACAGCGGGCCGCACGGGGAGTTACTGTACACGCCACTCGTGGATCATGCACATCGCCTTCCGGCGCCTCTCCCCTGGAGCTTCCGCCGCTGCTCAAGCCGCCTCAAAACGGCCGCACCGACACACCGTCGGGGCGTGTCCGGGTAGCGTCCGGCGGCCCTGTGACGGCAGCATTGCCACGTGTCCCATCCCTCCCCCCTGGCAGCCGCCCAGCACCGAGCCTTCGCCCTGCGCGCCGCGGGCGACCTCAGCGCCGCCCGGCAACTGCTCGCGGAGGTCGTCGAAGCCGCTCCCCCGCCGTACGGTGACGACCATCCCGAGGTGCTGCACACCGCGCACCTGCTGGCACGGCTGCACCGGGAGGGGGACGACCCGCTCGCCGCCCGCCGGGTGTTGGAGGAGGCGTTCGCGGCGGGTGAGCGGCGCTGGCAGCACTCCGACCCGCTGATGCTCGCCCTCGCCTTCGAACTCGCCGAGGTGGCCGAGGAGCTCGGCAACCGGCACGAGGCCCGCCGCAACTACACCCGCGTCGCCACCGCTGGGCCCGCCGCGCTCGGGGAGAACCACCCGGCGGTACGCGCAGCCCGCGACTACCTCGGCCCACCCCCGCCGTCTCCGGGCGAGCAGCACCCCGCGCTGACGCCCGATGCTGCCCCGGCCGTCCCGGTGACCGAGCCGGGCGCCCGGTCGGCGCTGTCCGGCCCGACCCTGTCGCTGGCGACCCTCGCCGCGATGCGGCCCTCCGCCGATGGCCCGCCGCCCGCCGTCTCACAGTGGGCGCCGCAACCGCCGGCCGCACCCCAACAAACCCCTCCGGCGGTACGCGCACCCGCCACACCCCCGTCGCCCGGCCACGCCACCCCGGCACCGGTGCCAGCCCCTCGGGCGATGCCCGTTCAGCCGGCATCTCCGTCGACGCCGGCCGAGCAGCGGTCAGCAGACCGAGCGCCGTCCGGGCCGACCGTCGCACCACGCCAACGATTGGGCGGTCACGCGACCCCGCCGGTGGTCGACGTGCCACCCGCGACGTCGACCCCAACCGCCCCGGCGTCGACCGCTCCGCCGGCGACACCGGCGGTGCCGGCACCTCGCTGGGACAACCCCACCATCCAGGTACGGCAGATCGAGCCGCTGCTCGCTGAGGAAGCCGCCCGAGCCGCCGCCCGGCCAACCACGTCGAGCGAATCGCACACCGTGTCCGGCACCGAGGCGACATCATCGGGCAGCCCCTCCCCTACCGTCGGCCAACCAGGGTCGGCGTACCCGGTGAGCGGGCCACCGGCCCAGCCCATCAGCGCACCGCCGGTGACCCCGTCCCCGATCTCCGCGCCCCCCAGCCAGCCGTACCCGGTCTCGGGACCGCCGGCCCACCCATACCCTGTCTCCGCACCACCCGGCTACAGCCCACCCGTGTCCGGACCCCCGGGGCACACCTACCCGGTCTCCGCACCACCCGGCTACGGCCAACCAGTGTCCGGACCCCCCGGACACACCTACCCGGTGTCCGCACCACCCGGCTACGCCCAACCCGTGTCCGCGCCGCCCGGCTACGGCCCACCCGTATCCGCACCACCCGGGCACACCTACCCCGTGTCCGCGCCGCCCGGCTTTGGGCCGCCCGTCTCCGCGCCTCCGGTGAGCGCACCACCCGTACCGCCCTGGGGGTTGACCGCACCGCCCTGGAGCAGCAGCGCCCCACCGCAGCCCCTGCCGACTCCAGGTGCCGACTCCCCCACCCAGACCGTTACGGCTGCGCAGACAGTCACCGCCGGGCAGGCCCCGGTGGCTGGGCAGGCCATGATGGACGCGGGCGGTACCGGCGCGGATGTCGACTCTGGCCTGGGCATCCTCGACGCCCCGGTGGTGCCGACTCAGCGGGCTCCTGGCGCGCTGTCCGACCAGACCGTGGTGTTGCCGTCCGTTCCGGCGCAGCGTGTCCCGGCCGGGGTCGACACCAGTCCGGGCTGGCCCGCCGCCGCCCAGGCGAATCCCACCGCCGCGCATACGCACCTCACGGCCGCCCAACCGCATCCCACCGCCGCGCCAACTCACCGAGAAGGCACCCAGGCGAACCCGGGCATCGCTGAGGCAGGCCCCATCGCTGCGCAGCCGAGCCCCGCTGCGCAGCAGGCCTGGCTCCCGTCCGTCGGCGCTGACCCGGCGCTGGCACCGCCAGCCGCGCCGCCGCCGGTCCAGCAGTACCACCACCAGCCACCCCAGGGGTCGTACCCGGCACAGGACCAGCACCAGGCGCCGTACCCGGGTCAGCAGTACCACCCGGTGCCGGACGCGTACCGGCCGGCGTACGCCGATGACAGTGGGTCGACGGGCCGCAACCGGGCGGCGCTGGTCGGCGCGGTCGTGGCGGCCGGGGTGGCCGTCGTGGCGGTGGCGGGCCTGGGTGTGGTGATGCTGACCCGCAACGACCCGCCTCCGACCGGGACCGCGCCGACGGCGGCGGCACCGACGGCGGCTGGGCTTCCGCCGGGCGATCTCAAGCTGCGGGACGATTCGACCACTATCACGTTGACCTGGACGGACCCGACCGGCGGCGCGGTGCCGTTCATGGTCGCCGCGGGTCGGGCCGGGCAGGCCCTGGGCGTGATGGCCACCGTGGATCCGGGCCGGACGAGCTACACGGTCAACGGGTTGAACTCCCGAGTGGATCACTGTTTCACCGTGTTGGCGGTCTACTCCACTGACAGCTTTGCGACTTCCGGACAGGTGTGCACCGCGCGGGAGCGTGGAGCCACGTCGAGCGGGGAGCCCTCCGGCCGGGCGTCGCCGCGCTGAGTCGCGCCGAAACCGCGCCGAGTCGAGCGGGAACCGGGCTGAGCTGGACGTCCACAACGCACACTCTCGGTATCCACAGGGGTGACGGTGCGGGTTCCCCCGCCACCACCAGCGCCATATGATGGCACCCGGCTCAGGGGAGGGGTTGCCGGAAGGCGCGCCACCTGCCACGACTCAGGGGAGGCAGCCGGCTGTGGCCAGCATCGACGACGCCGTACAGGCCGAGGCCCCCCGCTCCCGGTCCCGGCTGCGCGGCGGGCTGGTGACCGTCGGCACGGTGGCCGCGCTGTTGGCAGCCATGGGGCTGACCGTCCTCGGGTTGGGCGCGGCGGACAACGCGGTGGCCAACTACGACGCGAGTTCCTGGCTGTGGAGCGCAGCGCGCAGCGAGCTGGCCCGGGTCAACGGCGTCACCGCCCGGGTGGACACTCGCACGGAGATCCCCGGTGCCCGGCAGCATCCGATGCAGATCACCCAGACCGACCGGCTGCTGATCCTGCGGGACCTTCAGAGCGGGCAGGTCAGTTCCCTGGATCTGTCCACCCTCCAGCTCAGCGCGACCACCCGGACCACCCCCGGCCTGGGCGTCAGTGTGGCCCTGCACGAGGACGCGGCGTTCGTCGTCGACGCCGTGCAGGGCATCGTCCGCCAACTCGACCCGCGATCGTTGACCCCGGTCGGCGAGCCGGTGCGCTATCCGCCCGGCATCACGGGCGGCACCTTCGACGGTAAGGGTCGGCTCTGGATCGCGGTGCCCAGCCAGGGCACGGTCTCGGCGATCACCGCGGCCAAGCTGCCGTCCGCGCCGGCGACAGCCAGTGCCGGGCTCAGCCCGCAGCGGGTCGAGTCGTACGACGTCGCCGACGCCAGCCACGAGTTGGTGGTCTCCACCCTCGACGACGGGGTGGCGGTGCTCGACCGGACGGCAGGGAAGCTGGTGCGGGTGCAGCGCGGTGAGGTGCACCCGACGGCGCTGACGCTGTCCGGCCCGGCGGCCCTGCCCTCGCGTACCAGCGGCCCACGGGTGCCGGTCACGGTGACCGCCGACCGGCGGGTGCTGCTGGTGGGTGACGGTGGGCAGGAGAGCGCGTTCACCGTGCCGGGTGAGGGGGACCGGCTCAGCCCGGCGGTGGCCTGGGCGAACCGGGTCTACTGCGCCGACGAGGCCACCGGCACCATCTACTCCTTCGACGCGGCGGGCCAGCTGGTCGAGACCATCCGAGGGCGGGCCAACGGGCCGCTGGAGCTGGAGGTCCGGGAGAACCACCTGTTCATCAACTCGCCCGACTCGGCGACCGCCCGGGTGGTGGACGACAAGCACCAGGTGCGCGAGGTCAACAAGTACGCCAACGACGTGCTCGGCGGTGACCCGCCGCCGGTTCCCCCGCCGCCGCCTCCGCCGAAGAAGCCGCGGGTGGGCAAGCCGAGCGCGCCGCGCAGCGTCACCGCCGCCGCCGGCAACGCCCAGGCGCGGGTGAGTTGGCGCCCGGCCGCCGCCAACGGCGCTGAGATCATCAAGTACGTGGTGCAGGGCGCCGGGCAGCGCCTGGAGGTGGGCGCGAACCAGCGGGCGGTGGAGGTCAAGGGTCTGACCAACGGCGAGACGTACCGGTTCGCTGTGCACGCCGTCAACGCCAAGGGCGACGGCCCGCCGCGCAACAGCAACCCGGTGACGCCGACGGCGGCGGTGCCCGACCCACCCGCGAGCGTCACGGCGCAGGAACGGCCGGACGGCACGGTGCTCGTCAAGTGGCCGGCGGCGAACGGGCAGGGCAACACCATCGCGAGGTACGCGGTGACGGCCAGTTCGGCGGGGACGAACGCGCCGGCCGGTGAGTCGACCAAGACGGAGCTGGTGGTGCCCGCCGGTGAGCTGGAGTTCGGCACCCAGTACGCGTTCACGGTGGTGGCGGTCAACAGCAAGGGCGCCGGGTCGGCGGCGTCGCCGGTCAGCAACACAGTGGTGCCGTTCGCGGCGCCCGGTCGGCCGCTCGACCTGCGCGCCGGCACGGTCGCCAACCAGCCGGGCGCGGTGACGGTGCAGTGGGCGCCGGCCGAGGCCAACGGTCGGCCGGTGACGAAGTACCTGGTGGACGTCGGCGGGCGGGTCAGCGAGGTGACCGACACCCGCACGACCGTCACCGGGCTGGGCAACGGCCAGAACGTCACGGTGAAGGTGAAGGCGGTCAACGAGGCGGGGCCCGGCCCGGAGGCCACCGCCACCGCCCGCACGGTGGCCGAGCCACGGGTCACTGTGACCGGGTCGTCGTCGACGGCCACCGGGGCGACCGTCACGTTCACAGTGGACGCCGGTGGCGGTCAGGCCACCTGCACGCTGACCACGACGGGCGAACCGGCGAAGACCGGGGCGTGCTCCAGCATCACGATGACGGGCCTGACGCCGGGCACCAGCTACACGTTCACGGTGACGGCGAGCAACGCCGCCGGCAAGGGCACCGCCACGAAGGCGCAGGCCACCCAGGCGCTGTACGGGATCGCGACCTGCCGCAACGGCGCATCCGGGCCCGAGTCGACCTACTGCGACAGCGACCGGGAAGGCCGCAACGGCAACGAGGTCTTCAAGGTCACCCGGCAGGACAACGACCAGCAGGCCGGCTGGGCCAAGCCCGGCACCCGGCTCCAGGCGTACTGCAAGAAGTCGGGCGAAGAGGTCTACGCCTACATCTACAACAACGAGAAGCGCAGCACCTGGTGGGTGCAGGTCAACTACAAGGGGAAGAACTACATCCCGTGGGCCTGGCTCAACCTGGAGGGCGGCGATGACATCAAGGTCCTGCCCACCTGCTGAACCACCAGGCGAGGAGCACCACCGACCGTGAACACCCACGAGCCGCTCACCCAGCCGGAGGTGCAGGGCTTCGCCGCCCTGGCCGCCCGGCTGGCCGAGAACGTCAACGCTGTGGTGCTCGGCAAACCGCAGGTGGTGCGGCTGGCGCTGACCGCGCTCTTCGCCCAGGGTCACGTACTGCTGGAGGACGTGCCCGGGGTCGGTAAGACGACCCTGGCACGGGCCATCGCCGCCACGGTCAAGGGTGAGTGGCGGCGCATCCAGTTCACGCCCGACCTGCTCCCCTCGGACGTGTCCGGCGTGACGATCTTCAACCAGGCGACCCGGGACTTCGAGTTCCATCCGGGTCCGGTCTTCGCCAACATCGTCATCGCCGACGAGATCAACCGGGCGTCGCCGAAGACCCAGTCGGCGCTGCTGGAGGTGATGGAGGAACGGACCGTCACTGTGGACGGGGTCCGGCACCCGGTGCCGTCGCCGTTCCTGGTGGTCGCCACCCAGAACCCGGTGGAGATGGACGGCACCTACCGGCTGCCCGAGGCGCAGTTGGACCGTTTCCTGGTGAAGCTCTCCGTCGGCTACCCGGACGAGGCCGTCGAGGTGGAGGTGCTGCGCGGCGCGACGGTGCGGTCCCCCGAGGCGCTCGCCCCGGTCACCGACACCGCCACCGTCGGCGAGATGGTCCGGATGGCCCGCCGGGTGCACATCGCGGAGCCGCTCTACGCGTACGCGGTCCGGTTGGCCGCTGCCACCCGCACCCACCCGCAGGTGCGCGTCGGCGTCAGCCCCCGGGGCGTTATCGCGTTGACCCGCGCGGCGTGCGCGTACGCGCTGATCGACGGGCGGGGCTGGATCATGCCGGAGGATCTGAAGGCGCTCGCCGAGGCGGTCTTCGCCCACCGGCTGCTGCTCACCCCGGACGCCCAGGTGCGCGGGATGACCCCCGCGGAGGTGCTGCGCCAGGCCGTCGCCTCGGTGCCGGTGCCGCTGCCGTCGGGGCAACCCGCTCCGGTGCAGGGCTGACTGGCAGCAGCGCGATGGGAATCACCGCCCGTGGGGTCGGGCTGCTCGTCGCCGCCGTGGTGCTGCTGGGGGCGGGTTTCCGGTTCGCGTACCCCGAGTTGACGTTGCTCGGCGCGGCGGCCGGCGCGGCCGTCGGCTACGCCGCGCTGGTCGCGGCCTGGCGGCCCCGGCTGACGGTGACCCGTCGTGCGGACCCGGACCGGGTGGCGCGTGGCGAGCCGGCGAGCATGGCGTTGACAGTGCGCAACACCGGGCGGCTGCGCTCGGCGAACCTGCTGGCCGAGGACCGGTGCGGCCAGCGGACCGTGCCGGTGCCGGTGCTGCGCCTGCGACCCGGTCGGGACACCGAGGTCCGCTACGACGTGCCGACCGACCGTCGTGGGGTGGTGCCGGTCGGGCCGCTGCGGGTGACCCGCCGGGATCCGCTGGGGTTGGTGGCGCTGGCCCGCCCGTACGGTGCGGCGGTGCCGGTCTGGGTACACCCCCGGATACATCCGCTGACGGCCATGCCCAGGGGCGCGGGCCGCAGCCTCGACGGTCGGGTGGACGGTGTCCCGCACGGGTCGATCACGTTCGACTCGCTGCGGGAGTACGTGGTCGGCGACGAGCTGCGCCGGGTGCACTGGCGCACCAGCGCCCGGGTGGGTGAGCTGATGGTGCGGGAGAACGTGGATACCAGCCTGCCGCGCCTGGTCGTCCTGCTGGACAACCGTGCCGTCGCGCACCCGCAGCGGGTCGGCGGGGTGGCGGAGTCGTTCGAGTCGGCCTGCGAGGCGGCGGCGTCGGTCGTCACCGCCGCGCACCGCGCGGACCTGCCGGTGCTGCTGCTCATGGTCGCCGCCGAGCCCGCCGAGGTCACGACACGTGACGGCGAGGCCGGCGGCGCGCTCGGGCCACTGGACCGGCTCGCCGCCGCCGACCTGTCCGACGACGGTGACGCGGTGCGGGCGGCCACCACCCGACTGCGGCAGGACCGGCTCGGCGACACGCTGATCTTCCTGACCGGGCCCGGTGGCCGCGACGAGCTGGGGCACGTCGGGGCGCTGCGCGGGGCGTACCCGTCGGTGGTGGTCGCGGTGTTCGGCGCGGCCGAGCCGACGCCGCCGGGCACCGCGGGTCTCGTGGTCGTCGACGCGGCCGACGGCGCGCAGTTCGCCGCCGAGTGGGACGGGGTACGCCGGTGGTGACGCTCGCCGTGCGGGTGCTGCGGGCGGCGGTCCTGCCGCTGGCCCTGATCGGGCTGACGGCGCTCGCCGGCGTGGTGCTCGGCCGGGTGTACGCGGGCAACCTGCTGACCTGGCTGGTGATCGGCGCGGCGGCGGGTTCGGTGCTGGTCAGCGTGGCCGCCCGGCGGCTGCCGTCCTGGTTGGTGGCGCCGGTGTCGGTGGCCGCGATGGCCGGCTGGACACTGTGGTCGCTGCGACTGGCCGCCACCCGCGCCGAGTTGCCGGGCGGCCTGCTGGAGGTCAGCGCGGACGCCGCCCGCAACGGCATCCCCCGGCTGCTCACCGCGATGATCCCGGTGGAGCCCACCCCGGACACCGTGCTGGTGCCGGTCGTCGCCGCCTGGCTGGCCGGGCTGACCGGCGCGGAGGTGGCGCTGCGCACCGGCCGGGTGCTGCTGGGTTACCTGCCGGCGGCGGGGCTCTACGCCGCCGCCCTCTACGTGGTCGGCCCGAACGCCGAACCGGCGGTGGGGTCGACAGTGGTGTTCGTCGCGGTCGCGGCCCTCGGCCTGGCCACCCCCACCCGCACCGCGGCGGGCGGCGGCGATCCGAGCGCCGAGCTGACCCCCGGGGTACGCGCGGCGGTGCGACTGCGGCTGGCCACCAGCGCGGCGCTCGGGGTGGCACTGGTGGTCGGGCTGGTGGCGTTGCTCGGCCCGATCGTCGCCGGGCAGGTCGACGGCCGGCCGGTGGACCCGCGCCGGTACGTGGAGCCGCCGCAGGTGCAGACGCTCGACGAGAACCCGCTGATCCGCATCTCCGGCTGGGCGCTGCACCCGGAGCAGAAACTCCTCGACGTGAGCACGGAACGCCCCGACGCACCGCCCGCTGGCCCCCCGCCGGAGGCCGATCCCGCGGCGGACACCGCGCGCAGTGTGCGGATCCGGTTGGCGGTGCTCAGCGACTACGACGGGGTGACCTGGCGCGTCGGCGCGACGTACCGCAACGCCGGGCGGATCCTGCCGGCCGCTGCCGTGGCCCGCGACAGCACAGTGCGGACGGTCCGGCAGCAGATCAGCGTGGCCGAGTTGAGCGGCCGGCTGCTGCCCGCCGTGGCGACACCTCGGGAGGTCAGTGGCGCGCGGGTGGCGTACGACCCGGCGAGCGGGACGCTGATCCGACCGGAGGGGCTGACGCCGGGGCTGCGGTACGCGGTGACCTCCGCCGAGGAACGCCCCGACCAGAATCTGTTGGCCAGCGCGAACGTGCCCGCCGGCGAGGAGGTGGCCCGGGTGCTGCGGGTCGCCGACGGGGTGCCCGACCCGATGCGCCGGCTGGCCACTCAACTCGCCGAGGAGAACGGCGCCCCGTTCGCGCGGGCGTCGGCGATCGAGCAGTTCCTGGCCGAGCACTACCGGGTGGTAGCGGATGCCCCGAGCGGGCACGCGTACCCGAACCTGGGTTTCTTCCTGTTCGGGCCCCGCAACGGCGGCGGGAAGGAGGGCACCTCGGAGCAGTTCGCGGCGGCCTTCGCGGTCCTCGGCCGGCTCTCCGGGCTGCCCACGCGGGTGGTGGTGGGCTTCCGGACCAGCGGGCAGGGTCCGGTGCTGGCCGGTGACGCGTGCGCCTGGCCGGAGGTGCTCTTCGACGGGCTGGGCTGGGTGCCGTTCGACCCGTTGCCCCGCCCCGACAACGAGCCGCGACCGGTGGAGGAGGACTTCCGCCCGACGCCGGAGGACCCGCCGCCGTCGGAGGCGCCGGCACCGACCGCTGAGCCCAGCGCCTCACCGGAACCGGCGGCCGCCGCCGACGCCCCGCCCGGCAACGACGGGGTCTCCACGCCGGTGCTGGTCGCCGGCGGCAGCGGCGGCCTGCTGCTGGTGGTGGGGGCGCTCCTGCTCACTCTGCTGGCGATGCGCCGCTCGCTGACCCGCAGCCGGCTCGTGCGGGGCGACCCCGGCCAGCGCATCGCCGGCGCCTGGCGGGAGGTCACCGACGCGCTCCGGCTGGCCGGCAGAGCGGTCGGCGACGACCTGGCCGCCACCGAGGTCGCCGGCCACGCCCGCCAAACCCTCGCCGACGCCCGTCTCGCGCGGAGCGGAAATGACACGGTCGGTGACCCGGGCGCTGTCGCGCCCAGCGGCGACACGGCGGCGGCAGACCCGCCCGGCCCGGCCGTCGACGAGTTGGCCGCCCTGCTCAACCAGGTGGGCTTTGCCCCCGGCGCCGCAACACCCGACCAGGCGGCTCGCGCCGCCGAGGTGGCCACCGCCTACGTGACCACCCTGCGCTCCGCTCGCCCCTGGTGGCGTCGCCTGCTCTGGTCCGTGCACCCCACTCCCCTGCGCCGCGCCCGCCGCTCCCCGCGCTGATCAGCTCCAGCGCCCACCTTCTGGCTGTCGGACGCGTTCCCACGCGGTAGCGGGTCAGGTGGTCAGCCGGCGGATGAGTTTGCGCATGCCGGCCTGCCAGCCGTCCGGGTCCTCGGCGCGACGGCGCGCGTAGTCGGCGACCTCGGGGTGCGGCAGGATCAGGAAACGTTCCTCGGCCAGCCCGGCGACGGCCGCGTCGGCGACCTGGTCCGGGGTGAGCACCGCACCGGACGCGGCGACCACCCGGGCGCCCAGGTGAGCGTCGGCGAGCCCGTCGGCGAGCATCGGGGTGTCCACCCCCTGTGGGCAGAGTGCGCTGACCCGGATGCCCCGGTCCCGGTAGGTGATGGCCAGCCACTCGGCGAACCCCACCGAGGCGTGCTTCGTCGCGGTGTACGGGGCGTCGCCCACAGCGGTCAGCACACCCGCCGCGGAGCAGGTGTGCAGCAGGTGCCCGCCGCCCCGGGTGAGCATTCCGGGCAGCACCGCGCGGGCCGAGTAGACGTGGGCGAGCACGTTGACCCGCCAGGCGCGGTCCCAACCGGCGTCGTCGACCTCCACTCCCCCGCCGGTGGTCACGCCCGCGTTGGCGCAGAACAGGTCGATCCGGCCGTACCGTTGCTCGGTGTCGGCGACCAGCGCGCGGACCTGCTCCTCGTCGGTGACGTCGAGGGCGCGGGCGTGCGCGACCGGGCCGATGCCCTCGGCCACCGCGCGGGCGGCGTCGGCGTCCAGGTCGGCGACCACCACGGCGGCGGCCCCCTCGGCGGCGAATCGGCGCGACAGCGCCGCGCCGATGCCGCCGGCCCCGCCGGTGACCACCACGATCCGGTCGGTGAGGTTCACGCGGCGACCTCCATCGGGGCGGCGCCCAACTGGGCGATGAGGCTGAGCAGCGCGCTCGCGCCGCCGGCGGTGACCTCGGGGGTGGGCAGCAGCGCCATGATCGGCACGTCCACCCCGTTGTCGGCGTAGCGGCGTACCTCGGCGCGGCACCGCTCCGGTGAACCGTGCAGCACCAGCGCGTCGACCACCTCGTCGGGTACTGCCGCGTTGGCTCCGCGCCGGTCACCGGCGGCCCAGGCCGCCCACATGGGCGCGAGCGTCTCGTCGCGGCCGAGCCAACGGTGGAACTCGGCGTACGCCCCGACGGTGAGGTAGCTGGTGATGAGCCGACGGCCCAGCGCCCGGGCGTACGCGGTGTCCTCGGTGGGGCAGACGAAGATCCGGGCGGCGACCTCGAAGCCGGTGCGGCGCTCGCCCAGCTCGGCGAGGGCGCGCGGCACGTCGTCGGCGCTGAGCCAGTTGAGGATGACCCCGTCGGCTTCCGCGCCGGCCAGCCGGAGCATTCCCGGGCGCAGCGCGGCGAGCAGGATCGGTGGTGGCGTCGCCGGTGGTGCTTCCAGCGTGAACCGGCGGATGGTGAACGTGTCGTAGGCCTCGTCGACGGTTTCGCCGGCCAGCGCGGCGCGCAGGAAGCGCAGCACGTCGCGGGTGCGGCGGAACGGCTCGTCGAACGGCACGGCGTTCCAGTCCCGGACGAGCACGGGTGAGGACGCGCCGATGCCGAGCGAGAACCGGCCCGGCGCGGCCTCGGCCAGCGCTGCCGCGCTCATCGCCAGGAGACCGGGGCCTCGGGTGAAGACCGGTGTGATCGCGGTGCCGAGCCGCAGCCCTGGCTGCCAGGCCGCGGCGAGCGCCAGCGGGGTGAACGCGTCGGTCCCGGCGACCTCGGACGACCAGACGTCGGTGAACCCGGCCCGGTCGAGGGCCGCGTAGGCCGCGTCGTGCTGCGCCAGCGCGATCCCGCTCAGCGGCACCGTCATGCCCCATCGATTCGTCACCGGTCGATCGTGCCCGTTGACGCGGGTCCGAGCAAGATCCCCGGGTTGGGCAGAATCGCCGGTTTCCGACCGTGCCTGGCGGTGGAAAGTGCTACCACTTCGAGGTGGACCGGACCGACGGCGCAGGCCGCTGACCATGGGTTTCAGGGCGGCAGGACACCTGGAGCCGGTCCCCGGGGCGGCCACACCGGGCCGGGCCACCTTCCTGGAACTCTTCTTCGATCTGGTGTTCGTCTTCGCGCTCACCCGGATCTCGGCGCGCGCGTTCGAGGACCTGGCCGAGGAGTCGGGCCGGAAGTACATCTGGGAGGCGGTCACCGGCAGCGGCAAGACACTGCTGTTGCTGCTCGCGCTCTGGGCAGTCTGGCAGGGCACCGCGTGGACGACCAGCCGTTACGACCCCTACCGGGTGCCGTTGCAGACCGTGGTGATCACCGCGTTGGTGTGCAGCATGCTGATGGGGGTCGCGATCCCCCGGGCGTTCAGCGAGACCGCGCTGATGTTCGCGGTGGCGTACGTGATCGCGCAGGTGACCCGGCCGGTGATCCTGTCGATCGCGCTGGGCCCGCACCCGTACCGCCGGCTGAAGGTGCGGATGGCGGTGATCTTCGCGGTGAGCGGGGTGCTCTGGATCGGCGGCGCGATGTTGGGCACCAACGGGCAGGTGGCGCTCTGGTCGGCGGCGCTGGCGGTGGAGTACCTGGCGGCCCGCTGTGGTTGGCCGGTGCCCGGCCTGGGCCGCTCGAGAATCTCGAAGTGGGAGATCGCCGGCGAGCACCTGGCCGAGCGGTACCAGCAGTTCTTCCTCGTCGCGCTGGGCGAGACGATCCTGGTGGCCGGTTTCGCGTACAGCAAGGGCCCGTACGAGACCGGGCACGCGTGGGCGTTCGCGCTGGCGCTGGCCACCTCGATCATGCTGTGGCGGATCTACGTGCAGCGGGCCGGGCGGATCCTGGGCGAGGCGGTGACGAAGGCCCGGCATCCCGCCAACATCGGCCGTTCCGCCGCCGATACCCACCTGGTGATGGTGATCGGTCTCGCTTCCACAGCGGTCGGATACGAGCTGATCATCGAGAGTCCGCTGGAGCGGATCCCCGGGCCGTGGCTGGTCATGGTGCTCGGCGGTCCGGTCCTGTTCCTGGCCGGGCGGTCCCGCCTGGAGTACGAGGTGTTCGCACGGGTCTCGCCGTCCCGGTGGATCGCCCTCCTGGTGCTGCTGGCGTCGGCCGTGCCGCTGCGGCACCTGCCCGGGGTGGCCGCGACAGCGGTCGGAGCGGTGGTGCTGGCCGCTGTCGCGGTGGCTGACGCCCGTCGGGCCTACGGCGCCCCACCGGAGGCCGCCGCGCCACCGTTCTGAGCCTCGCGTGCCCGCGTCACTGCGGCGCGGAAGGCTAATCTCGGCCGGTGACCTTCTCCCTCGTCGCCCGCTCCGCCGACGGCCGCCTGCACGGCGTCGCCGTCGCCAGCAAGTTCCTCGCCGCCGGGGCGTTGGTCCCGGCCGCCGCCGCCGAGGTCGGTGCGCTGGCCACCCAGGCCCACGTCAACCTCGCCTACCGCCCGCAGGGCCTCACCCTGCTACGCACCGGGGTGGCCCCCGCCGACGTGGTGGCCGGGCTGATCGCCGCCGACCCCGAGCGGGAGCACCGCCAACTCGGCGTCGTGGGGGCCACCGGTGCGGGTGCCACCTGGACCGGGCCGGCCTGCCATCCGTGGGCCGGCGGGCGGACCGGCGACGGTTGGGCCGCACAGGGCAACATCCTCACCGGGCCGGAGGTCGTCGACGCTCTCGGCGCGGCCTGGCAGGCGGGAGCGGCGCTGCCGTTCGCCGAGCGGCTCGTCGCCGCGCTGCGGGCCGGCGACGAGGCCGGCGGCGACCGGCGGGGCCGGCAGAGCGCCGGTCTGCTGGTGGTCGAGCGCAACGGTGGGTACGGCGGCACCAGCGACGTGGTGGTCGACCTGCGCGTGGACGACCACCCGGACCCGGTCGCCGAGCTGGGCCGGCTGCTCACTGTGCACACCATGCTGTTCGGCCGACCCGACCCGGCGACCCTGCTCGACCTGAGCGGCGCGGTCGCCGCCGAGGTGGCGGCGTTGCTCGGCGCGCTGGGCCACAGGGTGCACGAGGACGGCACGGAAGCGGCGTTGATCTCCTGGGCCGGGTTGGAGAACCTGGAGGAGCGGCTGGTGCCGGGCCGCATCGACCCGGTGGTGCTCAACCACCTGCGCGGTGTCGCCCCGCACGTCCCCGCACCCCGCGCCGCGAGCTGACCCCGCTCGGCCGCACAGGTGGCTACGCCGGACGGCTCAGCCCTTGACCCGGGGCACCAGCCGGTGCACGACGGTGAGCGCCAACGCCATCACCACCGCCATCGTGCCGGCGATCCCGGCGGCGCTGCCCGCGTACCCGACGAACAGGGGACGGCGGGCCAGCTCCTCCGGCCCGATGTCGCGCAGGTCGAGCAACCAGGACAGGGAGAGCCCACAGGCCACCAGGGCGAGCACACCACCGAGCCCGAGCACCAGCGCCGCGACCCGGTGCGCGTCGCCGGGGGCGATCTCGGCCTGCTCCCGCTGGGTGACCAGCAGCAGCAACCCGGCCAACGCCGCCCACACACCCACCACCAGGTACGCGGCGACGGCGTCGCTGGGTCGGTGCCAGCCGGCGGAGAGGGTGGCGACTCCGGCGACGGCGGCGTACCCGGCACCGATGAAGGCACCGACGGCTCGTACCTTGCGCGGCAGCACGAGCATCAGCGCGACCGCCACCGAGGCGGCCACCGTGGCGTGCCCGCTCGGGAGGCTGTTGCCCACCGCGGCGCGTTCCGGGTCGACACCGTAGTCGGGCCGGTTGAGCCCGTACTTGAGCAACTGGGTGGTGACGTTCGCTCCGGCGATCAGCAGGGTCGCGGTGATCGCCAGGGCGATCCGCCCTCGGATCAGCGCGATGAACCCGATCGTCGCGGTGGCGGCCAGCAGCGAAACCACCGACATCGCGTTGAGGATCTTGTCGACGGGGCCGTCGATGGTGTCCTGCCCGATCCGGTTGCCGGTGAGGGCGACCGTGTCCACCCACTGACCTATCTCGGAGTGCACGGCCACCCGCCACACGGCGAGGAAGGCGGCCGCCTGGACGAGGGCCAGTACGACCAACCAGACCGCGGTCCAACCCCGTGCCGTCGCGCGCATTCGCACACCGTAGCGGCAGGTGTCAGCGGTCCGACCGGTGGCCCGCCACCATGTGCCGGTTAGGTTGTGCCAGAGGCGAGGAGGCGGTGGTGAGCGGAGTACCCGAACGCGACAACGGCCCGACCCAACCCGGCCCGGAGCAGGGTGAAGGCGAAAATCCGGGGTCGGCGGGGCCGGTGCCGACGGGCGGCGACACCGGCCCGGGTGAGCCGGCGCGGGCCGAGTCGCTGACGGATCTGCTGGGCGGGCGACGCGGCGCGATCGACGCCACCCTGCCGCCGCTGGCCTTCGCGGTGGGCTGGCTGCTGGGCGGCGAGTCGCTGTGGGGCGGGGTCGGCGCGGCGCTGGCCGTGGGCGCGGTGGTGGCCGGCGTACGGCTACGCCGGGGTGACCGGCCGCGCTCGGTCCTGATCGGGCTGCTGGCCGTCTGCGTCGCGGCGTTGATCGCGGTGCGCACCGGCCGGGCCGAGAACTTCTTTCTGATCCAGGTGCTGTCGAACGCCGCGAGCGCTCTGGCGTGGACGGTCAGCATCGTGGTGCGGTGGCCACTGCTCGGTGTGCTGGTCGGCGCGGTGCTGGGCCAGCGGGCCGGGTGGCGGCGCGACCCGGCGCTGCTGCGCGGGTACGGCCGGGCCAGTTGGGTGTGGACGGTGACCTACCTGCTGCGGGTGGCCGTGTTCGTGCCGCTCTACCTGGGTGGGCAGGTGCTCGCGCTGGTGGTGGCCCGGGTGGCGCTGACCTGGCCGCTGGTCGCCACGGCGCTGGCGCTGAGCTGGCTGGTGCTGCGGCGCTCGCTGCCGGCCGGGCACCCGGGGTTGCGTCACCCGGTCGCGCCGCCGCGCTGACAACCGGTCCCGCCGGTCGGACTCGGGGCAAAAAAGTGGAGAGGCCGCCACGGGGGGAGCGGCCTCTCCGGTGACGTACGTTACTCCGTCACAGACCTCGGTGTGATCCCGCGACGGCCCGAATTTCTGGGCTTTTTCGCGGCTGGCTCCAGTCCGGGCGGTGGGGTGGGCCAGCCGATCCGCTGCGTCGGCCAGATGGCCGGCCCACCCCGGCCTGACCGTGGGTGTCAGGCCGTCCCGCCGGCCCCGGTCCGTCGTTCCCCGGACCGGGGCCGAATCCCGGGGAGGGCGGTCCACGCCACCCACCCCGGGTCGTCTCAGCCGTTCGGGAACATGCTGCCGTAGTCGGCGTACGCCATGGCGACGTCAGCCTGTGCCCAGAACCGGTGGTAGTTGAACTCGGGCTCCGGACCACCGTTCAGGTACGCCTGCACCTTGGGCCAGTCCGGGTCGTTCTTGTAGAAGGACCGGATGTCGAGGAAGCTCTTGCCGGCGGCGATGGCGTCGCCGTTCGGCATCTTCCCGGTCCAACCCGACGGGACGTAGAGGCCCTGCCCGGTGGACGCGTTGTAGACGTCGTCGAAGCGCCGGTAGTCGCCACGCTTCTCGGTGGTGGAGACACCCTTGGCGTCGCTGGCGGCCGACAGCGCGTCGAGCAGCCCCTTGGCGGTGGTCTTCGCCGCCGCGTTGCCCGACTTGGCCGCGTACGCGATCAGGATCCGGGCGTAGGCGGCGGTGACGCCGACGTCCTGGCCCTTGCTGATGACCTCGACGTGCAGGCCGGTGTTGGGCTGCGGGTTGGACGGGTTCCAGGTGGTCGGCTGACCGGTCCACGCCATGTCCGACGGGATCGACCAGTTGGTGCCGAGGGTGGTGTTGGCGATCGCCCAGGGCACCCACTTGTCCAGCAGCGCCTTGGCCTTCGCGTTGCCGGTCTGCTGGTACAGCTCGGCGATGCGCTGCATCGACCAGGCCTGCATACCGAACCACTGGTTCGACGGCGGGTCGTTGTAGACCGGGTCGACGTCGTAGAACATGCCGTAGAAGGTGCTGGTGCCGGACGGCGGCTGGGCGTAGCTACCGTCCCAGCTGTTCGTGGCGCCACCGGCGATGCCACCCTCGGCGGACTGCAGCCAGGTGTAGAACTCCAGCTGCCGCTCGAAGCTCTTGGTCCAGTCGGCGACCGCCGTCGACGACTGCGGCTTGAGCTCCGGGGTGTTGGTCAGCGCCCAGGCCGCGAACGGGTTCTGGTAGCCGAAGTGGTTGTGGCTGGAGCCGATCCGCCAGGACCAGTTCTGGCTGGCGTCGTACGCGCCGCCCCAGGCGTAGTACCAGGAGAGCAGGTAGTGCGCCGAGTCCTTGCCGCTGCCGGCGGGGCAGGTGCTGGCCCCGACGCAGTTGCCGATCTTCTTGAAGTACTTGTCGAACATCGCGTACCGCAGGTAGTCGCCCATCTTGGCGGCCTTGGTGATGGTGGCAGCGACGTCGGCCTGCTTGTTCTGCGCCTTGGACCAGGTCAGCGCCCAGTACGCGGCCTGCACGGCGCGGGCGTCGGCGTCCGGGGCGTTGGTGTACTTCCACTGCTTGGCGGGGGCGCCGGTGTCCTTGACGAACAGGTCGAGGTAGCCGTACTGACCGCCGTGCTTGAAGGTGTCGCAGGAGGGCTGCGGGATGGTTTCCCACACCGACTCCTGGGTGCCCCGCTGGAAGGTGTTGATGTAGGCCGGCTTGGTGGTGCCGTCACCGCAGCGGCCGAAGCCGTAGGTGTTGTCGACGTCCATCAGCCAGTGCATGCCGTAGATGTCGCCGGTGCCGTAGGTGGACTGCAACTCCGAGCGCAGCGGGTCCTGACCGACCGAGACGTTCGGGTTCAGCGCCGACGGGTACTGGCTGGGCAGGTTGTACTCCGCGGCGTACTGCGGGGTGCCCGCGGAGCCGGCGGTCGGCTGGTCGGCGTGCGTGGGGATGATGTACTTCTCCATCACCGTCCAGGCGTTGTTGAACGGGGCCCAGTTCTGGGTGACCTTGCCGTAGTAGGCCTCCAGCCAGAGCCAGAAGCTGAACGCCTCCGAGGTGGTCTCGTGGCCGTGGTCGGGCGCCTCGACGATCAGCGTCTCCACCGAGTGGTACGGCACGCCCTCGGGGCTGAAGTAGCCCGAGTTCTTGATCTTGCCGTACTGCTCGAGGAACTTCGCGGTGTAGGCGTTGTCGCCGCCGGGGGTGTCGTTGTCGATCTCAGTGGCGCTGACCGCCAGCGAGGCGAGACCGGTGGCGGACGCGGTGATGGTGGCGGCGCCACCGACGGTGTCGGCGTCCTCCGCCGCGGCGACCGTGACGGTGACCCCGGTGTTCCAGTTGCTCGGGGTCAGCGTGACCGTGGCCGGCGAGACCGTGACGTCGGTGTCACCGGTGCGGGTGAGGGTGACCGGCACGTTGGCCGTCGGGGCGGCGCTGAGCTTCAGGTTGAAGGTGGCGCTGCCACCCTCGGCGACGCTCACCGCGGACGGGGTGGCGACCAGTGTCGGGCCGGTGGCTGCCCCGACGGTGAACGCCTTCTCGTCGACCCCGATGCCGTTGGCGTTGTCGTACGCCTTGGCCTGGACGGTGTAGCTGCCGGCCGGCAGGTCCTCCTGCGTGTACGCGTACGGGGCGGAGGTGTCGGTGTTGATCAGCAGGCCGTTGCGGTAGAACTCGACCTTGCTGATCGTCCCGTCCGGGTCGCTGGCGGTGGCCGTCAGCGGCACGTCGGCCGGCGCGGTGAACGGCCCGGTCGGCAGGCCGAGGGAGACCGTCGGCGGCTGGTTGGCCGGGGTGCCGTTGCAGGGGGTGCCGTTGAGCGTGAACGAGGTGGGCTTCGGGTTGCTGCCCGAGTGGGCGCCGTTGAAGCCGATGGTGGTGGAGGCCCCGGTGGCAAGGTTGCCGTTGTACGACTCGTTGGTCGCGGTGACCTCGCTGCCGGTCTGGCTGTATCTGGCCGACCAGCCCTGGGTGACCCGCTGACCGCTGGTCGGGAAGGTCCACTTGAGCGTCCAGTTGCTCACCGGGTCACCCAGGTTCTTGATGGTGACGTTCGCGGTGAAGCCGGTGTTCCAGTCGTTGGTCGCGTAGACCACGTCGCAGGCCGGTGCGGCCTGTGCGGCGCCGGCAGGCAGGGTCACCCCGCCGATGGCGAGCAGCGCGGCGGCGGCGAGCGCCACGCGGCGGCGTATTGCCAGTTGTCTCATGTGCGCGGTGTCTCCTCGGACCAGGCCGGGATGGTCCCCGGCGAGGCGCCTGCCCGCGACGGTGGTGGTGGTCCGCGGGGATGTCGAGGCGCCGGGAAGGTGGTCTTCCCCGGGCCCGGCCGGGGTAGGGCGGTCGCGGCCCGCACGGGAGGGGGCCCCGCCGGCTGCGCTCGGGTGACCGTGACCGGAGCTGGCGCTGCCGGCTGCCCTCGGTGGACCCGCACTCACGCGATGTGGCTCCTGTCGCGTCGAATCGACAGTGTGCCATGGAAGCGCTCCCACAACAAGCGCACGGAGCGCTGGATCAGCTCCTTGTTTCGATCTCGTTTTGGGTCTTTCACAAAGGCGTGACGGGCGTTACAGTCGCAACATCGGTCGATGGGAGCGCTTCCATCGACAAGGTTCCAACAAGAAGATCGCTGGGGTCGTCCTGACGAGCCCAGGGAACCAGACCGAGGGCCGACGACGGGCCAGCCCGGACGCCGTCGTCAGCCATCGTCCCGCCACAGGGAGGGAGGTGGAACCAGAGCCACTCGCGTGGCCCGGCTCCCGCGCGACACGCACGGCAGGACCCAAATTCCGCCCGTGTGTGTGCAGTTACGGTGGGGACGGGGGTTGCCCTCCCCCGTCCCCACACTAAACCCCCGTACACGATAGGAAAAGAGGCCGACGGGACAGGCGCGCCGCGCCGCCCGGACGGCCTCGTTCGCTGCTCGGGGCCCACACCCGCCTCCCAACCGCCAGCACCGGCCGTTCTGACGGCCGGCTGACCGGCTGGCAGCGCCTGCCCTATCATGGGAGCGCTCCCGAATCTTTCGGCGGTGGCCCCGTATCCATGAGGAGAATCCATGTCGATACCTACCGGGCCCGCCGGCCCGCTGCGCTTCCCGGACAACTTCGGCTGGGGCGCGGCCACCTCCGCCTACCAGATCGAGGGCGCCGCCAAGGAGGACGGGCGCGGCGAGTCGGTCTGGGACACCTTCAGCCGCGTCCCAGGTCGCACCCGAAACGGCGACACCGGCGACGTGGCCATCGACCACTACCACCGCTACGCCGAGGACCTCGACCTCATGCGCGACCTCGGGTTGCGCAGCTACCGCTTCTCCATCTCCTGGCCCCGGATCCAGCCCGACGGCACCGGCACGCCCAACCAACGCGGCCTCGACTTCTACCGCCGCCTCCTCGACGGCCTGCACGAGCGCGGAATCACCCCGATGGCCACCCTGTTCCACTGGGACCTCCCGCAGGCGCTCCAGGACGCCGGCGGCTGGGAGTCACGCGACACCGCCCACCGCTTCGCCGACTACGCCGACGTGGTCTTCCGCGCCCTTGGCGACCGGGTGCCGGCCTGGCTCACCATCAACGAACCCAAGACCGTGGTGCAGAACGGCTACCTCACCGGCCACCACGCCCCCGGGCGGCAGGACCCGGACGCCGCCTACCTGGTCGCTCACCACCTGCAACTCGCCCACGGGTACGCCGTCGCCGCGCTGCGCGCCACCGGCAGCGACAGCCGCATCGGCCCCGCTCTCAACCTGCACCCCTGCTACCCCGCCGACGACTCCCCGCAGGCTGCCGCGGCCGCCCACCTCTACGACGCCTACGAGAACCGCCTCTACCTCGACTCCCTGCTCAAGGGCAGCTACCCGGAGGACCTGCTGGCCGACCTGGGCCCGCAGAGCCGGATGGCCCAGGGCATCCGCGACGGCGACCTGGAGACCATCTCCGCGCCGGTCGACCTGCTGGCGGTGCAGTACTACACCCCGATCTACGTCACCGGCGACGGCGGCACCACGCACCGCTGGGAGACCTCCGAGGCCGAATGGCAGCAGATCTACCCCGAGGGGATGTACGACCTGCTGACCCGGATCACCCGCGAATACGGGCCGATCCCGCTCACCATCACCGAGAACGGGCTGCCCACACCGGACACCCTGGGCGCGGACGACACCGTCCAGGACACCGGGCGGATCAGGTTCCTGCGCGACCACCTCACCGCCGCGCACCGGGCCATCGCCGAGGGAGTGCCGCTGGAGAGCTTCCACGTCTGGTCACTGCTCGACAACTTCGAGTGGGACCAGGGCTACGACCAGCGCTGGGGCCTGGTCTACGTGGACTACGCCACCCAGCGTCGGGTGCTCAAGAACTCCGCCACCTGGTACCGCTCGGTCATCGCCGACGGCGGCTTCTGAGCGCGCCGCCACCCGGACGCCCGGGCCCGGACGGCTCGGCTCGGGTGAGCCGCGACCGTCCGGGCCTCGGCCGGCTCATTCAGCGGGGCAGCGCCTGCTGCAACTCCGCCCGCAGGGCCGGGGTGAGCATCTCCCCCGCCTGCTTGGCCAACCGGGCCATCTCGTAGCCGACCACGCCGATGTCCGCGTCACCGGCGGCCAGCGTGGCCAGAATCGAACCGTCGCGGATCTGCATCACAAGGAAGTAGCCTCGGCCCATCTCGACCACCGTCTGCTTGACGATATCGCCGTCGAACATCGAGGCCGCGCCCGCGGTGATACTCATCAGCCCGGAGGTCACCGCGGCGAGCTTGTCCGCGTTGTCACGCGGCAGGTGATCGGAGATCGCCACCAGCAGCCCGTCGGAGGAGACCACCACCGCGTGCGCCACACCCGGCACCCGCTCCGCGAACGCGCTCACCAGCCAGCTCAGGTCACGCGCCTCCTGGCTCAACGTCGTCACTGTCGTCGTCCCCCTTCGTCGTGCCCCCCGGACGGTGGCACGGGTATCTCGGTGGTGTCCTCAGCCTCGGCGCGCCGTACTCCGCTGTAGAGCCGCGAGAGCATGCCGCCGACCGCCTCCGGGTCCGGGTCGGTGCGGGTCGGTGCCGTCATCGGTTGTGCCGAACGGGTGACCGCGCTCAACTGCGCCATGGGCACCCGCACCGGCAATCCCCGCTCATTGGTGCCGGCGGTCACCGGGATCGTCGGTGGCGCCGCCGCGGCGGGCACCACCGGCGCTGGGCCCTGCCGCGAATACCAGCCCCCGCCGGCACCGCGAGCGGCTGCGGGGGTCAACACGTCCTCGGCGCGTACCGGCACCGGGCGGCCCTGACGCGGCACGCCGACGCCCGGCGGGCGACCGGCCACCGGCAGGTCCCGCACCGCGCCGTTCACCATCGGGGCAGCGGCCGGCCGGGCGGCCCCGGGCTGCGGAACCACCCCTCGTGCCGCGCTCGCCGCCAGCATCCGCGCCGACGGGGGCGCGTCCAGCTCCACGTTGCCCGGCGGCGCCAGCAACTCCGCGGGCAGTGCGAGCCGGGCGACCAGGCCGTCCTCGCCGCCCTGCAACCGCACGCGGACGCTCAACCGGGCCGCGAGGTGACTGACCACGAAGAGCCCCATCCGCTCCACCGCCGCGACGTCCGCGGCCGGAGGGGTGGCCAGCACCTCGTTCGCCTGCACCAACGCGGTCGGGCTCATGCCCAGACCCCGGTCGACGATCTCGATCAGCGCACCGCCCGCTTCGACCCGGGCGGTCACCACCACGACGGTGTCCGGGCGGGAGAAGGCCGTGGCGTTCTCCAGCAGCTCGGCGAGCAGGTGCACCAACTCGCCGACAGCGTGCCCGACCACGTGCACGTCGGCAACCGACTCGATCCGGACCCGCTGATACTGCTCGATCTCCGCGGCGGCAGCCAGCAGCACCGCACCGAGCCCGACCGGCCGGTTCCACCGGCGGGTGGAGTCGGTGCCGGCGAGCACCAGCAGGCTCTCGTCGTTACGGCGCATCCGGGCGGCCAGGTGATCGAGCTTGAACAGGTTCTCCAGCTGGTCCGGGTCGCTCTCCTCGCGCTCCAGGTCGTCCAACAGCTCGAGCTGACGCTCCACCAGCACCTGGCTGCGGCGGGCCAGGTTGACGAACATCGCGTTGACGTTGCGCCGCATCAGCGCCTGCTCGACGGCGACGGTGACCGCGCTGCGGTGCACCGCCACGAACGCCTCGGCCAGCTCGCCGATCTCGTCGAGTGAACGGACCACCGCCGGCGCGACGTCCATGCGCGGCACCCCACCGGTGACGGTCTTCAGTCGGTCCAGGGCTTCCGGCAACTCGACCTGGGCGATCCGCAACGCCTGGCTGCGCAAAAGCCGCATCGACCGGGCGACCGAACGCCCGATGAGCAACGAGATCAGCAGCGCGGCCAGCAGGACCGTGACCACCCCGCCGACGACCAGCAGGGTCGTACGCAGCTGATCGTCGCTGGCCTCCTCGGCCTGGCGGACAGCGTCGTCGAGCACCCCCGCCTCAAGCTGACGCAGCAGCTCCTGACGCTGCTGGCTGGCCGACCACCACTGCTCCGACGGCAGCACCTGCGGCGACGCGCTGCCGGAGGACAGGCTGCGCTCCTCCAACCCGGTGGCGACCAGGAACATCGGCGACACCGAGGTCTCGTCGTAGCGGCGGATCTGCTCACTGGTCGCGGCCACCCGGAACGCGCCGAGCGCGGTGAGTTGCTGACCGCGCAGGTCGGCGAGGATCACCCGGTCCTCGGTGCCGTACGCGCCGGCGCGGGCGGCGGCGTAGAGCTGGGCCCGCACCCGGGAGGACAGCTCCTTGACCCGGGCCAACTGGACGTAGCGCAGCACCGCGTCGTTCAACGCCGGCTGGTTCTGCCCCGGCGTCGGCTCGGCGAGCAGGTCGAGCAACGCCCCGACGGCCCGGTGGTAGTTGCCCAGGATGGTCTCGGTGCTGAGCACCGCCGGTGGGATCGCTGAGCGGATGTCGACCACCTGGTCGTACGCCTCCAGCGCCTCGGAGAAGGCCACCCGCCAGGACGCGTCCGCGTCGGCCAACGGCTCGGCGGCCCGGCTGAGGTCCACGATGGCCTTGTCGGTGGCCTCCTGCAACGGCTTCAGGTCGTTCGCCGCGGCCTGCCGGTCACCACCTTTGCGCAGCTCACCCAGCTCCCCCGCCGAACGGTCACGCTCCTGCTGGAGCTGGTGCACCGCCGCGGTGATCTGCCGGCCGATGCCGACCTGACTCGAGAAGTCGTTCAACGCCGTCGTCCGCCCCACCAGGGTGCTGGTCTGCACCCCGGCGAGCAGGAGGAACGCCATCGACGGCACCAGCAGCACCGTGGCGAGCTTCGTGCTCATCCGCCAGTCGCGCAGCCGGAACGGCGACCGCCGTCGATGCGGAACGACTCGGACATCGAAGCGACGTCGGCGATGGTTCGACACCGCGCCGTTCGCCGGGTCGGGACCTGCCGCCACCCTGCCTCCTCCGTCCTACCGCGTCCACCGCGGTCGGGGGAGCGCAGTCCATCCAACCAGGCTCGGTACCGCTGTCAACGGCCCGGGCGAGGCCGAGGTTCAGGAAGGATACTGCGGGTGGGAACGTCCTGCCGTGGTCGGTAAAACCAGCTCGTCCGTCCGGCCGATGTCGGCGAGCTGGATCGCGTCACCGAAGCGCCCCAGCGCCACCAACGCGGCACCGGTGGCGCCAATCTCCGGGTTGCGCTGATGCGACACCGGTCGCGGGGCGAGCGCGGTCGCGAAGGCCTGCCGCCACCACACCGAGGCGGCCACCGCACCGCCGCCCAACACCACGCCGACCGGTTTGTCGATCGTGGACTCCAGCACCCCGAGATCCTCGGCGACCAGCTCACACAACCCCTGCATCAGCCCAGCCAGGATGTCGACCGAGGTGGTGCTGAAACTCAGACCGCGCAGCTCACCACTGCCCGCCGGGGCCAACCCCGGCGCCCGGTCGCCACCGAAGCGGGGATTCGCCGGCCGGCCACCACCCGTCGGCACCAGCGCCAGCGCCGCGTCCAGCTCAGCGCCCTGCGGCAACCGCAGCTCCCGGTCCGCCCAGGCGAAGAGGTTGCCCCCGTTGGCGTACGCGGCCCCCGTCACCACATGCTCGTGGTCGACCCGGTAACGCCACAACCGTTCGGGCAGGCGCGGCATCGGCTCGCCCGCCGGAATCCGCTGCATCAGCCGTACGGCGGCGGAGGTGCCCACTGTGACAGCGGCCCGGCTCGGGTCGACGCAGCCCGAGCCGACGTTCGACGCCCCACCGTCGCCCACCGGCGGCGACCAGCGGGCCTTCGCCAGTTGCGGCCACCGACGAGCCAGGTCGACCCGGAGCCGGCCGTGCCAGTCCAGCTCGCCCAGCGGCGGCAGCTCCGCCGGCCGCGCCTCGGCCAGCGTCAGCGCCTCCTCGTCCCAGCTCAGGGTGCGCAGATCCAGCAGACCGGTCCCGGAGGCCTGGGAGATCGACATCGGCGCCGAGTCGAGCAACTCGCCCAGCACGTACTCGGGCAGACCCACGAACCGGGCGATCGGGGTGCCGGACTGCTCACGCAACCAGGGCAACCGCATCGACCAGTACGAACGGTGCCACCAGCAGCCGGTGCGCTGGTGGAAGCCGTCCGGGTCGGCCGGCCCGGGGGTGCGCCCGACCGGGGCCGGTCGGGTGTCCAGCCAGGTGACCACCGGGCCCAAGGGAGCGCCGTCGCGGTCCAGCGGGAGCACCGAGTGCCACTGGGCGGAGACCGCCACCAGGCCGACGTCGTGCAGGTGCCCCGAGTCGGCCAACTCGTCCAGGCACTCGACCAGGCTGGCCAGATAGTCCCGACCGGACAGCGTGCCGGTGCCGTCGTCGCCGATGGCGAGGTCGACCTTGCGGCGGGCCAGAGCGCCGGGCAGCGGCTGGGCGTCCGCGTCCAGCACCAGCCCGCGTACCGAGGAGGTGCCCAGGTCGAGCGCGAGAATGTTCATCGCCGGTCAAGTTACCCCGTGCCAGCCGGCCGACGGGCGCGTAGGGTGGATCACATGCTCGCGCAGTTGACCGTTTGGTGGCCCGCCGACCCGGCGGCCATCTCCCGCGCGTAGCTCCATCCACGCGGCCGCCATTGAGGCGGTCGCCGGATCTCCCGGCTCAAGGGCCGCCCGACGGCGGCACCGAGCCCGACGGAGACTCCGATGACCCACCTGACCGACCTGCTCGCCGCCGTCGCCAGCGGCGTCGACCCCGGCCCCTTCGCGCTTCTGCGCCGTGAGGGCGCGGACGACCTGGACCTGTTTGCCGGCCCGGTCGACACCGTCGAAGAGCTCACCGACCTCCCATTGCCGGCGGGCCCGTCCGGGGCGCGGACGCTGGCCCTGGTGCCGTACCGGCAGATCACCGAGCGCGGCTTCGCCTGCGTCGACGACGCCGCCCCGCTGGAGTTTCTCCGGGTCCGCGAGCACCAACGGATCACGCTGACCGACGCCCTCGCCGCGCTGCCCGACGAACCGGTGCGCACCACCGACGCGGGCTTCGACGTCAGCGACGACGAGTACGCGCGGACCGTGCAGCGGGTGCTGTCCGAGGAGATCGGCCGCGGTGAGGGCGCGAACTTCGTCATCCACCGCGCTCTGCACGCCACCGTGCAGGGCCCACCGCTGAGGGCCGCGCTGGCCGCGTTACGCCGGCTGCTGATCGCCGAGCGCGGCGCGTACTGGACGTTCGTGGTGCACACCGGCACCCGGACGCTGGTCGGCGCCAGCCCGGAGCGCCACGTCAGCGTCGACGACGGACTGGTGATGATGAACCCGATCAGCGGCACCTTCCGCTGCCCCGGTGGCGTCGCGGACCGGGCGGCGCTGCTGCGTTTCCTCGCCGATGAGAAGGAGATCGAAGAGCTGTACATGGTGCTCGACGAGGAGCTGAAGATGATGGCCGCCGTCGCCGAGCAGGGTGGGCAGGTGATCGGGCCGCAGCTCAAGGAGATGTCGCACCTGGCGCACACCGAGTACCTGCTCGCCGGGCGGGGCACCCGCGACGTGCGGGAGGTGCTGCGCGAGACCATGTTCGCCCCCACCGTCACCGGCAGCCCGATCGAGAACGCCTGCCGGGTGATCGCCCGGCACGAGCGCCGGGGCCGGGGCTACTACGGGGGTGTGCTGGCGCTGCTCGGCCACGACGAGGCCGGCCGGCAGACGCTCGACGCCCCGATCCTGATCCGGACCGCCGAGATCTCCCCCACCGGCCGACTGCGGGTGCCGGTCGGCGCGACCCTGGTCCGGCACTCGACGGCGGCCGGCGAGGTGGCTGAGACGCACGCCAAGGCCGCCGGGGTGCTGGCCGCGCTCGGCCTCGGGCCGGCGGCGTCCGTCGGCGACCGCGGGCCGGTCGCGCGGCTGGACGACGACCCGGCGGTACGCGACGCGCTGGCCGCGCGCAACGCACCGCTGGCGCGGTTCTGGCTGGACCAGCGGTCACCGGACGCGCCCGGACTGCCCGGGCTGGTCGGCCGCCGAGGGTTGATCGTGGACGCCGAGGACACCTTCACCAGAATGCTGGCCCACCAACTGAGCGCGTTGGGTCTCGCGGTGACCACCCGCGCCTGGCACGCGAGCGGCCCGGTCGACGACTACGACCTGGTGGTCGTCGGTCCCGGGCCGGGCGACCCGGGCAGCGCGGCCGAGCCGAAGATGCTGGCGCTGCGCAAGCTGCTGACCGGGCTGCTGACCACCGGCCGTCCCACCCTCGCGGTCTGCCTCGGTCATCAGGTGCTGGCCGGGTTGCTGGGGCTGACGCTGCACCGCCGGGACGCGCCGTATCAGGGGTTGCAGCGGGAAGTGCCGGTGTTCGGCCGCACCCGCCGGGTCGGGTTCTACTCGACGTTCACGGCCCGCTCCGACGCCGACCGGCTGGCCACCGCGTACGGGCCGGTGGAGCTGGCCCGCGACCCGGACGACGGCGCGGTGCACGCCCTGCGGGGCCGGGGCTTCGCCGGGGTGCAGTTCCACGCGGAGTCGGTGCTCAGCCCCGACGGGCTCGCCGTGCTGAGCGAGCTGCTGACCGACCTGCTGCCCGCGTCACGCCCGGACGAGCTGTCCGCGATCCGCGAAGGCGCATAGTCGGCCCGGCCCGGGGGTAGGGCTGGATGGACCGGTGGCGCGGGCGGGCCGAGAGCCCCCGCCCGCGCCACCGGTCGCCCTCGTTCGACGGTCGGTCAGCCGGCCATACCCGCCTTCAGCGCGGTCCCCAGCAGCACGGCGCGCCGGGCGGTCAGCGCGCAGGCCCCGAGCGCCACGGCGTCCGGGGCGATCTCCCCGTTGTTGCTGGTGTGCGAGGGACCGTACGGGTTGCCGGCGATGAACTGACTGGTGTCGGTGTAGCCCGGGGTGACCACCACACCGCCCCAGTGGTAGAAGACGTTGAAGAGCGAGGTCAGCGTGGTCTCCTGCCCCCCGTGCGAGGTCGCCGTCGAGGTGAAGGCGGAGTAGACCTTGTTGGCCAGCGCGCCCTGGGCCCAGAGCGGGCCGGTCGTGTCGATGAACTGCTTCAGCTGCGCGGCGATCATGCCGTACCGGGTCGGCGCGCCGAGGATCACCACGTCGGCCCAGGCCAGGTCGTCGATCATCGCCTCGGGCACGTCCTGGGTCTCCAGGTGGTGCGCCTGCCATCCGGAGTTGGAGCGGATCGCCTCGTCCGGCGCCAACTCGCGCACCTTGCGCAGGCGTACCTCGGCACCGGCGTCCCCGGCGGCCTCACACACGGCCTGCGCCATCTGGTACGTGATGCCGGTGGCGCTGTAGTAGATCACCGCTACCTTGGTCTGGGCAGCCATCAGAGTGTCCCCTTCTCGTCTCGGATCAGCTCCCGCGACTACCCGCTGCGGACGCGCTCTAACGACAGCCTCCGGGGCCACCGGCTACCGATACGCCGGCTCAAGTTTTCCGCAACTTCCCGGTCGTTCCGGCCCGCCGCCAGGCCCGGACGACGATCCTGGTGCCATCGGTGCCGGCGGGATCGAGCCGCCGCCCCGCACCGGGCACCTGAACGGGGGATCGCGCTCCGCCGGCAATGGCGCTGGCGTAGCGCGATCAGGGGACGATCACCGCTCCCACGCTCCGGCTCAGAGGACCAGGGTCGCCATCAGCCGGTCCAGCTCGGCCGCCGGGTCGGCGGTGAGACCGGTGTGCACCGGCCCGGTCTGGATCATCGTGCTGCGCGGCGCGGCCAGCCAGTGGAACCGCTCGCCGAGGCGCATCCGGGTCGCCGGCCCGTCACCGGAGCAGGTCCGGTCCCAGGAGTCGAGCACCGCGGCCACCGCCGGCAGGTCGACGTCGGGCGCCAGCGCGCGCACCCGGTCGGCGTCCAGGTGCGTCCGCGCGGCCAGGAAGTCACGCTGCTGGCAGTAGAGCAACACCCCGACGTTGATCTGCTCACCGCGTTCGATGCGGGGCACGAGCCGGATCAGCGCGTACTCGAAGGGTTGCCTCATGCCCCGCTCCCCGATGGCAGCCAGTCGGCCGTGCGGGCGACCCGGCGGGACAGGTGATCCAGGTACGCGCCGCGCGCCGCGTCGGCCGTCTCGAAGTCGGCGGCGGTCAACCACTCCCCCGGCACCAGGGCCAGCACCTCGGTGAGCAGATCCGGGGTGACCTGGGGGGCCAGTTCGGCGTCGGCCTCGGCCAGCCGCGACGCGTACGGCGCCAGCACGTGGTCCTCCGCGCGGTAGGCACGGTGCACGGCGGCCTCGGCGCGCGGCCAGTTGTGGTGGAAGTACAGCGACGCGCCGTGGTCGATGAGCCACAGCTCCCGGTGCCAGACGAGCAGGTTCGGGTTGCGCCAGCTCCGGTCGACGTTCTCCACGTACGCGTCGAACCAGAGCACCCGGGAGGCCAGCGCCGGGTCGACCGGGTGCGCCACCGGGTCGAAGCCCAACGCCCCGGGCAGGAAGTCCATCCCGAGGTTGGCGCCGCCGCTGCTGCGCAGCAGCTCCTGTACCTCCTGGTCGGGCTCGGCCCGCCCGATCACCGGGTCGACGTCGAGGACCACCAGCGGCGGCACCCGTAACCCCAGCCGGCGCGCCAGCTCACCGCAGATCACCTCGGCGATCAGCGCCTTGGGCCCCTGCCCGGCGCCTCGGAACTTCGCCACGTAGGTGCCCAGGTCGTCGGCCTCCACCACGCCCGGCAGCGACCCACCCTCGCGCAGCGGGGTGACGTAACGGATCGCGGTGACCTGGCGGAGCACGCCGCCCACCCTACTGTGGCCGGCCGGGACGGGTGGCGGGCCGGCCCAGACCGGCACGCGCGGGTCAGTCGAGCTTGTCGCGCAGCTTGTCGACCTGGGTCTGCAGGCGGTCCACAGCGTTCTCGTTGTTGACGAACGTGGTGATACCCGCGGCCAGGCCGAGCCCGATCAGCACGGCCAGGATGCTGAGCACCAGGCCGCCGATCGACACGCCACGACCGGTGACCCCGGGTCGACGCGCCATCTTGAGGCCGACGATGCCCAGGATGATCCCGATGATGCCGAGCACCAACCCCAGCCAGGCGAGGATCGCCGTCAACACGCTGAACAGAGCGGCCACCCCGAACACCAGGGCGAAGGTCGCCGCGGCGCTCGTCTTCGCGCGGGCGTCCCCCCGATGGCCCCGGGACCCGGCCGTTACGCCGGCGCCCCGCGCCGGCTCGCTTGCGGCAGTCATGAGATTCCCTTCCGTACGCGCGGCGCGCGCACTTCCGGCGAGCCGCATTCCCCCGACGACCGCCGTTACGCCTCCCACCAGCAGGAGTGTCGGTGCCCGGCCCTAGGCTGGCCGCCCGGCCACGAAAAGGAGCGCAGGATGCCTGTCGACCTCAGCGCGGCCGACGCGCTGGCGCTGCGGATGACCAGCCTGCTGCTGCGCCCGCACCCGAGCACCCGCCCCGGCACCGTCGCCGAGGTGGTCGAGTGGTTCGGCGCGATGCAGGCACAGGATCTGGCCAGCGGGCTGTGGTCGCTGGGCGCCCGGCTACCCGGTCACGGCATGGCCGACGTGCAGGCGGCGTTGGAGCGGCGTGAGGCGCTGCGTACCTGGCCGATGCGGGGCACCGTGCACCTCGTTCCGCCCGCCGATGCCCGCTGGATGCTGGAGGTGACGGGCGTACGGTCCCTGGCCGGCGTGGCGACCCGGCGGGGGCAGCTGGGGCTGAGCGAGGCCGACGCGGACCGGGCGGTGGACGTCCTCGGCACCGCGTTGGCCGGCGGTGGTCGACTCACCCGCGCGCAGTGCCTCGCCACCCTACGGGCGGCCGGCCTGGGCACCGACGGGCAACGTGGCTACCACCTGCTGTGGTATGCGAGCGTGCGCGGCGTGACCTGCGTGGCGCCGAACATCGGGACCGAGCAGACCTTCGCCCTGCTCGACGAGTGGGCACCCACGTCCCACCGGCTGGAGCGGGACGAGGCGTTGGCAGTGCTCGCCCACCGATACGTTCGCGGGCACGGCCCGGTCACCGACCGCGAGTTCGCCGGGTGGAGCGGCCTCACAGTGACCGACGCCCGGCGCGGTCTGGCCGCCGCCGACGACGCGCTGAGCACGGTACGCGTCGACGGCACCGCGATGTACGTCGACGCGGCCCTGGCCGACGCGCCACGCACCACGCCGGACGACGTGTTGGCGCTGCCCGGCTTCGACGAGTACCTGCTCGGCTACCGGGACCGCACGTTGATGCTCGACCCCGCCCACCAGGCGGCCGTCGTGCCGGGCAACAACGGCATCTTCCAGGCCACAGTGGTCCGCGCCGGTCGGGTGGTGGGCGTGTGGAAACGCAAGATCGGCCGCACGGCGGTCACTGTGACGATCCAGCCGCTCACGACGCTCGACGCCGCCGCGCGGGCCCGGGTGGAGCAGGCACTCGGGCGCTACGCCGAATTCCTCGGGCTGCCGGCCCGCTTCGACTGGCTGACCTGACCCGGCGGCGTCACCGCTGCGGCGGCGCCGGGTCGGCCGGTCGTGGGCGGGCGGCGCTGAGCAGGTCGACGATCCGGGCCACCCGGGGGTCCGCGCGGATCTGCGCCACGCTGGCCGGCAGAGGCAGCCGCCAGTTCGGATACTCGTCGACAGTGCCCGGCATGTTGGGTTGGCGCACCTCGCCCAGCACGTCGTAGAGGGAGACGCCGAGCAGCCGGGTCGGGCTGGCCGCGAGTGCGGCGTGCATCGCCACCACCACCTCGCCGTCGTCGGGTGCGCCAGTCGCATCGGGCAACGCCGAATCGGCATTCGTCCTTTGCTCTGCACCCGCGGAGGCGACAGTACCGGTCGGTGGCCGCGAGGTCGGCTCGGGCAGCAGGTTCTCGGCGCGCAGCATGCCCAGCAACCGGTCCCGGTCGGCGGCGGCGCGGGCCCGCTCCACCGCCACGTCGGTGCCGAGCAGCTTCAGCTCGTCGCGCACCCGCACGTGCTCACCGGTCAGGAAGCCCGGCGCGGTGGGCAGGTCGTGGGTGGAGATGGTGGCGAGGGCGTTACGCGGCCACCGGGCCGGCGGGACGAAGTCACCGGCCTCGTCGCGCGCGAACCACAGCACCGTCGAGCCGAGCATGTTGCGCCCCCGCAAACCTCGGGTCACCGCCGGTTGGACAGTGCCGAGATCCTCACCGACCACCACCGCGCCGGCCCGGTGCGCCTCCAACGCGAGGATGCCCAGCATCGCCTCGGCGTCGTAGCGCACGTAGGTGCCCTCGGCCGCACCGCCGCCTGGCGGCACCCACCACAGTCGCCACAGACCGGCCACGTGGTCGACCCGCAGGCCACCCGCGTGCCGCAGGACGCGGCGCAGCATGTCCCGGTACGCGGCGTACCCGGTTGCGGCGAGGCGGTCCGGGCGCCACGCGGCGAGCCCCCAGTCCTGGCCGAGCTGGTTGAAGTCGTCCGGTGGCGCGCCGACCCGCACGCCCTGGGCCAGCACGTCGGCGAGCTGCCACCCGTCCGCGCCGCCCGGGTCGATCCCGACGGCCAGGTCGTGCACGACACCGACCGGCATCCCCGCCGAGCGGGCCGCCGCCGTGACGGCGTCGAGCTGCTCGTCGCAGAGGTGTTGCAGCCAGGCGTGGAAGGCGACCCGGTCGGCGAGACGCCGACGCTGCTCGGCGACCGCCGGGGCGTCCGGGTGGTGCAGTTCCGCCGGCCAGGCCCGCCAGTCGTTGCCGTGCCGCTCGGCGAGCGCGCACCAGGTGGCGAAGCTGGTCAGCGCCGGGTCCGCGCCAAGGTCCACCGGCTGGGCGTACGGGTGCAGCAACTCCAGCGCGCGCCGCTTGGCGGCCCACACCTCGTCGTAGTCGATCAGGGGCCCCCGGTCGGGGCGCAGCGCGTCGACCACCGCCCGGGTGGCCGGCTCCGCCGCCCGGTACGCGGCGGTGTCGCTGACCCGCAGGTAGAGCGGATTGACGAAGCGTCGACTGGCCGGCGAATACGGTGAGGTGGCCACCGGGTGCGCCGGCCCGACCGCGTGCAGCGGGTTGAGCAGCACCAGCCCCGCCCCGTTGGCACCGGCCCACCCGGTGAACTCGGCGAGATCACCGAGGTCTCCCATGCCCCAGGATTGCTCCGACGTGAGCGCGTAGAGCTGGAGCATCCACCCCCAGCTCGACGGCGGCACCGGCAGCCGACGCGGCACCACCACCAGTGTCACCTCGCGGTCGGCGCAGGCCAGCCGGTGCCAGCCCAGCGGCAGGTCGGCCGGCAGTTCGCCGTCGACAGCGCGGCGGCCACCGTCCTCCAGGGTCACCATCCCCGGGGCGGGCAGCGCCCGGCCGCGACCGTGGGTGAGCACGACCGTCTCCGGCAGGGCGTTCCGGTCGACCGCACGGGCGGCGGCGAGCGCGTCGGCGAGCGCCGACGGGCTGGTGGCGTCCACGCCGAGCAGCCCCAGCACACCGACCACTGTCCGCGGTGCGACCTCGACGCGGCGGTGCCGCCAGTCCTCGTACCAGGTGGAAACACCGTGCGCGTTGGCCAGCGCGGCCAATCGTCGGTCCATGTGCCCCCCGCTCCACGACGCGACCTACGACCACCCTGCCACGCCCACCCGAACCCCGCAGAACACGCACCCCCACCCCCCGCTGCGCCGATCTTGCACTTTCTGTCGCGACACAAGGTGCATTCCACCTGTATCGACAACCGAAAGTGCAAGATCGGCGGCGTAAGGAGGTCGTCAGTCGGCGAGCGCGCCGGCTGCTCGGCCCTCCTGCAGGGTCAGGTTGCGGCCGTTGGCCGGGTCGAACAGGTGGATCTTCTCCAGGTTGAACCAGACCCGCCGCGTCTGCCCCTCGGCGACCGGGGACTCGGCGGACAACCGGGTCACCAGGTTGCCACCGGCGCCGGCGAAGTCGGCCCCGCCGGCGTCGGCGGCCAACTCCTCCAACTCGGCGGCGCTGGCCTTCTCCCCCTCGACGGTGAAGTAGACGTACTTGTCCGAGCCCATCGACTCGACGATGTCCACCGGCGCCTCGAACTCCATACCCCGCCGACGGGTGTCGTCGTCGACCAGTTCGGCGTCCTCGAAGTGCTCGGGTCGGATGCCGAGGATCAGCTCGCGGGGCGCGTCGGCCGCCTCCAGCTCGCGGCGGATCCGGTCACCGATCGGCACGGTGCCCAGGGCGGTGTGCAGCTCGCCGTCCTGCACGGCGGCGTGCAGGAAGTTCATCGACGGAGAGCCGATGAAGCCGGCCACGAAGAGGTTCTTCGGGTGGTCGTACAGCTCCTGCGGCGGCCCGACCTGCTGCACCGCGCCCCCGCGCATGATCACCACGCGGTCGCCGAGGGTCATCGCCTCGGTCTGGTCGTGGGTGACGTAGACGGTGGTGGTGCCGAGCTGCTTTTGCAGGCGGGACACCACTGTGCGCATCTGCACCCGCAGCTTGGCGTCAAGGTTGGACAACGGCTCGTCCATGAGGAACGCCTTCGGCTGGCGGACGATCGCCCGGCCCATCGCCACCCGCTGACGCTGGCCGCCGGAGAGGTTGGCCGGCTTGCGGTCCAGCAGCGAGGTCAGCTCCAGCACCTTCGCCGCCTCGTCGACCTTGCGGTCGATGGTCTCCTTGTCGAGCTTGGCCAGTCGCAGCGGGAACGCCATGTTCTCCCGCACTGTCATGTTCGGGTACAGCGCGTACGACTGGAACACCATGGCGATGTCCCGGTCCCGGGGGGCCTTGTCGTTGACCCGCTGCCCGGCGATGCGCAGCTCACCGGAGCTGATGTCCTCCAGCCCGGCGATCATGTTGAGGGTGGTGGACTTGCCGCAGCCCGAGGGCCCGACCAGGATCACGAACTCGCCGTCGGCGATCTCCAGGTCGACGTCCTGCACGGCGACGGTCCCGTCCGGGAAGCTCTTGCTCACCTTGTCCAGCACGATGTCAGCCATGACTACCCACCTATCCCTTGACCGCGCCGGAGGTCAGACCGGACACGATGCGACGCTGGAAGAAGAGAACGAACAGGATGATCGGAACGGTGATCACCACGGCGGCGGCGCAGATCGCCCCGGTGGGGTCCTCGAACTGCGACGCGCCGGTGAAGAACGACAACGCGGCCGGCACCGTGCGGGACCGCTCGGTCGAGGTCAGCGAGATCGCGAACAGGAAGTCGTTCCAGCAGAAGATGAAGACCAGGATCGCCGTCGTGAACAGCCCGGGCGCGGCCAGTGGCGCGATCACCCGCCGGAACGCCTGCCCCTGGGTGGCGCCGTCCATCTTCGCGGCCTTCTCCAGATCCCAGGGGATCTGCTTGAAGAACGCCGACAGCGTGTAGATCGCCAGCGGCAGCGCGAAGGTGATGTACGGCAGGATCAGCCCCAGCCAGGTGTCGAAGATCCCCAGCTGGCGCTCGATCTCGAACAGCGGCGACACCAGTGACACCTGCGGGAACATCGCGATCAGCAGGGAGACACCGACCAGCAGCTTCTTACCGGGGAAGTCCAGCCGGCTGATCGCGTACGCGGCCATCGCGCCGAGTACCACCGCGATCAGCGTGGCGATCAGTGCGATGCCGATCGAGTTGACCAGTGCCCGGACGAACTGGTCGGTGTCGAAGATGGTCCGGTAGTTGTCCAGCGTCCACTCCCGGGGGATGAAGTTCCCGTCGGTGAGGGTCGCCGGCGTCTTGAACGACAACGACGCGATCCACAGCACCGGGACCAGCGCGAAGACGACCACGAGGACGTCGAGCAGACCCCAGCGCAGCTTTGCCCTGGTAGTGGTTTCGACAGCCATGTCAGCGCCTCTCCCCGTCGTCGCTGCCCGGAGCAGCGGTGCCGAACAGCTTCACGAAGACGAAGGCGATGATCGCCACGGTGATGAAGATCAGCACCGACATCGTCGAGCCGATGCCGAGGTTGAGACCCCGGATCAGGTTGTTGTAGGCGAGCATCGACACCGACGACGTCTCGTTGCCTCCGGCGGTCAACACGAAGATGTTGTCGAAGACCCGGAACGCGTCCAGGGTGCGGAACAGCAACGCGACCAGGATCGCCGGCTTCATCACCGGCAGCATCACCTTGGTGAACTTCTGCCAGGCGGTCGCGCCGTCGGTGGAGGCCGCCTTGAGCAGGTCCTCCGGGACCAGCGCCAGTCCGGCCATCAGCAGCAGCGCCATGAACGGGGTGGTCTTCCAGATCTCCGCCAGCATGATGATCGCCAGGGAGCTGGCCCGCTCGGTGAGCGGCGCGCCGTCGCTGAACAGGTCGGCCAGGTAGCCGGTGCCGGGCGTCCAGGCGTACCGCCAGGAGAACGCGGCGACAACTGTGACGATCCCGTACGGGATCAGCGCCGAGGTCCGGACCAGGCCGCGCCCGACGATGGTGCGGTGCATGATGATCGCCAGGCCCATGCCGAGCACCAGCTCGATGGCGACGGTGACCACCGTGATCAGCATGGTCACCCCGAACGCGGTCCACCAGAACTCGTTGGTGAGCACTGTGACGTAGTTCTCCAGCCCGATGAACTCACGCTGGTCGGGGAAGCGCAGGTCGAAGCGCTGCAACGACAGCCAGACCGAGTAGATGATCGGGTACGCGGTCACCGCGATCATGACCAGCGCGGCCGGCGCGCAGAGCAGGAGACCGAGCCGGCGTTCGGCCTTCTTGTTCTCGCTCAACGGGGGCTTGCGACGGCTGCCGCGTTGCTTCGGTACGGAGGCGGGCCGCTGGGTTTCCTCGGCGGCGACGTCGGCGCCGGTCGGTGTGGCGTTGATACTCACGGCAGGACCCCCTTGGACTGGAGGGCGTCGGCGATGGCGTCGCGCAGCTCGTCGGCGGTCTGCTGCGGACGAATGTCGGACGGCGGCGACAGGATCGCCGACATCACTGTGGAGATGCTCTGGTAGGCGGGGGTCAGCGGACGCGTCGCCGGTTCCTTCAGCTCCTCCAGGATGGTGTCCTTCATCGGGTACGCCTCGGTCATCTCCGGGTCGTCGAAGACCGCCTCGATGGTCGGCGGCACACCGTCGTTGATGGCGGAGAACTTCTGGTGCTCGGCGCTGCGGATGCACCGGGCCGCCTCGAAGGACTGCTCCGGGTGCTTGGAGTAGGAGCTGACGGCCAGGTTGACGCCACCGATGGTGACCTTGCTGGGGGTGCCCTCGTCGATGCCCGGGATCCGAGCCCAGCCGACCTGCTTGGCCAGGTCCGGGTTCGCCTCCTGGAGAGCCGGGTAGACGAACGGCCAGTTCACCTGGAACGCGCCCTCGCCGGACTGGAACTCCAGCCGAACCGGGTCCTCGGTGGCGTTGCTGAACGACGGCGAGGTCACGCCCGACGTGGCGAACTTCTTCAGCTGCTCCAACGCCCGGACGGTGCCCTCGTCCATCTCGGCCTTCGTACCGTCGTCGTTGAGGATCTTCCCGCCGGCGCTTTCGGCGAGGGTGTTGTAGAGGACGACCAGACCCTCGTACTGCGCGCCCATGGTGAGCACCTGGTACGGCTTGCCCTGGTCCTTGAGCTGCTGGGCCGCGCTGATCATCTGGTCCCAGGTGGTCGGCGGCTGCGGCACCAGATCCTTGCGGTACCAGAGCAGCTGGACGTTGGTGTTCTTCGGCGCCGCGTACAACTTGTCCTTGTAGCGGGCGGTGTCCAACGGGCCGGCGAGGGTGCCCTGCTCGACTTCGGCCTTGTCCTGGCCGGTCCACTCGCGGATCCAGTCGGCGCTGGCGAACTCCTGGGTCCAGGTGACGTCCAGCCCGAGCAGATCCATCCCGCTGTCCTCGGCGGCCAGCCGGCGCACCATCTGCACCCGCTGGTCGTCGGCCTGCCGGGGCAGCACCCGGTAGGCGATTTCGTACCGTCCCTGGGCCTGCGCGTTGCAGTCGTCGACGACCTTCTGCAGGTTCTGCTCGGGCGGGTAGTACAGGTTGATCGTCGGTGGGCCACCAGCGTCGTCCGCGCCGCACGCGGCCAACGGCGCCACGAGTGCCAGCGCGGCGGCCGCCGCGCCCAGCCGTGCTACCGGTCGGCGTCGGTGTCGAGCCGTTTCGGGGTCCGTCATCGCCCTCCCCCTCTCCTCGGCGAAAGACCGGGGAGGGCATCCGTGCCCCGGCGCACGGCGAGACGATCTCCAGCCGGTGAGCTGCGAAAACTCCGGCGTGAACGCTCTGTAGCGGGTACTCTGCCCCACCCGTGAAGCCGCGAAACCTGGCTGTAACAGCGGAAGTCCACGCCCGGACCGCCGCCGCCAGCCCGCACCCGAGTGCCACCCGAGGGCCCCGGATACTCCGACGGGGTGCCGCTGATCCACTTTCCGGGATGAAGGACGGCGGGCCGAGCGTCAGCCGCGGGCTCTCGCCCAGGAGAGGAAGCGCTCGGTCATCCGGGCCGGCGGGTGGTCCGGGTGGAGTTGGGTGAGCTGGTTCGTCGCCTCGTGCATCAGGGTGCCGAGGTAGATCAACAGCGCGGTCCGGTGGGCCCGGTACTCCGTCAGCAGGGCGAGCTTGGCCGGCTGGCAGGGCCACTCCCGGCCGCAGTTGCGGCACCGCCAGAGCGGGCGCATGGCGACGTGCGGGACGGGCGGCCGGACCACAACCATCACCGCCACCGCACCAAAGGGCTCAGCACATCGTCCTCCTGTAGGTGGGTGAAGGGGCCGCTCCCGCAAGGGGGAGACGGGAGCGACCCCGACGGGCAGGGCCCACCGCCGCCATTCCGGCCACCGGCGGACCCGCCACTGGTGACAGTCTGGTGATGACACGACTACCGTCGATACGTGCTCGCGCCATCCGTGCAGCTCAGCGGTCCAGGTGAGCATTCATGAGGGACACGCCGAGCCAGACTGAGCGAAGGTTGGGGAATCGATGGGAAGCGTCACCGACTACGTACTGGAGGAACTGCGCCTGTTCCGCACGGGGCTCGGTCTCAGTCAGGAGGACTTCGGCCGGGGCATCGGCTATTCGGGTTCACATGTCAGCTCGGTAGAGACCGGCGGGCGACCGCCCACGAAGGAATACATGAGGGCGGTCGACACCCACCACCAGACCGACGGACGCTTCCTCCGCATGCTCGACGGGTTGGCCCGGCTCGACGCCGAACCGGCCTGGCTTCGCGAGTGGATCGAGTTCGAGCGGGAGGCGACCACGCTGCGCTGGTTCGAGTTGGCCTACGTGCCGGGCCTGCTCCAGACCGAGCGGTACGCTCGCGCGACGCTGGCCGGTGGCCGGTTCGACCCCGAGGATGTGGACCGCATCGTCGCCTCCCGGCTGGAGCGCCAGGCGATCCTGCAACGCCCGCGCCCGCCGCAGCTCATCGCCGTGCTGGACGAGGCGGTGCTACGCCGGCCGGTGCTCGACCAGCCGGGCCTCATGGTCGAGCAGTGCGAACACCTCGCCCAACTGACGGCGGCGGAGCATATCCAGGTGCACATCGTCCCGACGGATGCTGGGATGTACCTGGGGATGGGAGGCCAGTTCATCATCGCCGAGATGCCGGACGCGAGCGCGTGACCTATGCCGACAACCAGCTCACCGCGCAGATCGTCGATGCGCCAACCGACGTCGCTAAGCTGGCGAAGACGTGGGAGATCGTGCGGAACGAGGCGCTCCCCCGCCGGCAGTCAATCGACCTGATCAAGGAAGTGGCGAAGTCATGGGCATGCTGACCCCACAGTGGCGCAAGTCGACCCGGTCCGGCGGCAACGGCGGAGCCTGCGTCGAGGTCGCCGACAACCTGCCGAGCGTGGTGCTGGTGCGCGACACCAAGGACCGCGACGGCGGCACCCTGCACGTCGACCCAACAGCCTGGAAGGCCTTCATCAAGTACGCCAAGCAGCACTAACCCGCCCCGGCCCCGCCAACCCCGCCGATCTTGCAGTTTCGGTCGTCGAAAAGCGTGGAATGCCGCCTACGTCGGGACAGTAAGTGCAAGATCGCGGCCCAGCCCGGCCCGGCTCGGCCCAGCCCGGCTCGGCTCGGTCGCGGCGTCGTGCGGGGACTCCCCTCTCAACGCGCGCGGGCACCCCTTGGGACCAGGCATGCTGGCACGATGATCGCGCGCTTCAAGGACCTCTGCCTGGACGCCAACGACCCGCTCGCACTGGGTGCCTTCTGGGCCCGGATGCTCGACGGGGACGTGGCCGACGCCGGGGACGACGACACCCGGGTGGACCCGCGCTCGGCGCGCTCACCCGCGGAGTCGATCTGGGTGAACAAGGTGCCCGAGCCTCGGGTCGGCAGGACCCGCGTACACCTGGATCTGCGGCTGCCCGGCGCGGACCCGGCGCCGCTGCTCGCGGACGGCGCCCGACTGGTCCGCGAGCCGAACGACGACGGCCGGTGGGTGCTGGCCGACCCGGACGGCAACGAGTTCTGCGCGCTCGCGGCCGACGCCGACAGCCGACCGGGGCCGTTTCAGCTCGTGGTGGACGCGCTCGACCCGGCCGCCCAGGCGACCTGGTGGGCCGGCGTGCTCGGCGGCACCGCCGAGTACGGGTCGACCGACGCGCTGGTGTTCGGGTCTGCCGGCCTGCCCTGGGACCACTGGGTCTTCGACGGGGTCAGCGAGCCCAAGACGGTCAAGAACCGTATGCACTGGGACGTCGAGCTGGCCGAGCCGGAGCCGATGGCGCTGATCGCGGCGGGCGCGACGCTGCTGCGGGAGCCGATCGACGAGGCGCACTGGTGGTGGGTGCTGGCCGACCCCGAGGGCAACGAGTTCTGCGCCTTCGCACCACGCCCCACCGGGTGAACGACCGACTACCCAGCGCGGGCGTCGTCGGCTAGCGTTTTCCTAGCGCCGTAGCTGGCGCGTTCGCCGCCGCCGTCGACACGCCTCCGGCCGACCCATGCCTGCCCGATCGGTTGGTAATCGCGGGAACGTCCCACCGCCGCTCCCCCGTTTCGGCAGGATCGTCCCAACGAGGAGGTGCCGTCGTGCAGGACACCCGCGCTCTCGCCCTGACGTTCGAGGTGAGCGGCCTGCCACCGGTCAAGACCGAAGCGTTGTCCATCTTCGCCGCCGGGCACCGGCAGGCGACGAGGGTCCGCACCCTGCTCCAGGCCGCCCTCGCCGCGGCCCAGCGCACCGGCTGGACGCCGTTGCCCGGGCCGATCGAGGTGGACCTGGTGTTGCGCTGCCCGCCCGGGCACCGTACGTCCGACGCCAGCACCCTTCTCGGCGGCGTCTGCGCGGTGTTGCAGGACAAGAAGCGGGTGTCGAGCATCGGCCTCACCCACCTCGGCGTGCTGGTGGATGTCGCCCTCTACGACGACGACCGGCAGATCCGCCGGCTGTCGTACCACGAGGAGCCGGCCGAGGAGTTCTCGTACCAGGTGCGGGTCGCCGCCGTACCGACAGGGGTTTGACCGACGTCCGCGGTGGGGTATCGCGGACGCCGACGAAGGGAGCACCGATGTCGGAGCCACATGTCACGCTCGACCCCCGCGGGCTCGATCCTGTGCAGCAGAAGCTGCGCGGCCCGCTGGAGGAGCAGCTGACCTCGGCGCTTCAGGCGGCCACCGAGCGGGTCCGCTCCGGCTATGCCGGCGAACCGGTCGAGCAGGTCTGTCAGCGGCTGTTGGAGGAGACCCGCTCCGGGTTGCATCCCGACATCGCTGCCGGCTTCAACCCGGACATGGACGAGTTCTGCCGAGTGGCGGTGGCGATCGTCCGGCGCGAGGCAGGCTGAGCCGCAGCGGCTCTCAGTATCGGCTGAGCTGGGCGTACGGGCTGAGCACGATGCGTGGTGACAGCGCCGGGTCCAGCCAGTTGAGCACGTCGACCAGGTGATCGTGGGCGAGGGAGACACAACCGGCGGTGGCGTTGCCGGCGCTGGTGCTGAACTGGTGCAGGAAGATCCCGCTGCCCGCGTTCGGCACCGGCTTCGGCACGTTCGGCGGCATGTTGTAGGTGATCACCCCGAAGTGCGTGTACGCGGGGACCTCCTTCCACAGTGCCTCGCTGGCCCCACCCGGGTTGGTCGCACTGTGCTGGAAGGTGTTGTAGAGCGCCGACGACGGGTTCTCGTTCCACCAGTCACCGTCGACCAGCCGGTGGTAGGGGAACCGCACGCCCGGGTCGGCGGCGATGCCGTACATGGTGGGGCCGATCGAGTAGACGCCGGTCGGCGTGGTCGGCACACCCTCCACGTGGTTGTCGCTGAAGCCCTTCGAGCCGATCCGGGCGGGCAACGACGCCGAGGCCGGCTGCCAGGTGCTCCGCACCCGCACGAACGCCTCCAGCGTGGCGTAGGTGGTGGTGTAGCTGCTGGCGCCGACGATGATCACCTGCTTCGTCCCCGCCGGCAGCGTGGTCAGTGCGCTCGCCCGGTTCTGGGGCTGCCACTTCGGCAAGGGCCGCTGTGGCGGTGCCGTGGCTGCGCCCGTCCGCAGCGAGCCGCTCGCCGCTAGTGCGGGCGCGGCCGGGGCGAGCACGGCCGGGGTGACCAGACCCGCCGCCGCGCCGAGGAGGAGAGATCTGCGCTTCATGCCGCCATCCTGACAGTCGAACCGGCGCGCGGTCTGCCCCGCTCGCCCGTTTCGCGGGCCGGGTCAGGACCGGGTCCGCAACTACCCGGCCCTGACCCTCGGCCGTCCGGCAGGGAAGCGGACAGCTCCAGCACCCCGCCGCGCGGGCGTGACACGACGCCACGCGCCGGAACGGGGCGAGCCAGCCACTTTCGCACTCAGCTCCACGGTGCTCACCCGCCGAACGCCGACGCGCCCCGACACACCCCGAAGGGCCGGCAGCGCCGAGCCAGGTTAGGCGCGCTCCGACCGGCCGGACAAGCCGCGTCGGACGACCGGCGGCAGGACTGATCCCACGCTGAAAATCGGGCAGATTCGCGTAACGCGACCATGATCGCCGACGCTGTTGGACTTCGGTACGGTCAGAAGTGGCGCAGCAGGTCCCGGAACGCGGCGAGCCGCAGCACCCCGCCGTCGGTCGGGTCCAGTTCGTCGTCCTCCAGGACCCAGGTGTTCTCGTTCGGAATGAACACCGCGTTCAACCCGGCGGCCCGCGCCGGCAGGATGTCGGACTTCGGGGAGTTCCCGATCATCCACGCCCCGTCCGGCGCGAAGCCGTGCTCCCGAGTGAGCCACCGGTACGTGTCGACGTTCTTCTCGGCGACGATGTGCGCCGCCCCGAAGTGGTGCAGCAGACCGCAGGCGTCCAGCTTGCGCTGCTGCTCCTCGCGGTCGCCCTTGGTGAGCAGCAGCAACTCGTGCCGGCGGGCCAACTCGTCGAGCGCGTCGGCCACCCCGGGCATCAGCTCCACCTGGTGCTCGACGAGGGCCACCGCCAGCCGGTCGATCTCCTGACGTTCGGAGTCGGTGGCCGGCCGTTCGCGCAGCCGCTCCAGGCACTCCGCCAGGCTGCGCAGGAAGACCTTGCTGCCGTACCCGTGCGCCACCGCGTTGGCCCGCTCGATGTCGTCGAGGACGGCCCGCAGCGCGGCCCGGTCCAGGGTGGGGTGGTCCAGCCAGCCCAGGAAGTCGTCGATCACCCGCTCGAAGACGACGTTGTTCTCCCACAACGTGTCGTCCGCATCGAAGATCAACACCTGCGCCTGTCGTCGCGCCGCCACGTCGACCGTCATGCCATGCCCTCCCCGTGCCACCGCCCGCAAGGCCGAGAGACAGGATAGGCGGGAGATCGATGTGAGATCTTCCGGATTTTCGTGAACCGTCGCGGCGCGACCGCCGTCATGCGGACGCGACATCCATGATGATTCCCGCCCAGGTTCGGGACGGCTGTTGAGGAGTACGGCATGGTCACCATGAAGTGGGTCACCGGCGCGGCGATGCTGGCCTGCGCCAGCGCGCTGGTGGCGTGCCAGGGCGGTGCGGACCCGACGCCGGGCGCCGCGGCGGGCACTCCGACGCCGTCGGGTGCCGTGACAGGCACGCCGACGCCCACGGCAGCGACGCCGACCACGTCGTCGGCGGCGGCGACCGACCCGCTGCTGTCCGGCAAGCGGGAGATCACGATCACCCGGGTGCGGGGTTCGGGGGAACCGTTGGAGATCAGCGGGCGGCTCGAGGAGGGCGGCGACACCGGCGGTCGCATCCTGTTCGTACCGACACCGATCGGCGGCGACCGGTACGTGATCAGGGCATTCGGCACCAGGGACGGCCACCCCGCGAACGACGATCCGTCCTGCTGGCAGGTCAACGGCCTGGACATCGAGCCCGAACTGACCATCGGGGTCGCCGTCTGCGACCAGGACGACCCGATCCAGCGGTTCACCATCATCGCCAAGGGCGACGGCACGTACGCGATCGGCAGCGAGACCCGGTTCCTCCAGCACCTCCCCGGTAACGGCCTCATCCTCAAGGAGTTGGGCAACGCCAAGCTGAACACCACGTTCCGGTTCGCCGACAAGGGCCCGGCCGACCGCGAGCCCCTCAACTGACCACGATCGACTGTGGGCCGTGCCGTGGTCACGGCCACCGCAGCAACCGCTGCGCGATCAGTGCCTCGCGGTCCTCCTGCCCCTCGGGTCGCAGCCGACCGCCGCGGGTGAGCATCACCACGCCGTGCAGCAGGCTCCAACCCACCTCGGCGAGGGTGTCCGGGTCCCGCCCCTCGGCCAGCGGGGTCAGGGCCGCCCGCAGTTCGGCGAAGACCGCCCGCGGCGCGGCCGGCACCCCGTCCACGCCGAGGGCAAGGTCGGGGGTCAGCGCGAGCATCGCGTCATAGACCTCGGGATTCGTGTACGCGAAGTCGAGGTACGCGGTCGCGACCGCCGGCCATACCCCCTCCGGGCTGCCGGTGGTCTCCGCGTGCGCCTCGGCGAGGTCGGCCGCCAGATCGGCGAAGGCGCACACCGCGACCGCGGCGATCAGCGCCTCCAGATCGGCGAAGTGCCGATAGATGTCGCCCATGTCGATCTCGGTTCGTTCGGCGAGCCGCCGGGTGGTCACTCCCGCCCAGCCCTCCGTCTCGGCCAGCTCTCGCGCGACAGTGACGATGAGGTCACGCCGGTCCTGTTCAGTGGCCTTCTCGGCAGGTCCGGGCACGCCCACGAGCGTAAGCGCGCACACCTGCCGTAGCGGTCGGGTGACAGATTGGCGACTGTTGTGGTGGGGCGGCACCTTCGCTCCACGTGCCACAGCCGCCCCTGGCTCGTTAGGCGAGGAGATCACCGCGACGGGAGGGCACGTGATCGCTCGGCGACATCGGCGCGCGGCGAGCCGATGAGGAACACCCCCGACGGGTTGTTGCGCAGCGAGACCACCCGCCAGCGGGCCACCTTCCTGGAGCTCTTCCTCGACCTGGTCTTCGTCTTCGCCCTGACCAGGATCTCCGCGCGGCTGATCACCGACTTCACCGACGGCCAACGCGGCGTGTACGCGGGCCTCGGCCAGGCTCTGCTGCTGTTCCTGGCGCTGTGGGCGGTCTGGTCGGTGACGGTGTGGTCGACCAGTTGGCTGGACCCGGACACCCCGATCGTCCAGACCGTCATCATCATGACGTTGGTCGGTTCCATGACGATGGCCGTCGCCGTGCCGGACGGCTTCGGCGCACGGGCCTCCCTCTTCGCCATCACCCTGGTGACCCTCCAGATCGGCCGGGTGGTGTTCTTCCGCGTCGTCGGGCACGGCCGGCCGGACCCGCAACAGTCCATCCGGATCCTGTTCTGGTTCGGCGTGAGCGCACCGTTCTGGGTCGTCGGCGGGCTGGTCGACGACGGCAGGGCCCGCGGGGCGCTCTGGACCCTCGCCGTCCTGATCGACTACACCGGACTGTTCCTCGGCTGGCCGACCCCCCGACTCGGCGCGCGACAGCTCGGCGTCCAGACGATCGCGGCCGAGCACCTGGCCGAGCGGTACCAACAGTTCCTCCTCATCGCTCTCGGCGAGGCGATCTTCGTCATCGGCCTCGCCTTCAGCGGCAGCGAGTTCCACACCGACCAGACGGGTGGTTTCGTCCTGGCGCTGGCGAGCACCGTCCTGCTCTGGCGGATCTACTTCCACGTGGCCGGGGGGATGCTGGGCGCTGCTGTCGACCGTTCCCGTAACCCGGCCCGGCTCGCGACCGACATGGCGTTCGCCCACATGGCCATGATCGCGGGAATCGTGCTGACCGGCGTCGGCTTCGAACTGTTCATCACCGAGCCGCGCGGTCACTTCCCGGCGACCTGGCTCATCGCCATCTTCGGGGGCCCCGCGCTCTTCCTCGCCGGGCGATCGACGCTCGAATACCAGGTATTCGGCCGGGTCTCCCGAAGCCGGATCGCCGGCCTGCTGACCCTCGGCCTGCTGACCCCGGCGACACCGCACCTCCGGCCGCTCACCGCCGGCGCGTTTGCCGCCGTGGTGCTGCTCGGCATCGTCGCAGCGGACACGCGACGTTCCCGTCGACAACCACCGGAGACACCCACTCCCCCGTACTAGGTGCTCTCATCGGCGCAGGGTGGTCGCATGCCGCATGTGCGACAGCTTCTCCGGGTTACGCACGGCGTAGACCCCGCTGATCAGACCGTCGTCGATCCGCAGCGCAAGGACCGTGTCGACCGCGCCGTCGAGCCGCAGAACCAGCGCCGGGTGACCGTTGACCTGGGTGGGGTGCAGCGACATGGTCGCGGTCCTGGCGTGTGTGCTGCACAGCAGACGGGCCACCTTGTCGGCCCCGGCGACAGGCCGCAGCACGGCCTGCTTGATGCCGCCGCCATCGCCGAGGAGCACGACATCCGGCGCGAGGACGTCGAGCAGGCCCTGCACGTCGCCGGTTTCGACGGCCCGCCGGAACGCGTCCAACGCCCGCCGCGTGTCCGCCGCCGAGACCATCCCCCGGGGCCGGCGCGCGGCCACGTGTGCCCGCGCCCGATGCGCGATCTGGCGAACGGCGGCCGGACTCTTGTCGACCGCCTCGGCGATCTCGTCGTACCCGAGGTCGAAGACCTCACGGAGGACGAACACCGCCCGCTCGGTCGGCGCGAGTGTCTCCAGCACCAGCAGCATGGCCATCGAGACACTCTCGGCGAGTTCGACGTCGTCGGCGACGTCGGGTGCGGTCAGCAGCGGTTCCGGTAACCAGGAGCCGACATAGGACTCTCTGCGCCGACCGACCGCCCGCAGCCTGTTGAGCGACAGTCGGGTGGTGATCCGGACCAGGTAGGCACGCTGGTCGCGCACCGCCGCGAGATCCGCGTCCGCCCACCGCAGCCAGGTCTCCTGGAGTACGTCCTCCGCGTCTGCGGCCGAGCCGAGCATCTCGTACGCGACGGTGAAGAGCAGGTTCCGGTGGGTGACGAACGCGTCGACAGCCCGGTCCCCCCGACCGTCCGCGCTCATGATTCCGCCCTCCGCGTCCATGCGCCCTCCAGTCTCACCGAACTCGACCGCGTCGCCCACCAGACACCGGCCTCGCGACTTCTGTGACACCGAGCGTCCGTGCTCCTCGTCACGTCACGAGCTGTCACAGCGCACCGGCCGACGGTGTCTCCTGTGCGACTCGTTACGGAGGGAAACTCATGAACCTGGCACTGTGGATCGCGGCCGGACTGTTGGCCGCAGTCGCCCTGGCCGGCGGCATCACCAAGATTTTCGTACCCAAGCAGAAGTTGGCCGCACACAACGGCGGCGGGTGGACCGGCGACGCCAGCGTGGGCTTCGTCAAGACCCTCGGGGTCCTCGAACTCCTGGCCGCGATCGGCCTCATCCTGCCCGCCGTGCTCGACATCGCACCGGTGCTGGTGCCGGTGACCGCCATCTGCTGGGTCCTGCTGATGATCGGCGCGATGATCACCCACCTGCGCTACGGCGAGGCGAGGTTCATCGTGCTGAATCTGGTCTACCTCGCGATCGCCGCCTTCGTGGCCTGGGGCCGCCTCGGACCCGAGCCCTTCGGCGGCTGACCTGAGCCCGCTCCTGCCCCGGCTGGCCGACGGCCGCCCCGCTGGCCTCGCGCGATGACGTCGCGGACCGCGCTGCGGAGACGCACAGGGCGCGGAACTGCCGGGACGGCGCGGCGCTCAGGAGGGCGCGGCGGCGGGGAAGCCGTCGGTGAGCGCGCCGATCACCCGCTGGATCCGGTGGTCCGCCGTCGGGTCGGTGGGGCCGGTCAACGCGACGTGGTGCAGCACGCCGACCACCGCCAGGGCCAGTGCCTCGGTGTCGGCGTCGGCAGGCACACGCCCGCGGGTCTGCTCGGCGGCCAGGTAGTCGGCGACCGCGCGTTCGATCCCCCGCAGCCCCGACATCCCACTGCCCAGGACCGCCTCGACGTTCGCCGTCAACTCCGGCCGGAACGCGGTCAGCCGGGTCAACGCCGTCAGCGTGCCCAGCGGTGTCGCCAGGACGGCCTGGCGCAGGTTGTCGGCGACAGTGCCGGACCCGGCGCGCTCCGGCAGGCCGGCCACCTCGCCGGTGATGTGGAAGACGCGGTCGACAGCGAACCCGGTCAGGAAGTCGTCGAAGTTCGCGAAGTGCGCGTAGAGCAGGCCGGTCGCGACGCCGGCCTCGCGCGTCACGGCCCGGCCGGTGAGCCGGCTCGGCCCCTCTTCAACGACCAACCGCTCGACGGCAGCGAAGAGCTGCTGTCTGAGCGCTGGGATGGCGACTCCGCGCGGCATGGCTGAAGTCTAGGCGGTTCCGCCGCCGCCGTTTGCATCGGTATGAACAGTCGCTCATACTAGTTTGAGCAGATGCTCATTCTAGCGGCGAGGTGCTCGATGCGACGTGCGGTGATCGTGGGTGCGGGGATAGCCGGGCTGGCCACAGCCCTCCGACTCCGCCAGGACGGATGGCAGGTCCTCGTGGCCGAACGGGCTCCGGCCCGGCGCAGCAGCGGCTACCTGGTGAACCTGATCGGGCCGGGCTACGACGCCGCCGAACGCCTCGGCCTGCTCCCCGCGCTCTCCGCCGCCGACCTGGGCCCGTTCACCACAGTGCTCGTCCACGCCGACGGTCGGCCCAAGTTCACAGTGCCGTCCGCCATCGCCGAGGCCGCACTCGGCGAGCGGGCCCTCTCGGTGTTCCGCGGCGACCTGGAAGCCAGCCTCTTCGAAGCGGTGCGGGGCCGGGTCGACATCCGCTTCGGCACCACCGTCACGTCCGTCGAACAGGACACCGACCACGTACGCGTGGAGTTGAGCGACGGCACCACCGAGCAGGCCGACCTGCTGGTGGGTGCCGACGGGGTGCACTCCACAACCCGTACCGCAGTGTTCGGCCCCGACTTCCGGGTGGACCTCCCGTACCTCGTGGCCGCCTTCCCGCTGCCCCACCCGGTGCCTGGCGTGCCCGAGTCGTCCGCCACCACCCACATCGGTCCCGGGCGCACCGCGGCGATGATCAACCTGGGCCCGCAGCGGTCGTCGGCGTTCTTCACCTATCGCAGCGCGGAGCCCGCCACCGACCTGCGACGAGGTCCGGTCGACGCGCTGCGGACCGCATTCGGAGATCTGGCGGGTGGCCTGCCCGACGCGATCGACCATCTTGCGCAGGACCCGGCCAGCGCCTACTTCGACGCCGTCAGCCAGGTGGTCATGCCACGCTGGAGCACCGGCCGGGTCGTCCTGCTCGGAGACGCGGCGTGGTGCGTGACGCTCTTCGCCGGACACGGCGCGGCCCTCGCCCTCGCCGGCGCCGACCACCTCGGCGCCGCCCTGCGACGGCACGCCGACGACCTCCCGGCAGCACTCGCCGAGTGGGAGGCCGGACTACGCCCCGAGGTCGGCAAACGACAGGCACTCGCCCGCCGGGGCATGGCCCAGTACGCGCCACCCAGCCGATTCCACGTCTGGATGAGCGACCTGACCATCAGGGCGGTCACCCTGCCCGGCATCAGCAGTCTCGTCCGGCGAGGTATCGAACGGGCGAACCGCTGAGCGGTGCCGCGCGTCACATCGGTTGACGTGAAGCGCCCAGCGTTAGCGACACCGCTACAACCTGGATCGAGCACGATCATGCCGGGGCCGGGCGCCTCGTCAGCTACCTACTGATCGAACAATGCCTTGATGCCATGGGTCTTGAGCAGTTCGGGCACGGGGTCCACGGAGCGCCGACGGCCGGGGCGCCAGATATGCCCTACATTGATGGACGCGTTGGGCCCCGGCACGTCGTAGGGACCGCCTCGGGGGTTGACCGCCAGGCTGGCCCCCCACATCCCCAGGTCCACCCAGCCCATGCGCTCGATCTCATCCCAGGCGTACGAACGCCGCAAGCCTTTGCGATCGCGGACCAGCAGCCCCAGGTCGTCAGCGAACACCGCGTTTCGTGAGCGCTGGACGGCGATGATGATCCATCCGGCGCCAAACACCAGGGCGGTCCAGCTGAACAGGTCGAAGAGCGCCCCGACAACGATCATCACGAGCAGGATCACGCCCGGTATCGCAATACCGGGCCAGACCCGCGACTGACCGAGGACCTGCAACTCGCCCACCGGCTTCACCGACTCCCCCATGGCCGATCACGATAGTGAATGGCCCACACATAGGCGCCCTGCGCGAACGACCCGCCGCCCGCCGCCCGCAGCGCGCGGGGCAGCGCGCTCAGGGCAGGGTGGGGGCGAGAGCGGGCACGGCACCCCTGGGGGTCAGCGGCGAAGGGTGAGGATCAGGTCGGCCACCAGGGCAGTCCAGCCGGTCTGGTGCCAGGCGCCGAGGCCGGCCCCGTTGTCGCCGTGGAAGTACTCGGGGAAGGCGATCAGGTTGCGCCAGTCCGGGTGGGTCTGGAACATCTGAGCGGCACCGTAGATCGGCCGTCGACCCCAGTCGTCCTGGGTGAAGAGCGAGATCAGCCGGGCGGAGAGGTCGTCGGCGATCTCGTCCAGGGTGTGCTTCACCCCGGAGCGGGTCGGGTACTCCACCTGGAGGTCGTCGCCGAAGAACGCCGCGTAGTCGCGCAGCGCGCTGATCAGCAGGAAGTTCGTCGGCATCCAGATCGGACCGCGCCAGTTCGAGTTACCCCCGAACAATCCGCTGGTCGACTCGGCCGGCTCGTAGCCGACGGAGAACTCCTGCCCGCCGAGGTTGACCGAGAACGGCTTGTCCAGGTGCGCGCGGGACAGCGTACGGAGGCCGAAGTCGGAGAGGAACTCGTCCGGGTCGAGCATCCGGGCGAGCAGGCGGACCACCTGCTCCGGGCCGACCATGGACAGCAGTCGCTGCTGCCGGCCGTCGGGGCCCAACCGGCGGGTGCCGATCACCTGCGCGTACTCCGGGCGGTTGGTGAGGAACCAGCGCAGCCGGGCGCCCAGTTCCGGTAGGTGGTGCAGGGTCCGGGCGGTGAGCCGGGTGGTGGCGGCCAACGGCAGCAGCCCGACGACGGAGCGGACCTTCAACGGCACCTTCGTGCCGTCGGCAAGGCGCAGCACGTCGTAGAAGAAGGCGTCCTCGTCGTCCCACAAACCCTGCTCGTACGCGGCGGCGGCGATGTACGCGAAGTGCTCGAAGAACTTGGTGGCGGTGTCCACCCAGGTCCTGTCGTGTTCGGCGAGCACGATCGCGATGTCCAGCAGGTTGAGCGCGTACATGCCCATCCAGCCGGTGCCGTCGGACTGCTCCAGCACCCCGGCGACCGGCAGCGCCGCCGAGCGGTCGAACGGCCCGACGTTGTCCAGCCCGAGGAAGCCGCCCTCGAAGACGTTGTTGCCGCCGGTGTCCTTGCGGTTGACCCACCAGGTGAAGTTGAGCAGCAGCTTGTGCATCACCCGGGCCAGGAACTCGTAGTCCCGGCCGCCGTCGATCTCGAAGACCTTCAGCGCCGCCCACGCGTGCACCGGCGGGTTCACGTCACCGAACGCCCACTCGTACGCCGGGATCTGCCCGTTGGGGTGCAGGTACCACTCGCGGAGCAGGAGCAGGATCTGCTCCTTGGCGAAACCCGGGTCTACCCGGGCGATGCTCACGCAGTGGAACGCCAGGTCCCAGGCCGCGTACCAGGGGTATTCCCACGGGTCCGGCATGGAGATGACGTCGAAGCTGGTCATGTGCCACCAGGCGCTGTTGCGCCCGTGCCGACGCCCGGCCGGCGGTGTCGAGCCCGGGTCGCCGTCGAGCCAGCGTTTGACGTCGAAGTGGTAGAACTGCTTGCCCCACATCAGCCCGGCGATGGCCTGCCGAGCGACCAGCGCCTCGTCGGGTGTGGCGGCCGGCGGGATCACTCCGGCGAAGAAGCGGTTCGCCTCGGCCCGCCGCGCCCACACCACGGCCTCGAAGCCGTCGCTGAGGTCGGCCGGGGGCGGCGGCGCGGCGGCCGGCGGCGACGCGGTGCGGGTCAGCCGCAGCCGGATCTGGCGCTGCCCGCCGGCCGGCACGTCGAGCACGTAGTGCAGCGCGCCCTTGGTGCCCTCGCGGGCCGGGTTGACAGTGGCCGCGCCGTTGACGACATGGTCGTTGATGCCGTCCTTCGGGTACGGGGAGCGGCCGGGCAGGCCCCAGAGCCGTTCGGCGTTGGTGTCGTTGTCGCAGAGCAGCGGCACCGGGCCGCCGTCGCCCTCCAGCAGCAGTTGGCCGAACACCCGGTGTTCGCCGACGAGGCGGGTGCCCTGACCGGTCAGCCGGGGGATCCGGTCGCCGCCGGGCAGACCCCAGGACCAGGTGTTACGGAACCAAAGGGTGGGCAGGACGTGCAGGGTGGCCGCCTGGTCGCCCCGGTTGGCGACGGTCACCACCATGCAGAGGTCGGTCGGGGACGCCTTGGCGTAGTCGACAGTCACCGCCCAGTACCTGTCGTCGTCGAAGATCCCGGTGTCGACCAGCTCGTACTCGGTGTCGTCGCGGCCGCGCAACGCGTTCACCGCGACGAGTTCGTCGTACGGGAAGGCGGCCTGCGGGTAGTGGTAGCGCCAGCGCATCCACGAGTGGGTGGGCGTGGAGTCCTCGTACCACCAGTACTCCTTGGCGTCCTCGCCGTGGTTGCCGCTGTCGCCGCCGAGGCCGAACATCCGCTCCTTGAGGATCGGGTCCTTGCCGTTCCAGAGGGCGAGGGCGAACGCGAAGGTCTGTCGTTCGTCGCAGACGCCGGCCATCCCGTCTTCATTCCACCGGTAGGCTCTGGACCGCGCATGGTCATGCGGGAAGTAGTCCCAGGCCGTACCGTGCTCGCTGTAGTCCTCCCGTACCGTCCCCCACGCCCGCTCGGACAGATAGGGACCCCATGCACGCCAGTCCTGCTCCCCCGAGTCGGCCTGGGCGAGCCGGAGCCGCTCAGCGTCGGGTGGCGAGGCGTCGGAGGACGATCGGTCAGTGATCACGTGCACATCTTTGACGTCGCCGCGGTACTTGACCACAGCGGCCATTCTCGTCGTGGCGTGTTACACGTTGCCGCCGGTGGAGGAAACTTGATCGACATTCGGTTCGGCCCGCAGCTCTGCGGCGATCTGACCAGCGCGGCCAGCCGGGAGTGGCTGGTCCCCGACGGCCTCGGCGGCTACGCGATGGGCACCGTCAGCGGGCTGCGGACACGTCGCTACCACGGCCTGTTGGTGGTTCCCGGCGAAACGCCGGCGTCCCGTCAGGTGGGACTGGTGAGTCTTGATCCGGCGGTCACAGTGCCGTCCGGCGTACGGGTCCGCCTCGGCGCGCACGAGTGGGCCTCCGGCGACGTGGACCCGCGCGGCTTCGAGCTGTTGGAGCGCTTCGACCTGGTCGACGGGCTGCCCCGGTGGCGGTGGCGGATCGGCGCGGTGGTCATCGAACGGGAGCTGGCCATGCTGCCCGGCCGCTCCTGCGTCGCAGTGGTGCACCGACTGGTCGCCGGTGGTCCCGTGCGGCTGGAGCTGTCGGCCGCCTGCACCTGGCGGGACGCGCACGGCGAACGGCGGGCCGACGGCCCGGTCCCGCAGGTCGAGGCGGTGGCCGACGGCGCGGTGGTCGAGGGCGCGTACCGGCTCGCCGGCCCGGGCTGGACGCCCGAGGGGCAGTGGTGGCTGGGCGTGCACCACCGCGAGGAGGCCAACCGTGGTCTGAACGCGGACGAGGATCTCTGGTACGCGGGCCGCTTCTCCGGTGAGCTGGAACGCCCCGGCGACACGGTGTCGGTGCGGGCCTGGGCCGGTCGGCTCGACGAGGAGCCGCCGCCGGCCACGGAGATCGTGGCGACGGCCCGGCGGCGCAACCGGCGGGTGGTGGCGACGGCGCAGCCGGCCGACGACGTGGACGCCACCCTGGCGCTGGCCGCCGACGCGTTCGTGGTGCGCACCGACCAGGCGGCGGTCGACGTGGTGGCCGGGTACCCGTGGTTCGGGGCGTGGTCGCGGGACACGATGATCTCGTACGAGGGGCTGTTCCTCTGCACGGGTCGCGCCGACGAGGGTCGGGAGCTGCTGCGGGCGTACGCGGCGACGCTGTCCGAGGGGATGCTCGCCAACACGGCCGACACCGGTCGGGTGGAGTACAACACCGTCGACGGCACGCTGTGGTTCCTGCACGCGGTGAGCCGGCACGTCACCGTCACCGGCGACACCGACCTCGGCGACGAGCTGCTGCCGGCGCTGCGCACTGTGGTCGACGCGCACACCGCCGGCACCCGGTACGGGATCCGGGTCGACCCGGCCGACGGGCTGCTCACCCAGGGCGCCGCCGGCACCGCGCTGACCTGGATGGATGCCCGGGTGTACGGGGTGCCGGTCACCCCGCGCACCGGCAAGCCGGTCGAGGTCAACGCGCTGTGGATCAACGGGTTGGCCGGGCTCGCGGAGCTGGCCGAGCTGGCCGGGCAGGACGCCGACGAGCTATGGGGACTCCACCGGCAGGCCACCGCCTCGTTCCGGGAGCGGTTCCCGGCACCGACCGGCTGGCTGCACGACGTGCTGGACGCGCCCGCGCCGGCGTACCCGTTGGGTGGCGCCGCGGTGCACGACGACGACGCGTTGCGTCCCAACCAGTTGCTGGCCTGGTCGCTGCCGTACGCGCCGATGGAGCCGGACGAGGCGACGGTGCGGCGGGTCGGGGGCGGTCTGCTCACCCCGCTCGGGCCGCGCAGTCTGGCCCCGGATTCCGCGGAGTTCGTGGGCCGGCACCGCGGCGGCCCGGCCGAGCGGGACGGGGGCTACCACCAGGGCACTGTATGGCCGTGGTTGCTCGGCCCGTACGTGGACGCGGCCCGCCGGGGGAAGATGTCCGTCGATGACGTTTTCGTTGGCATTGAGGCTCATTTGATGGAATATGGGTTAGGCTCAGTTAGCGAGACGGCAGATGGCCTCGCGCCGCACACCGCCACCGGGTGCCCGTTCCAGGCATGGTCGGTGGCCGAACTGCTGCGGGTGCGACGAAAGAGCCAGTAGCGCTTTACACGACCGCAACGGTGGTGTCGCCGCTGGTTATCGCGATCCCGGCAGGATTGGCCCCGATCCAGACGCGACGGCGACATCAATTCGGTGTCGGTCGGCGCGCGCCCGGGGACAATTCAAAGGGGGCCGCATGTCACTCGATGCCCACGTGATCGACATCAACCCCGCCCGACAGCTGCGGGTGCTGATGCTCTCCTGGGAGTACCCGCCGGTGCTCGTCGGCGGCCTCGGCCGACACGTGCACGCCCTCTCCGTCGCCCTCGCCGCCGCAGGCCACGAAGTCACCGT
>NZ_JBEZEX010000028.1:0-87921 GCF_040649115.1 Micromonospora sp. NPDC049049 | reverse complement strand
ACACCCTGGCGTTACCACCACGCCCGGGGGGGGGGGGGGGGGGGGGCCGCCCCCCCCCCCCCCCACCCCCGTTCACCCGTTCGGGTCAGACCTTGGCCTTGCCCAGGATGCGGTTCACTGTTGTACCGCATACCGGACACTTGCCCTTGGCCATGTTCATTCCGGTCTTCGAGACCTCGACGTGCCCCTCGAAGTCCCGCTTCTCCTTGCACTTCACGCAGTAACCGTTGTAGGTCGTCTGGGCCTGGTCGGCCACGGTGCCCTCCTCGTCTCGTCCGCCGGTCAAACCGTCCCGGCGGGGTGCCCGGCGGCGGGCCACACGGGGCGCCGGCGCTGGGTCTCACTCCGCGGCCACCTTCGTGACCGCTGGTCCGCGGACCCTACCCAGGTCTGGGCAGTTCCATGTCAGCTGTGCATCGACACTGTGAGGAAGTCGACGTCGAGAGTGTGCATGGCGAAATAGGTCGGATAAGTCAGTTTGGCGGGGACACGCCGACCAAACCCTGACAGCCACCCGTGCGAGTACCTCCGCAGCGCATCCGAGGCGGTGATCACCTACGGTAGGAGATGAGCCGCGGACCGGCGCCGTCGACGTTCACCAAGGGTGACGAGATGGCGTGATGGCGCTGCGGTCAAGAAATTTTCGGGACGCCTGGCGACCAATCACCATTTTCTGGGCGCGTGTCGTGCGGTTGACCCTTGCGGTCCCCTGGTCAGTGGGCATTAGCTTTCCTTCGTGACACGTAGTCGAGGCTGCGCGGCCCAGTGATGGCGGGGACGCGCAAGCCGGTCGTCGAGGTGCGACGCAGTCAGCGTCGACGACGCACGGTGTCTGCGTACCGTGACGGTGAGCGAGTGGTCGTCCTCATCCCCGACCAGTTCTCCCGTGCCGAGGAGAGCGAGTGGGTCGACCGGATGCTCGCCCGGCTCGCCGCCCGGGAGGGGCGCCTTGCCCGGTCCGACGACGAGTTGCTGGCCCGCGCCAACCGGCTCATCGACCTCTACCTCGCCGGGTACGCCTCGAAGGCGGTGCCGGCGAGCGTCAGATGGGTCACCAACCAGAACGGCCGGTGGGGCTCCTGCACGCCGGCGGACCGCAGCATCCGCATCTCCCACCGCGTCCAGGAGATGCCCGACTGGGTGATCGACTACGTGTTGCTGCACGAGTTGGCGCACCTCATCGTGCCCAGCCACAACGCTCGGTTCTGGGCGCTTGTCGGTCGCTACCCGAAGTCGGAACGCGCCCGCGGCTACCTCGAAGGGGTCGCCGCCGCCTCCTCCTGCGCGCCGCTCCCCACCTGACCGCGCACTGTCGCCCCGAAGATCCACTCGCGTTCCTGAATACCGCGCTGTCGGGAGCTCCGGGACACCGCGACTTCAAGGAAGTCGAGTCGATCATGGGGTCAAGCCTCGCCGGGATAGGTCGGCCGGGTGGGGTGGCCGTTCGGGGTGGGGCGCTAGGGTCGGGGGATGGCGCGACGGGTGGTGGTGGCGTTGCTCGGGCCGGTGCACTGGTCGCCGCCCGGCGTCGACCTGGCGCAGTGGCGAGCGGCGCTGGCAGAAGACGTCATCGACCTGTTCGCCACGCTCAACGAGGTGGAGGTCGCGGTCGCGGTGACCCCGGCCGACCGGGCCCTGGCCGATGCGCTGGTGTGGCCCGGAACGGCGGTGTACGAGGTGGCCGAGCCGACGCCGAACGCCGTCTTCGCCGCGCTGGAGGGGTACGACCAGGCGGCCGTGCTGGTCAGTGACGTGCCCGACCTGCCCGCCCTGACCGTCGGCAAGCTGCTCCGCCCACTCACCAGCCGGCCGGTGGCGGTGGCTCCGGTCGAGGGCGGTGGCCCGGGTCTGCTCGGGGTCGCGGTACGACTGCCCGCGCCCGACTGGCTGCCGACGCTGGAGTTGGACACGGCGACGCCGGCTGAGGCGCGCGCCAACGCCCCGCGCCCGGGTGACGTGGCGGTCACCACCGGCTGGCGACGACTGCGCGGCCCGGCTGACCTGGCCACGCTCGACCCGGCCTTCGAGGGTTGGGAAGCGACCCGCGCCCTGCTCTCCGGGGCGCGCCGACCCACCTGAACGGCGCGCCGACCCACCTGAACCGTCGGCGCCGCCGAACACGCCGCGGGTGCCCGCTGTGGATCTTCGGGCACCCGCGGCGTAGGCCGTCGACGGGAGGAGGTCAGGACCTGGCGTCGCCCTCGCCGTCGGTCTCGTCGGACGGACCGGGCCGCCCCGACTGATCCGACTGGCCGGGGGCCTTCTCCTCCACCCCGCCGGGGGCGGTGAAGTCGAAGCTGTCCAGCTCGCTGAGATCCATGTCGTTCATCGCGAAGGCGACCGGATCGGCGAAGTCGTCGTCCGACGGGAGCAGGTCCGGGTGGCCCCAGACGGCGTCGCGGCCCTCGATGCCACGGTGCTCGGTGAGCGCGGCCCAGAGCGCCGCGGCCTCCCGCAGTCGGCGGGGCCGCAGTTCCAGACCGACCAGCGCGGCGAAGGTCTGCTCGGCGGGACCGCCGGCGGCCCGGCGACGGCGGAACGCCTCGCCCAGCCGGACGACGTTCGGCAGCCGGTCGCTGGCGGCGCTGTCGACGACGTGGCACACCCAGCCCTCGACCAGGGCGAGTGCGGTCTCCAGGCGGGCCAGTGAGGCCTTCTGCGCCGGGGTGTCCTCCGGGGTGAAGATGCCCTCCAGGGCGATCGCCTGCATCGACTCGGGGTCGGTCGGGTCGACCCGGCCCATCGCCTCCTCGATCGCCTCCCGGTTGACCCGGATGCCCGAGGCGTACATCTCGACAGCGCTGAGCACATGCCCACGCAGCCACGGGACGTGCTGGAACAGCCGCTGGTGGGCGGCCTCGCGCAGCGCCACGTAGAGGCGGACCTCGTCCTCGGGCAGCTCCAGGCCCTCGCCGTACGCCCGGATGTTGGCCGGGATCAGCGCGGCCGTGCCGGCCGGGCCGAGCGGCAGCCCGATGTCGCCGGCGGAGAGCACCTCCGCGGCGAGCGAGCCGAGGGCCTGGCCCAGCTGACCGCCGAAGAGCGCGCCACCGAGGGAGGCCACCATCGACTGCATCGGGCCGAGCTGGGCGCGCGCCTCCGGCGGCACCAGGTCGCCCATCGCGCCGACCATCCGGCTGGCGACGGGGTCGCAGAGCTTGCGCCACACGTCCAGCGTCTTGAAGATCCACTCGTTGCGGTTCCACGCAACGGGGTTCTGGATGCCGGTGGGCCACGCTGAGGCGGGCTCCAACCACAGGTCGGCGAGGCGTAGCGCCTCCTCGACCGCGTTGCGCTCGTACATCGACACCGCCGGGTCACCGGCGGCCGCGAGCTGACTGGCTGCTACCTGCCGGGCCAGGTCCCAGTTGACCGGCCCGCTGCCCGGCGCGGAGAGCAGGTGCTGCAACTGCGACATGAACTGCTGCATCTGCGCGGGATCGTTGGGGTCTGGTGGTTGCCCACCCGGGAGCGCGAAACCGAACGGAATATCAGGCACGACATCTACGGTACGCGGACCGCGCCCCAGGTAGCCGTCGCTGGCGTTGCGCTGAGGGCGAAGTCGCGTGGCGCATCCGGCGGGCGGGCCGCAACCGGTCGGTACGCTCTGCGGCATGAGACGTCGTGGCCTGACGGTCCTGCTCGGTGCCCTGTTCACCGCCCTGCTGAGCATCGGGGTGCTCCGGGTGCCGATTCCGTACGTGGTGCTGGGCCCGGGGCCGACCGTCAACACCCTCGGTACGACCGACGGCAAGGAGGTCATCCAGGTCACCGGTCGGGAGACCTCGACCTCGGCCGGCCAGTTGCGGCTCACCACGGTGGGGGTGCAACCCTCCGTGCGGTTGCGGGGGGCCATCGCGGGCTGGTTCTCCGACGACGAGGCGGTGGTGCCGCGTGAGCTGGTCTACCCACCGGGGGAGTCGACGGAGCAGGTCGAGCAGCGCAACGCCGAGGACTTCAAGGCGTCACAGACCAGCGCGGAGACCGCAGCGCTGCGGGAGCTGGGCTTCCCGGTGCAGGTGGTGATCAAGACGGTGGCCGGGGACGGCCCGGCGGCCGGTGCGCTGAAGGTCGGCGATCTGATCACCTCGGTCGACGGCCAGCCGGTGCCGGTGGCGGCGAAGGTCACCGAGCTGGTCCGGGCCAAGCCGGCGGGCACGGCGTTGACCATCGGCTACACCCGTGACGGCACGCCGGCCACCGCGACGGTGACCAGTCAGGAGCAGGACGGCCGACCGCGGATCGGTGTCGAGATCGATCAGCAGCAGCCGCACCCGTTCACGCTCGGCATCGACCTGGGGGACATCGGTGGGCCGAGCGCCGGTCTGATGTTCGCCCTGGGGATCGTGGACAAGTTGACCCCGGCCGATCTCACCGGCGGTAAGATCATCGCCGGCACCGGCACCATCGACGACGAGGGCGCCGTCGGGCCGATCGGTGGGATCGCCCAGAAGCTGGTCGGTGCCAAGCGCGCCGGGGCGAAAGTCTTCCTGGTGCCGGCGGACAACTGCGCGGAAGCGGTCCGCAATCCGCAGCCCGATCTGCCGCTGTTGCGGGTGGGCTCGTTGGACGAGGCGATGACCGCTCTGGAGACGTTGCGCGCGGGTGGTCAGCCGACGCGTTGCTGACCGGTGTGACCGTGCCCCGACACGCTCAGGAACACCCCGTACTCTGGGTGCCTGGTCGGAGCCGATCATATCGAGCGTGCGGAGCCAACAGTGGTCATGCGTAGCAGCAGCCCCCTCCCGAGGATGAGCCGGCGCGGGCGCGTCACCATCGCGGTCCTGGTCGGGGTGTTCGTGCTCTTCACCCTGCTCGGCTGGGGTGTCCAGGCGTGGACCGACTGGCTCTGGTTCGACGAGGTCCGCTACACCGAGGTCTTCACCGGCGTCCTGCTCACCCGGCTGGTGCTCTTCCTCGCCATCGGCCTCGGCATGGCGGTGATCGTCGGTGGCAACCTGTGGCTGGCCTACCGGTTGCGCCCGCGACTGCGTCCGCACTCGGTCGAGCAGGCGACCCTCGAGCGCTACCGGATGCTGCTCAGCCCGCGTCTCGGCACCTGGATCTCGCTGACCGCCGCGGTGGTCGGGCTCTTCGCCGGTCTGTCCGCGCAGAACCGCTGGAACCAGTGGCTGCTGTTCCGCAACGGCGGTGACTTCGGCATCAAGGACCCGGAGTTCGGGGTCGACATCGGCTTCTACGTCTTCCAACTGCCGTTCTGGCGCTACCTGCTCGGGGTCGCCTTCACCGCTGTGGTGCTGGCCGTGATCGGCGCGCTGGCGGTGCACTACCTCTTCGGCGGGGTCCGCCTGCAGGGCGTCGGCGACCGGATGAGCAACGCGGCCCGCGCGCACCTGAGCACGCTCGTCGCGGTCTTCGTGCTGTTGAAGGCGATCGCGTACGTGTTGGACCGGCGGGCCATGCTGCTGGAGTACAACGAGGGTGCCAAGTTGTACGGCGCCGGCTACGCCGACGTCAACGCGTTGCTGCCGGCGAAGGAGATCCTCGCCTACATCTCGATCGTGGTGGCCATCGCGATCCTCGTGTTCTCCAACGCCTGGATGCGGAACCTGGTCTGGCCGGGGATCTCGCTGGCGCTGCTCGGCGTGTCCGCGGTGGCCATCGGCGGCATCTACCCCTGGGCGGTGCAGACCTTCGAGGTCAAGCCGAGCGCCAAGGACAAGGAAGCGCCGTACATCCAGCGCAGCATCGACGCGACGCGCGCGGCGTTCGGGTTGGGGGCCACCGAGACGACCCCGTACGCGGCGAACAACCTCACCCCACCGGGGAACCTGGCCACCGACACCTCGGTGGTGTCGAACGTTCGGCTGCTCGACCCGCAGTTGGTCAGCGAGACGTACACCCAGCTCCAGCAGGTGCGTGGCTTCTACGACTTCGGTCCGAAGCTGGACATCGACAGGTACGGGGTGAACGGCAAGGTCTCCGACTACGTGGTCGGCGTCCGGGAGATCAACTACGGCGAGCTGACCGACCAGCAGAACACCTGGATCAACCGGCACACCGTCTACACCCACGGGTACGGGCTGGTGGCGGCCCCGGCCAACCAGGTGGTCTGCGGCGGGCAGCCGTTCTTCGTCTCCGGGTTCCTCGGCGAGAAGACCCAGGAGGCGTGCTCCTCGCAGACCGAGCAGATCCCGGCCAAGCAGCCGCGCATCTACTACGGCGAGCGGATGGCGGCCGACGACTACGCCATCGTCGGGCAGTCCGACCCGAACAAGAAGGCCGAGTTCGACAGGCCGGTCGGTGAGGGCGGCGGCGAGTCCTACACCTACACCGGTGAGGGCGGTGTGGAGATCGGCTCCTTCACCCGGCGACTGCTGTACGCCATCAAGGAGCAGGAGTCGAACTTCCTGCTCTCCGAGGCGGTGAACAAGGACTCCAAGCTGCTGTACGTGCGCAACCCGCGCGACCGGGTGGAGAAGGTCGCGCCGTTCCTCACCCTGGACGGCGACCCGTACCCGGCAGTGGTCGACGGTCGGGTGCAGTGGATCGTGGACGGCTACACCACGGCCGCCTCCTACCCGTACGCGGAGCGGGTCAACCTGCAGACCGAGACCACCGACGAGTTGACCAACCGGGGCACCTTCCAACTGGCCCGCGAAGACGTCAACTACATGCGCAACTCGGTCAAGGCCACAGTCGACGCGTACGACGGCACCGTGAAGCTCTACGAGTACGACGACACCGACCCGGTGCTCAAGGCGTGGAACAAGGCGTTCGGCGGCGACCTGGTGCTGCCGAAGGCGGAGATCCCGGTCGAGCTGAACGAGCACCTGCGCTACCCGGCGGACATGTTCAAGGTGCAGCGCAACCTGCTCACCAAGTTCCACGTGACGAACCCGGGTGACTTCTACTCCGCACAGGACTTCTGGCAGGTGCCCAACGTGCCGGACGCCCCGGACAGCGGTCAGAAGCAGCCCCCGTACTACCTGTTCACCCAGTTCCCCGGGCAGGAGAGCCCTCGGTTCCAGCTCACCTCGGCGGTCACCCCCAACGGCCGGCAGAACCTCGCCGCGCTGATCTCCGGGTCGTACGTCGACGGGCAGCCCCGGCTGGAGGTGCTGGAGTTGCCGGACCAGACCCGGATCTCCGGCCCGGTCCAGGTGCACCAGCAGATGACCAACAACGCGAACATCCGTCAGCAGCTCAACCTGCTCTCCAGCAACCAGGCGCAGGTGCAGTACGGCAACCTGCTCTCGTTGCCCTTCGCCGACGGGATGCTCTACGTCGAGCCGGTCTACGTGAAGAGCAACCAGCAGGACGCGTACCCGCTGTTGCAGAAGGTGCTGCTCTCGTACGGTGACGGCGGCTCCTTCGTGGCGCTCGCCGACAACATCAACGACGGCATCAAGCAGTTGGTCGAGCAGGGTAAGAAGGCAGGGCAGGGCACGTCGCCGCCGCCGACGACCGGGGGCAACCCGACGACCCCGACTCCGACGCCTTCGGGGACGGCGGCGCCATCGCCGACTCCGAGCGCCGGCACCCCACCGCCGACCGGTGACCTGGCTGCCGCCGCAGACCGGGTGCAGACCGCGATCACCGAGGTCCGGGCCGCGCAGACGTCGGGCGACTTCGAGCGGTACGGGCGTGCGCTGAAGGCCCTCGACGAGGCGCTCACCGCGTTCCAGCAGGCGCAGCAGGCCGCTGGTGCGCCGGGTGCCAGCCCGAGTGCTGGAGGCTGACCCGCCACCGCACGCAGTTCCTCCCCGAGCCCCCGTCCCTCGGACCGCATCAGGTCCGAGGGGCGGGGGCTCGGCCGTTGGCCTGATCTGTGCGTATCTGTCACGTCACCGACAGCACCGCCCGGGCCCGCAACCTGCGGTGCCGGTCCGCCGTCCTCAATGCAACGGGGTGGGGACGAGGGGGAACAGTCGTGCGGGACGCGCAGAGCTTCGATGACTTCTACCGCAGCACCGCCCGCCGGACGCTGCGGTACGGCTACGCGGTCGCTGGCGACCACGGTGAGGCGCAGGACCTGGTGCAGGAGGCGTACACCCGGGCCTGGCGGCAGTGGGGGCGACTGTCGTCGCATCCGGCGCCGGAGGCGTGGCTGCGGCTCGTGGTGGCCCGGCTGGCGACTGACCGCTGGCGGCGCCTGCACCGTTGGCGGGTGGTGCTGAGCCGTACCGGACCGCCGGCGGTCGCACCTCCACCCAGCGAGGACGGGGTGCTCCTGGTCCGAGCGCTCCGGCAGTTGCCCGCCACGCACCGGCAGGCACTGGCCCTGCACTACCTCTTCGACATGTCCGTCGAGGAGATCGCCCGGGAGACCGACGTGCCGGTCGGCACCGTGAAGTCCTGGCTGTCCCGGGGCCGGTCCCGGCTGGCCGCGCTGCTGCCCGACCTCAGGGTCGTGGAGTTGGAGGCGAACGATGTCAGTCGAACTCTCTGACCTGTACCGGTCGCTCGGCACCGTCGCGGACGGGCACGAGCTGACCCGACCCGAGTCCCTTCGGCGGTTCGCCGACCGGCGGGCCCGAGCACGGGTAGCCGGTTCGACGCTCGCGGTGGCGCTGCTCGTGGGCGGAATTGTCGTCGGTGGCCGACTGGCGTTCCCGGCGGACGGTTCCGCACCGCCGCCCGCCGACATCCCTGGCCCGTCGCCGACCGGGGCGACGGCGACCTCCCTGCCGTCACCCACGCCGACTCCCTCGGCACCGCTACCGTCGCGGACCACAGCGAGCGGCACGCCGTCGCAGCCGGTCACCACCGGACCGGCGGCACCGCGGCCGCCCACCTCGATCCCGGACCGCGCCTTCTTCCTGCTGGCGGCCCCGAATCGGACCGGACTGGAATCCTCGGGGGAGGGTCCGGCACTGCCGACGCTGTGCGGCGCTCGCCTGCCCAGCGACTCGGCCATGGTCCAACGCCGTGGTCGCTACCTGGCCTACAAGATGCCGGAGACGCCGACGGGGCACGTGCCGGACGGTAGCTACCGGCACACCATCACCATCTACCGGGCAGGTCGCGCCGACGACGCGTTGCGGGAGCTGCGGCAGGCGGTGCGCGACTGCCCCGACCAGAAGCTGCCCGACGACAACAGGACGTGGCGACAGCGGCTGCTGGCCTCGGGGGCGTACGGGGACGGGTCGGTGCTGTTCGAGATGCGGGCTCCGATGCCGGACGGGATGGGTGAGCCGGGTACGGAGGAGGTTCGGCTGGTCCGGGCGGTCCGGGTCGGGGACGTGGTGACGGTGCTCTGGGAACAGGGTTGGGAGCACACGGTCGCCGTTCGGTCCCAGGTCGATGCTGACAGCCGACGGGCGGTCGCGGCGATCGAGGACTGGCTCGACTGACAACGCCCAGGTCAGAGCTGTCCGTGTCGGCGGTATCGGAGTCGCTTTGCGGTGTCCCGGGTTGGTGCGCTACGGTTAGCGAACCGACGCGGGGTGGAGCAGCTCGGTAGCTCGCTGGGCTCATAACCCAGAGGTCGCAGGTTCAAATCCTGTCCCCGCTACGAGAGAAACACCAGTTCGAAGCCCGCCTCCGGTTCACCGGAGGCGGGCTTTCGACATTCCGGGGGTGCCGGCCACAGCGGATGGCGACCCCACTGATCATCGCCCGGAACGGGTGAGTTAGTCTTAACCAGTCGACGCGGGGTGGAGCAGCTCGGTAGCTCGCTGGGCTCATAACCCAGAGGTCGCAGGTTCAAATCCTGTCCCCGCTACCACTGAAAGTGATACAGGTCCGGCCCCCACAGTGTGGGGGCCGGACCTGTTTGGTGCCGCTGTCAGGAGCGAGGGGCCCGCAGGGGCCGGTACCTCGTCGGCACCGACCCCCGGCGGGTTCTACCGCAGGCCGAAGGCCCGGGTGACGCTCTGGGTGACGCCGCCACCGTTGCGCTGCTTGGCGGTGACCCGGATCGACACGAAGTCTGCCCGGGGCGGCGCGTTCAACGACGCCTGCCAGGTTCCCTTCTTCTCCCGCAGGTCCTGCCGCTGCCAGGTCACCCCGTCGTCGTAGGAGATCTCCAGTTGGAGTGACGACACGGCATCCCGAGCCGCGGTGCTGCCCACCACCACTGGCGTGATCGAGAAGTCGGTTCGGCGCTTCGTCCGACCCGCGAAGTCCACGTCCGTCCCGTAGTCCAGCTGAACCAACGGGATGGCCTGCACCTCGGCGGTGCCGCCGGAGACGAAGCTCCACTCGGTGTGCGTGGCGGTCGAGTACGGGCTGAACTCGGGCTTGCCCGTGGTCTCGACGACCAGCCGGTACGGCAGTTTCTCCGGTGACAGGTCACCTGCGCCGACCTCTGGCCAGCCGTTGAACTGGGTCAGCTGCTTGTCGCCCTGATAGAACGTGGCGATCTGCGACATGCTGGCCCCGCCGCTGTGGGCGGCGCCCGCGTCGCCGAAGCCCTGGATGTAGGCGCTCATGGCGGTCTCACCACGGAACGGGATCTCGGTGCTGAGCATCCGTGGCCGGGTGATGGGCCCGAACCAGCGGTCCTTCTGGACGCTGCCCGGCCGGTAGGCGATGGCCTCCGTGTTGGACCGCGCCCAGTCGGCGACGTCGGCGTACTGCATCCACTTGATGCCGCCGCCCGCGGAGACCCAGTCGGTGCGCGGCCCCGGCGCGACCGGCTCGAACGGGAACGGCCGTGCCGCCGCGTACTCGTACGGCGGGAAGTCCATCCGGGTCTCGCTGGACTGCTTCCCCGGGGGCGGGGAGAAGGTGAGATCGATCCGGGCGAGGTTGCGCGGGTCGGTCTTGGCGGACGGGTCCTTCGGCACCCCGCCCCTGTGGTAATCCACAAGGTCGTACAGGTACTTCGCCCTGGGGTGGGCGACGACAACCAGTCGTAGCGGCTTGCGGCCGGCAGCGATGATGTTCTGGATCAACGCCTCGCCCTCGTCCATGGTCACCGAGGCCACCGGGATCGGTCCGGTCGTCACGGCGTCGGGGTTGCCGTACCACTCGCTTTTGCGGCCCGCGCGGTCGTTGACCACGACGAGCATCGCCGCGCCGGCGGTGTGCGCCGCCGCTGCCTGATCCGTGGGGGTCACTGAGTCGTTGCCGCGGACGACCACGGCCCTGCCGCGGGCGGCCAGGCCGGCGTAGTCGGCGGTGCCGCCGGCACCCGCGAAGACGGCGTCCAGGCGCGAGGTGCCGTCGGGCAGGGGCGGGGAACCGGGCTGGGCGAGCGGGTCGCTGAGCTGCCGGCCGTGGTAGCTGATGGCCAGCGGCGTCTGCTCGGCGCGGATCCGGGTGGTGAAGACGAAGCTGCCCTTGCGCACCTTGTTCCCGGTCGGCAGGGCCCACAGGCTGTCGTAGGCGGCGCCCGGCCAGAACGTCTCGCGCAGGGCGTTCCAGTCGGCGGGTGTCGGCTCGCTCTCGGTGAAGGAGCGGTAGACGTCGATTCGACTGTTGACGACGGCGGTCGGCTGGGGTGTGGCCACCTTCACCTGGCGGGCCCGCGCGGCGTCGAGTTCCACTACCCGGTTTGTCGTCAGGTCGACCTCCGGAGCGGTCAGCATCGCGAGCCCGAGAGAGCGGGGCCCGTGCAGACCCTCCACGTCCGCCGCCGCGACGACGGTGTAGGAGCCGGGCGTCAGGCGGGCGGTGAGCTTTCCGTCCGGCACCCACATGAAGGCGGAGCCGGTCTCGGCGTTGACGACCTCGACCTCGCCGCTCATGGGCTGGCCGGCGCGGTCCTTCAGGTGGATGGTGAGGTCGTACTTCTTGGACTCGACGGCGACCCCGACGGCCGTGTGCACCTCGCCTGCGGCGAAGCGGGCGGTGACCTGGGCGGAGTACCTGCCGGGGGAGAGGCCGGCCGGGGCCACCACGACGTCGACAGTCGCGCTGGCCCGAGCGGGCACCGTGACGCGGTCGGCGGTTGCTGTGAACGTCTGCGCGGGGGCGGTGCCGTGATCGACGGAGAGCTCCAACGCGATCGGGCCGTCCGTCGTGTTGGTGTAGGTGATCGTCCGCTTCATCGGCTGTGGCGCGCTGCCCCAACCGACGAGTCCGGCGTCCACCGACCCGGACGCGACGATCTGGTCCTGGTGGTAGGCGGCGGCGACGTTCAACCGACCGCTACCGGCCTGGTAGGCGTCGTAGTCGGGCGTGCGGACGCTGGTGCCCATCAGCGCGTCCTTGAGCTGCCGCGCGCTCCAGGTCGGGTGCTTCTGCACCAGCAGGGCGGCCGCCCCGGCGACGTGCGGCGCTGCCATCGAGGTGCCACTGTCGACCCGGTAGTAGCCCTCACCCCAGGGGATGTGCTGCGAGCGTGCCGCCAGCACGTCCACCCCGGGTGCGGTCATGTCGGGCTTGAGGGCCTCGTCGTTCATCCGGGGCCCGACGCTGGAGAAGCCCGCCAGGTGGTCGGAGGTGTCCACCGCGCCGATGGTCAGCGCGGCGTCCGCGGTGCCCGGCGCGCCGAGGGTGTACGGATCTGGTCCGCTGTTGCCGGCGGCCACGACGAAGAGCGCACCCGTCTCGGCGGTCAGCTGGTTGACGGCCTGGCTCAGCGGGTCGTCCTGGGTGTGCCAGGCGCTCACGCCGAGGCTCATGTTGATCACTTTGGCGTGCTCGGCCCGTGCCGCCCACTCCATGCCCGCGATGATCCCCGAGATGGACCCGCTGCCGTACTCGTCGAGAACCTTGCCGATCACCAGGTCGGCGTCGGGGGCCACGCCCCGTTCCTTGCCGCCGGAGGCGGCGCCCGTCCCGGCGACGGTGGACGCGGTGTGCGTGCCGTGCCCGTTCCGGTCGATCACGTCCTGGCCGGCGATGAAGCTTCGGGAGGCCACCACCTGGTCGGCGAGATCCGGGTGCGTGGTGTCCACTCCGCTGTCCAGGACGGCGATCCGGACGCCGCTGCCGGTGCCACCCGCGGCCCACGCTGCGGGCGCGCCGATCTGGGCGGTGGTGTCGGCCAGGGTGGCCTTCGCCTTGCCGTCGAGCCACACCTTGTCGACGCCGGCCGCGAAGGAGGGCGCCGGGGTGGCAGCGCTGCGGCCGGTCGGCGACTGTCCACTGGTGAGGGCCGACCAGAAGTCCGCCGCCTGCGCTCGGCGGGTGCGGATCGCCTCACCACGGACGGAGGGCAGCTCCAGCGTGGTCTGCGCGCCCGGCAGCGTGGTGCCGGTCCTGAGCTTCGCCGCACCCGTCGTGCGGGTGACGATCAGGGGAAGGTCGGCGGTCCGCGCGTCGTCGTAGCCCTGGGCGATGAGCTGGGTGACGTCGAACAGCTGCTTGTCGAGTCGACCGGTGGCGAGGTACGGCAACGCCTCGTCCGGGTACACGTAGGTGTCCCGGCCCTCAGTGGAGATGCGTACGGAGCCGGTGGCGCCCGGGGCGCGCTTGACGTCCACCGATTCGGTTGCGCCGTGGACGCCCGGGGTCACCGTCACCCGGTCGCCGGTGATCAGAGTGACCGTGACGGGGGTGTGGTCCGCGTCGCCGCTCGGAGCGGGTCTCGTCGGCGGCGGTGGGGGTGGTGGGGCGCCGTGTGCCGCCGTGGGGGTGAGGAGAGCGGCGACGACTGTGACGCCGACCGCTGCCGCCGCAGATCTTCGGGTGCGAGAGATCCGCGCACTGCCTAAAGAGGTGAGCATGAGGCGAATCCGATCACCTCGAGAGATTCATGTAAAGATCATCATCTTTGCCGGGACGTTGCGAGCGCGTTGCGCACCGGCCGGGGAGCTTCCGCACCATCCGGTCCCGTGATTCGGCGTGGACCGACGTGCCGAGGTTGCGCCCTTCGGCGAGGATGGGCACATGTCTTCATTCGGTAAGTGGTGGGGCCGCCTGAGCGCGGTCTTCGGTGCGGTCGTACTGGCGGTCTTCGTGCCGGTCGCAGCCTGGGCGTCCACAGGCACCGGCGAACTCGTGGTGGAGGCCGCCAAACGGCGAGGCCGCGGTGGCTTCGGGGTGCTCCCGCTGCTCTGTTGCCTGGTGGTGGTCGCGATCGTCGTGTTCCTGGTGTTGCGTCTGATGCGCAACCGCCGGGGTGGCCCGCCGCGCTGACGAGGCCGGGAGACGCCGGAGGGTCACCAGCGGCCGGTTCCGGTCTGGCCGCCGGTGCTCACCGCCGCCAGGGCCGCGATGGCCTGGGACAGGAAACGCGCGGTGGCCTCGCGGGTCCCGTCACGCTTGACGCGGATCCGCTCGGCGGCGGCGACCAGCAGGGTGCGCACCTTGGCGTGTCCCTGGGGTGGCGGCGCCGGCGCCGGCCCGAGCAGGTCGGCGATGCTGGCACCGAACTCGGCGGCACGTCGCTGGGCCGGGTCGGTGATGCTGCCCTCGGCGTAGCGGCGGACCTGGGCGCTGGCGTTCAGCCCACGTTCGTGGCCGAGAACGGCGCCGACCTCACCATTGGTGGTCAGAAAGTTGATCACGTCGGCGACCGTGTCCGGGTGGCGGGTGCCCCGGAATCCCGCCCAGTACATCGACGCCCGTGCCCACTGAGCCCCCGGCGGGCCGGGGAAGCCGACGATGCCCAACTCGGACTCGGTGAGTCGCTGAAGCTCCGGTAGCTGGTGCGACCAGGCGAAGGACGCCGCCGTCGCGCCGCTCACCACCAGTTGCCGGGCCGGCTCGCCGCTGTCGGCCTGCTCGACCAGGGCCGCACTCGGCGTGGCTCGGCTCTGACGGGCCCGCTGCCACAACTCGAACCACGCGATCAGCTCGTCCGCGCCGAAGCCGAGCTGGTTGCCCCGGTAGAACTCGCCGCCCTGCGACCGCAACCAGAGCCAGAGTGCCCGGTAGTCGCCCGAACCGTCCATGGTGCCGGCCACCCGGCGGTCGCTGGCCTCGGTGACCTGCGTGGCCCAGGAGATGTAGTCGGGCCAGGTCATCCCGGCGCGGGGCTCCGGCATCTCCAGCTCCCGCAGCAGGTCCCGGTTGAACACCACCACGGCGTGGGTCTGCCCGGCAGCCACCGCCATCGTCCGCCCCTCCACCGTGCCGTAGCGGATCAGACCCTCCGGCAGGCCCCGAAGATCCAGGCGGTGGTCGGTGAGGTCGAGGATGACCTGACGTTGGGTGTACTCGGTCAGCATGGCGTCGTCGATCTGGATCAGGTCCGGTACGTTCCCGCCACCCGCCTGGGTGGCCAGCCGGTCGTAGTAGCCGTCGGCGCCCTGCCAGGTGACCCGGAAGGTGACCCGGGGGTTGCGATCCGAGTAGAGCCGCAGCGCCTTCTCGGTGAGCTCGGCCCGTTTGGTGCCACCCCACCAAAAGACCGACAGCTCGACGGGCCCGTCCTGGGTCGAGGTGGCGGCGTCGTCACTGCACCCCGCCAGCCCGCCGGACGCGAGCAGAGGTGCGCCGAGCAGCGCGCTGAGCAGTCGGCGCCGACCCGGGTCCGCGCCGAGGCGGTCGAGCGAGGGGCGAACAACGGGCACGGGGCTCTCCTGGACCTACGGGGGTGGCGGTCGGACCATTCACGCAGGCAGCACATGAAGGTGTCAACGTCCGTCCGGTCACCCTCGGCCGGGTGGTCGAATCAGGCCGCGCGATCTCGCGTGGTGTACTAGGGCGCGTGGAACTTCTGCACTCGGGCAAGGTCCGGGACGTCTACGCCGACGGCGACGACCTGATCCTGGTGGCCTCGGATCGCATCTCGATCTACGACGTGGCGCTGCCGACGCCGATCCCGGACAAGGGCCGTCTGCTCACCGCGCTCTCGCTCTGGTGGTTCGAGCAGCTCGCCGACCTCGTGCCGAACCACGTCATCTCGGCCACCGACGTGCCCGCCGAGTTCGCCGGGCGGGCCATCCGCTGCCAGCGGCTGGACATGCTCCCGGTCGAATGCGTCGCCCGCGGTTACCTGACCGGCGGCGGCCTGTTGGAGTACGAGAAGACCGGCGCGGTCTCCGGCGTGGAGCTGCCGCGAGGGCTCGGCGAGGCGTCGATCCTGCCCGAGCCGATTTTCACGCCGTCGAGCAAGGCCCCGGCCGGCGAGCACGACGAGCCCATCACGTACGACGACGTGGTGGACAAGGTGGGTCAGGCCACCGCCGAGCGGCTCCGGCAGATCACCATCGACATCTACCGGCGCGGCGCCGAGCTGGCCGCCGACCGGGGCATCCTGGTCGCCGACACCAAGATCGAGCTGGGTTGGGCGCCGGACGGCACCCTGGTCCTCGCCGACGAACTGCTCACCTCCGACTCGTCGCGGTTCTGGCCGGCCGAGTCGTACCAGCCGGGCCGGGTGCAGTTCTCCTACGACAAGCAGTACGTGCGGGACTGGGCCACCGGCAGCGGCTGGAACAAGCAGGCCCCCGCCCCGGACATGCCGGCCGAGGTGGTCGAGGCGACCCGGGCCCGCTACATCGACGTCTACGAGAAGCTCACCGGCAACCGCTGGGAGTGACCGGCTCACTCGACCCAGTCGAGGGTGCGCTGCACTGCCTTGCGCCACTGGCGCAGCTCTTTCTCGCGCAGGTCCGGAGCCATGGCCGGCTCCCACTGCGCGTCGGAGCGCCACTGCGCCCGCAGTGTCGCCAGGTCCGGCCAGAAGCCCACCGCCAGACCGGCCGCGTACGCGGCACCCAGGCAGGTGGTCTCGGTGATCCGGGAACGGACCACCGGCACGTCGAGCACATCGGCGAGGAACTGCATGAGCAGCCCGTTCGCGGTCATCCCGCCGTCCACCCGGAGACGACGCAGCGCCACGTCAGAGTCGGCGTTCATCGCGTCGATCACCTCGCGGGTCTGCCACGCCGACGCCTCCAGCGCCGCACGCGCCAGGTGTCCCTTGGTGATGTAACCGGTCAGGCCAGCGATGACCCCCCGGGCGTCGCTGCGCCAGTGCGGGGCGAACAGTCCCGAGAACGCCGGCACCACGTAGCAGCCGCCGTTGTCGTCCACGGTGCGGGCCAACTCCTCCACCTCGGCGGCCGTGGAGATCAGCCCGAGGTTGTCCCGCAGCCACTGCACCAGCGAGCCGGTGACCGCGATGGCGCCTTCTAGGGCGTACGCCGGTGGTTGGTCCTTGATCCGGTAGGCGACGGTGGTGAGCAGACCGTGCGTCGACGGGACCGGGGTGGCGCCGGTGTTGAGCAGCAGGAAGCTGCCGGTGCCGTAGGTGCATTTCGCCTCACCCGGCTGGAAGCAGGTCTGCCCGAACAGGGCCGCCTGCTGGTCGCCGAGCGCACTCGCCACCGGCACCCCGGCGAGCACCCCCCTCGCCGTGCCGTAGACCTCGGCGGAGCAGCGGATCTCCGGCAGCATCGCCGCCGGAACACCCATCGCGTCCAGCAGATCCGGCGCCCAGTCGAGGGTCGTGAGGTCCATCAGCATGGTCCGGCTGGCGTTGGTCACGTCGGTGACGTGCTCGCCGGTCAGCTTCCAGATCAGCCAGCTGTCCATGGTGCCGAAGAGCACCTCGCCGCGGTCGGCACGCTCACGCAGGCCCTCGACCTCGTCGAGCAGCCAGCGCAGCTTCGGCCCGGCGAAGTAGGTGGCCAGCGGCAGGCCCGTGCGGGCCCGGAACCGCTCCTCGCCGTACGCCGACGCAAGCTCGCGCAGCAGCGGCCCCGTCCGGGTGTCCTGCCAGACGATGGCGTTGGCCACCGGGCGGCCGGTGGCCCGGTCCCAGACGACAGTGGTCTCCCGCTGGTTGGTGATGCCGACAGCGGCCAGCCCGGACGCGTCGGTGCCGGCGGCCCGCAGCGCCTCGGCGACCACCTGCTCGACGTTGTCCCAGATCTCCTCGGCGTCGTGCTCCACCCACCCCGGTCGGGGGAAGATCTGCCGGTGTTCGCGCTGGGCCACGGCGACGATGTCCCCGGCACGGTCGAAGACGATGCACCGCGAGGAAGTGGTGCCCTGGTCGATGGCGGCGACGTACTGGGGGGTCACCGCAGCACCGTACCCGGACGGCGGCGCGGCGCGACAGGCGTCACGGCGGGTTCCGGCCCGCTGCAGTCGGCGGCCGTCGGCTTCCCCTACGATGTGCGAACGTGCGCGACATCGCAGTTTTCAGTGGAACCGCCCATCCCGACCTGGCTGCCGAGATCTGCGCCCACCTGGGGGTGCCGCTGCACCCGGTGCGGGTCTCCCGGTTCGCGAACGACTGTCTGGAAGTCCAGTTGCAGGCCAACTGCCGGGAGCGGGACGTCTTCCTGATCCAGCCGTTGGTGCCGCCGGTGCAGGAGCACCTGGTCGAGCTGCTGCTGATGATCGACGCCGCCCGGGGTGCCTCCGCCGGTCGGATCACCGTGGTGCTGCCGCACTACGCGTACGCCCGCTCGGACAAGAAGGACGCCCCACGGATCTCGATCGGCGCGCGGCTCGTCGCTGACCTTCTCACCTCGGCCGGGGCGGACCGGGTGCTCGCGATGACCCTGCACTCGCCGCAGGTGCACGGCTTCTTCAGCGTTCCGGTGGATCACCTGCACGCGCTGCGGGAACTGGCCACCCACTTCCGGCGCTACGACCTCAGCAACACCGTGGTGGTCTCGCCCGACCTGGGCAACGCCAAGGAGGCCGCAGCCTTCGCCCGGCTGCTCGGCACTCCGGTCGCGGCCGGGGCGAAGCAGCGGTTCAGCGACGACCTGGTCAAGATCAGCGCGGTGATCGGCGACGTGACCGACCGCGATGTCATCGTGCTGGACGACGAGATCGCCAAGGGCAGCACGGTGGTCGAGCTGATGGAGCATCTGCGCGGCCTGAAGGTCCGGTCGATCCGGCTCGCCTGCACGCACGGCCTCTTCTCCGGCGACGCGTTGCAGCGGCTCAGCGACCAGGACGGCGTCCTGGAGATCGTCTGCACCAACACGGTGCCCATCCCGGCCGCCAAGCGGGTCCCCAAGCTGCAGGTCCTGTCGGTGGCTCCCGCCCTGGCCGAGGCGACGCGCCGAATCCACAACGGAGAATCCGTCTCCGCCCTCTTCGCCTGACCGCCCTGCGCACCTTGCGCCCTGCCCCGCGCGCGTTGCGCCCTGCCCCGTGCCGTACCTGCCTCCGCCGATCTTGCAGTTTCGGTTGTCGAAAAGCGTGGAATGCCACGGATGTCGGGACAGTAAGCGCAAGATCGCGGCCAGACCCGGTGGATCATGGGGTTATGGTGCCTGGTTCGGCGTCATACGAGAGCTTTGTCCCCCACCACAACTCCATGATCGACGGAGCGGGCCGGGGCAGGGCGGGGCGGGCCGGGGCGGGCCGGGGCGGGCCGGGGCGGGCCGGGGCGTGGTGAGGCCGGGGCGGTCGGGCCGGGGGTGGGGCGGGTCGGGTTAGTGCGGGGTGTGGTTGTGACTGGTTAGGCCGGTGGTTATGCGGACGGTGGTGCCAGCGGTGCCGGTGACCACCTCCATCGCGTCGGTCAGCTCGCGGGCCAGCCACAGGCCCCAGCCGCCGGCGGTGTCCGGGGCGGGCCGACTGCGGTCGCCCAGTCGTTGTGGGCTGATCCCGTGCCCGTGATCGGCGACCTCGCAGACCAGCGCACCCGACTCGTGCCAGAGTCGCAGCCAGCCGCGCCCGCCGCCGTGCCGCACCGCGTTGGTGATCAATTCGTTGATCGCGAGCACGAAGTCGTCCAGCCGTTGGCCGCTGAGGCCGGAGGCATGCGCGCAGGAGGTGACCGAGTGTCGAATCTCGGTCACCTGGGCCTGGTCAAAGGCTTCGGCGATCAGGAGGGCAGGTTCGATGGGCACAACCGTACGCGGTGCGTGCGGATCTGCGTTTGTCATGGGCCCGTCCCGGCGGCACATCTCGGAGTAATTCGCGGCTTTTCCACCGTACGTCAGGGTTTCCTGAACCGCACTCGCTGCTCGCCGTGTGCCGGCCCGGTTGTGGCATCCTGACCGCCATGCCGTCGCCGCCGGGTGGGTTCGAGGTGCCGCTGTGGCGTGCGCTCACCGTGTTCAGACTGGCCTCCCTGGCGTACGTCTGCGTGCTCGCGGTGCGCGACGCCGACCGGTACGCCCACCCGTACGCCGTCGGTGCCCTGATCATTTTGATGATCGCCTGGACGGGCGCGACAGCGGTCGGGTACGCCCGGCCGGCCTGGCGGCGCTGGCCGCTGCTGCTGGCCGACCTCGGGGTGGTGGTGGCCATCGTGCTGGCCACCCCGTGGGTGGTCGGCCGGACGGCGCTCGCCCACGGCGTACCCACCCTGGGGGTGGCCTGGATGGCCGGCCCGGTGCTGGCCTGGGCCGTCTCCGGTGGCCGGCGGCGGGGCACCGTCGCCGCGCTGCTGGTCGCCGGCGCGGACCTGGCCACCCGGGAGCGCATCGGTCAGTCCTCGTTCACCGGGGTGATCCTGATGCTGCTCGCCGGGGTGGTGGTCGGGCACGTGGCCCGGCTCGCGGTGAGCGCCGAGGAGCGGTTGCAGCGCGCGGTGGAGCTGGAGGCCGCCACCCGGGAGCGGGAGCGGCTGGCCCGGGACATCCACGACTCGGTGCTCCAGGTGCTGGCGCTGGTGCAGCGGCGCGGCGCCGACCTGCCCGGGGAGGCCGGCGAGCTGGCCCGACTGGCCGGTGAGCAGGAGGTTGCTCTGCGGGCGCTGATCGCCGGGGCCGGTCCGGCCGCCGCGAGCCTCCCGGACGGCGGCGAGGCGGTGGACCTGCGGACCCTGCTCGGCCGGTACGCCTCGGCGGCGGTGGCGCTCTCCGCCCCGGCCAGCCCGGTGCCGCTGCCCCGACGGGTGGCCGCGGAGTTGGCCGCCGCGACCGGCGCGGCCCTGGACAACGTGGGGCGGCACGCCGGCGGGCGGGCCTGGGTGTTGATCGAGGACGAGGGGGCGACGGTGACCGTGTCGATCCGCGACGAGGGGCCGGGCATTCCGGATGGCCGGCTGGACGAGGCGGCCGCCCAGGGTCGGCTCGGCGTGACCCAGTCGATCCGGGGACGGGTGGTCGACGTGGGCGGCACCGTGCGGATCGTGTCCGCCCCCGAGGCGGGCACCGAGATCGAGCTGAGCGTGCCGAGGTGACGGCGGCGAACCCGGTCCGGGTGATGGTGGTGGACGACCATCCGATGTGGCGGGAGGGCGTGGCCCGCGACCTGACCGAGGCCGGTTTCCTGGTGGTGGCGACCAGCGGCGAGGGACGACAGGCCATCCGGGTGGCCGCCGCGGCCCGGCCCGACGTCGTCGTCCTCGACCTGCAGCTACCCGACATCTCCGGCGTCGAGGTGATCCTGGGGTTGCGCGCGGCGCTGCCCGCCGTACGGGTGCTGATGCTCAGCGCCAGCGGCGAACAGCAGAGCGTGCTGGACGCGGTGAAGGCCGGGGCCACCGGTTATCTGGTGAAGTCGACAGCACCCGCCGAGTTCCTGGAGGCGGTGCACCGCACCGCTGCCGGCGACGCGGTCTTCACTCCGGGCCTGGCCGGGCTGGTGCTCGGCGAGTACCGCCGGCTGGCCGCCGGACCGGGGCGGGGGACCGGCCCGGCCGGCGTTGCCGAACCCGCGACGCCCCAGCTCACCGAACGGGAGACGGAGGTGCTGCGGCTGGTGGCGAAGGGGATGTCGTACAAGCAGATCGCCCAGCGGCTCGGCCTGTCGCACCGCACCGTGCAGAACCACGTGCAGAACACCCTGGGCAAGCTGCAACTGCACAACCGGGTCGAGCTGACCCGGTACGCCATCGAACGCGGTCTGGACGACTGAGCGGACGTCAGACCGAGCGGGGCGGCTCCGTCTCGTGGATGGCCAGCTCCTCGGCGGTGGCCCCGCCCCCGGCCGATCCGGCGTCGTACGCCACCGAGTCGGTCTCCTGGTCGGTGTGCGCCCCCTCGTCGGGTTCCACCAGCCGGCCCACCGTGGCGTCGGCAACGGTGCCGAGCTGACCGTGGTCGTAGAGGGAGACCGGTGAGTTCGGGTCCGAGGTCGGCCCGGGATCCATCACGTCGGCGTCCAGCTGAGCCTCCGCCGCGGCTTCCAGGTTGTCCGCCTCGAAGGCGATCTTCGGGTCGATGGTGCCGGCCAGCGGGTCGTCCGCCGGGCGCTCGTAGACCTCGCGGTCGAGCTTGTAGTCCAACGACTCACCGTCGAGCTGCTCCTCGGCGGTCGTGCCGAACCGGTCCACCGCCACCGGCGTCCGGTCGCCGGGCAGTTGGGCCGGGTCCGGGCCGTCCGCCTCGCGCCCGGTGAGGACGTCGTCGTTGGCGGTCGAGTCGTCATCGGCGGTGTCGGGCAGCCCTTGCGCCTCGGTGTCGGACACGGGGGTCGGGTACTCGTTGTCGCGCATGTCTGATCACTACCCGCTGCCCTGCCGCCGTAACCGGGCGGCAGTCGACGGTACGGCGCCGAATCGGGCGCCGACGGCGAAAGCCCCGTCAGGCGGCCTCGTCGTCGGGGTGCAGCACACACCAGACGACCTTGCCGTCCGGTACGGCAGTGCTGCCCCAGCGGCGGGTCACCGTGTCGATCAGCAGCAGTCCCCGACCGCCGGCCCGGTCTGGTGGGGACATCCCGGCGAACGTCGGCTGACGCGGGGAGTGGTCGCGAACCGCCAGGTGCAGGGTGGTCTCCCGGGGCGCCAGCCGAACCGTCATCGGGGTCCGGGCGTGCGCCACCACGTTGTTGACCATCTCGGTGATCGCGATGCACGCCGGGTCGGTGAGCGTCGGCATGCCCCAGCGCTCGCAACCGGTGCTGACCAACTCGCGTGCCTGCCTGGCGGCTCCCACCGCCGGAACCAGCTCGGCGCTGAGGACCGCCGCCAGTGGTGTCGCCGCCACAGCGGCCAAGGCCCCGTCGAGCGTCGGCCAGGCCGGCACACCGTCGAGCGCGGCGTCCGGGTGGGCGGGCCCGTCGACCGCCGGATCACACAGCAGCAGATCCGCGGCGGGCCAGTCGGCGACCTCCCGGCGGACCTCGGCGAAGACGCTCCGCCCGGCCGGGTCGACGACCCGCAGACCGGTGACGTCGGCCACCACCGGGCCCGGCCGGTCGGCCAGGCGGGCGAGCAGCGCGCCGCGTACCTCCTCGGCGCTGGCGGCCTCGAGCACACCGGTCAGCCGGACCACCGCTGACGAGTCGTCGATTTCCACGAGACAGCTCGACATGATCGCCCCATTGTGCGCGCCGGTGACGGTCAGCGCATTCGGGCGCTCGACATCCGCCATCAGCGGTCCGACCGGGAACGGCGGTTGATGGCGGCCAGGGTGCCGACAGCGGTGCCGGCGGCGGCCAGACCGAACGCGGCGGTCATCCGCGCCAACTGTCGCCGCCGACCGTGCCAGCCACCGTCCTGGCGCGCCTGGGCATCGGGGTGGAACACGTTGCCGCTGCTGTCCACCCGGGCGCCCGGGCCGAACTGGGTCCGGTGGGCGTACCAGCCGAGGGTGCGCTCGACCAGCGCGGGCGCCAGCCGCCACTGGAGGCCGATCAGCCGGGCGGCGCCGCCGGCGTACGCCTCGCGGCGAGGCCGGCGCAGCAGCCGGACGATGGTCTCGGCCACCACCTCCGGCGGGTAGATCGGAGGAGGTGGCACCAGCTCCCGGCCGCTGTGGTTGCCGGTGTGCCGGAAGAACGGGGTGTCGATCGTGGCCGGCAGCACGGTGCAGACGGAGATGTGACCGCGACCGGTGACCCGCAGCTCCTGTCGGACGGTGTCGGCCAGCCCACGGATGCCGTGCTTGGTGGCGTTGTACGCCGACTGGTACGGCATTGCCACCTCGGCCAGCACCGAGGCGTTGTTGACAAGCACACCGCCACCGGCGGCACCCAGGTAGGGCAGGGCCGCCTTGATGCCGTGCACCGTCCCGAGCAGGTTGACCTCCAGCACCCGGCGGAACTCGGCGACCGGGATCTCGTCGAACAGCCCCACCGCGCTCACCGCGGCGTTGTTCACCCAGGCGTCGATCCGGCCGAACTCGGCCGCCGCCTGGTCGGCCAGCCGCCGCACCGACTCCAACTCGGTGACGTCGGTCGGTACGACCAGCGCCCGGCCGCCCAACTCCCGGCAGCGCTGCGCGACCTTGAGCAGGGCCGGCTCGCTGCGGGCGGCCAGCACGACGGCGGCACCACGGCGGGCCAGCGCGTACGCGGTCGCCGTGCCGATCCCGCTGGACGCACCGGTGATCACCACTGTCGAATCGGCGAGACTGCGGGTCAGCGGCATTTCTGAGCGGTACCCCCGGCCGGGCCTGGTCACACCGACGACGGCTTGTCGATCATCGTCGAAGTGCTGTCGCGTGTCGCGTGTGCTTGCCGTGGCGCAAGTGTCGGTGGCACTCGCGGGGACTCTTCCTGATCTGCCAGGTTTCGGCTCAGCGTCGCGGGGTTAATGGGACGCTCTGACCGGGAGGACCACCGCCGAGGAAAGATCGCAGGGAGGTGACCCATGCGCGTCGGCCTCGTCTGCGCGCACGCCAGTTCCTACCGCCACGCCGACGGCCCGCCGGTAGGCACCCGACAGCACACCGCGAGGGTCGCCGCCGAGCTGGCCGAACGAGGCCATGACGTCCGGCTCTACGTGCGTCGGGACGACCCGACGCTGCCGGCGACGATGAACGTCGACGGCTACCAGGTGCACCAGGTGCCCGCCGGCCCGCCCACCCCACTGCCCACCGCCGAGCTGATCCCGTACGTGACGGAGGTCGGCCGCTGGCTGGCCGACGAGTGGTCGGGGTCCTGGCGGCCCGAGGTGGTGCACGGGCACTACTGGGTCGGTGGCCTGGCCGCCGCGCACGCCGTCCGGGAGACCGACATTCCGGTGGTGCAGACGTTCCACTCGCTCGGCATCGAGCAGCTGCGTCACCTGGGTGGTCACTACGACGGGCCGGGCCAGCGGATCACGCTGGAGCGCGCGTTGACCCGGGCCGTCGACATCGCCGTGGCCCAGTCCAACGACGAGGTCGACGAGCTGACCCGGATGGGTCTGCAACGCAGCTCGGTCGCGTTGGTGCCGGCCGGCGTCGACATCGACCTGTTCCATCCCGACGGCGAGGCGGCACCGCGCGAACAGCGGTCCCGGATCCTCTCGGTGGGCTCGCTGGCCGCCGGGCACGGCCAGGAGGACCTGATCCGGGCGATGCGGCTGGTCGGTGACGCCGAGCTGGTGATCGCCGGCGGGCCGCCGGCCGACCAGTTGGTCAATCACGCCGAGGCGCGACGGCTGCGCGAGTTGGCCGAACAGCTCGGCGTCGTCGACCAGGTACGGCTCGTCGGGGCGGTGCCGCACGACCAGATGGCCACCTGGTACCGGTCGGCGGACGTGGTCGCCTGCACGCCGCACTACTCCTCGGCCGGACGGGTCTCGCTGGAGGCGATGGCCTGCGGTGTGCCGGTGATCGGCTACGCGATGGGCGGTCTGGCGGACGCCGTCGTCGACGAGGTCACCGGCCGCCTGGTGCCCCCCGGTGACGTACGGGCACTCGGAGTGTCGCTGCGCCGGCTGCTCGGCGACAACGCCGGTCGGTTCGCCTACGGGCACGCCGCTGTGGACCGGGTGCGCAGCAGTTACACCTGGGAGCGGACCGCCGGTGCGCTGGAACGCCTCTACGAACGGGTGGTGAGCCGCCGCAAGCCCGTCGAGGCGTGAGTCGGCGGTGCTGCGGGACCTCGACCGTGGTGCGGTGCCGGACGGTCAGCCCGGCTGGCCGGCACCGACCATGGCGGGGTCCCGACGGCGTGTCACCGAACGGTGCTGCTGCGGTTCGGCGTACCGGGTCAGGCCGATGACCGCGGCCAGGGTCACCAAAAAGCCGACCGCGGCCAGCCACTCCCGCCCCGGCCAGATCTTGTCGTTGAGCAGCAGCAGGCCGACGATCGCGGCCGGCACCGCGCCGGCGGCGTCCATCGCGGCGACCGCGGCGGTCGTCGAGCCGCGCTGCATGGCCAGACCGAGCAGCAGCTGACCCACTATCGAGTGGGCGATCAGCAGGTAGAACAGCGGGTCGGCGAGGAACGCCTCGGCGGACGGCGCGGATGCCAGTGGCCGGGCGGCGACAGCGGCCGAGCTGAACGCCAGCCCGGCGAGTGAGCCGAGGGCCACCGAACCCGGCGCCCCGTGCAGCCGGACGGCGAAGAAGCCGAGCACCGCTATCACGCCCAGTGCCACCAGCAGGGCGATCGAGCCGGCGGTGCCGAGCTGCTTCGACGGCGCCGGCCGGGCGGACAACACCAGTGCGGTGATCCCCGCGAAGAGCAGCGCCAGCAGCACCACCTCCGCCGCCGGCAGCCGCCACTTCAACACCAGCACCCCGAGGATGGCGGTCACCCCGAGCCCGGCGGCCACGCTCGCCTGCACGAGGAACAGCGGCAGGTCCCGCCGGGCCAGGAAGGCGAGCACGAAACCGGCGATCTGACAGCCGAGACCGACCAGGTACGTCCGGTGCCCGGCGAGGCGCAGAAGCAGGCCCGGATCGAAGGTGTGGTGGACGGTGGTGCGGGCCGCCGCCACCGACTGGAGCAGATTGGCGAAGCCGTACGCGACGATCATCGCCGCGAGGAAGCACCAACCGGAGGAGACCACCTGGCGAGGATAGAGGTTGCCGGGGGTCAGCGCTCGGCTGGTCGGTTGAGGCGCACGAGGATGTCGGCGTGCAGCACACCGTTGGTGGCGACCACGCTGCTGTCGGTGCCCGGAGCGCCGGCGGGAGCCGGTTGTCCGGCCAGATCCGTGACCGTGCCACCCGCCTCCGTGACGATCGGCACCAGCGCCGCCACGTCCCACAGTGACAACTCCGGCTCGACCATCACGTCCAGTGCCCCCTCGGCCAACAGCATGTAGCCGTAAAAGTCGCCATACGCCCGGTTGCGCCAGCTGTCCCGCATCAGGTCGAGCACCGCGTCGAGCCGCCCGGCTTCCTCCCACCCGTTCAACGACGAGTAGCAGAAGCTGGCATCCGCCACCCCGCGCACCGCGGACACGCCGATCCGCTCACCGGCCGTGGGGCCCGGCCCGGCGTACGCGCCCGCGCCCGCGCTGGCCCACCAACGTCGTCCGAGCGCTGGTGCGGACACCACGCCGACCGCCGGCCGGTCGCCGTCGTAGAGCGCGATCAGGGTGGCCCAGATCGGCACGCCACGGACGAAGTTCTTGGTGCCGTCGATCGGGTCGATGATCCACCGGCGGCCGTTCGGGTCGGCGGACGGCTGCGCGCCGAACTCCTCACCGAGCAGCCCGTCGGCCGGTCGCTGCTCGGCCAGCAGGGCGCGGATCTCCCGCTCCACAGCGGTGTCCGCGTCGGAGACCGGGGTCAGGTCGGGCTTCGCCTCGACGCGCAGGTCGAGCGCACGAAACCGGGCCGTGGAGATGGCGTCGGCCCGGTCGGCGAGCAGGTGGGCGAGGGCGAGGTCGTCGGCGTACCCGGTCATTCCGGCAACCTAGCCCACGCCCGTCGCGTCACTCGTCGGGGCCGCGCCGGTCATCCTCGCCGGGGCCGCGCTGGTCGCTGTCGCCGCGCGAGTCGCCCTCGCCGGCCCGAGAGGCGAGCAACCGACGGTACGAGGCCAGCCGGCGCGGGTCGGCCTTACCGGCGGCCACCCAGGCGTCCAGCCCACACTCGGCCTCGTCGGCCGTGTGGGGGCAGTTCGGTGGGCAGTCGACGGTGCCCTCGACCAGGTCCGGAAAGCCGTGCAGCAGGCTGTCGGCCGAGACGTGCGCCAACCCGAAGCTGCGGATCCCGGGGGTGTCGATGATCCAACCCGGGTCGGTGTCGATTCCGGGCACCGGTGGCAACCGCAGCGCCACCGCGCTGGTCGAGGTGTGCCGGCCCCGGCCGATCGCGCTGACCACGCCGACCGCCCGCAGCGCGTCCGGAACGAGGCGGTTGACCAGCGTCGACTTGCCCACGCCGGAGTGCCCGACCAGCACCGACACCTTGCCGCTGAGCAGCGCGCGGAGCGCGTCGAGGTCAGAGTCGGGGCGGTTGAGCACGTACGGCAGCTCCAGCTCGGTGTAGTAGCCGAGCACCTCCTCCGGCCCGGCCAGGTCGGCCTTCGTGAGGCAGAGCAAGGGCTCGACGTCCGCGTCGTACGCGGCCACCAGGCAGCGGTCGATGAACCCGGTGCGCGGCGGTGGGTCGGCCAACGCGCTCACGATCACCAACTGGTCCGCGTTGGCCACCACGACCCGTTCCAGCCGACCCTCGGCGGTGGTCTCGTCGTCGTCGGCGGTGCGGCGCAGCACCGAGCGACGTTCGGCGATCCGGACGATGCGGGCGAGCGCGCCCTCCGCGCCGGACGTGTCGCCGACCAGGCTGACCCGGTCACCGACCACCACCGACTTGCGGCCCAACTCGCGGGCCCGCATCGCGGTGACAGTGGGCAGCTCGGCGCCGACCACGCCGCGTTCGGCCCCGGAGAGCACACAGGTGTAGCGCCCTCTGTCGACGGCGATGACGAACCCGTCGACCGCGTCGGCGTGCTGCGGGCGGGTGCGCGTACGTGGGCGCGACGACTTTCCGGGCCGGACCCGCACGTCGTCCTCGTCGTACTCCCGCCGTTTGGTCGCCAGGACCTGTCCTCTTCTCGCGTCAGCTCTTGCCGGTCACCATCGCTGACCATAGTGCCGGGAACTCGGGCATGGTCTTGGAGGTACACCCCACGTCGTCCACCTCGATGCCCGGAACGGCGAGCCCGGCCACTGCGGCGGCGTGCGCCATGCGGTGATCGTGGTAGGTGCGGAAGACGCCGCCGCGCAGCGGTCGGGGCCGGATCTCCAACCCGTCAGGTGTTTCGGTGATGTCCGCTCCGAGCCCGCCGAACTCGCGCGCGAGCGCGGCGAGCCGGTCGGTCTCGTGGCCGCGGATGTGCCCGACGCCGGTGAAGACCGACGGCGAGTCGGCCAGCATGGCCAGCGCGGTCAGCACGAGGGTCAGCTCGCCGACGTCGGAGAGGTCGGCGGTCAGACCGTGCACCACGCCGGTGCCACGGACGGTCAGCCCGTTGGTGGAGAGGGTGACCTCGCCGCCCATCCGCTGCAGCAGCGAGCGGAGTTTCTCGACCGGCTGCGCGCTGCTGTGCGGCCAGCCCTGCAAGGTGACCTCGCCGCCGGTGACCAGTGCGGCGGCGAAGAACGGCACGGCGCCGGAGAGGTCCGGTTCGATGTCCCAGCCGCGTCCGGTGAGTGGGCCGGGCTCGACGGCCCAGACATCGGGGGTGCTGTCGTCGACCGCCGCGCCGGCGGCCCGCAGCATCTGCACCGTCATCCGAAGATGCGGCGCGGAGGGCACCGGCCGCCCGACGTGGCGGACCACGACGCCCCGGTCGAAGCGCGGGGCGGCCAGCAACAGCCCGGAGACGAGTTGGCTGGATGCGGACGCGTCGATCACGACCTCGCCGCCGGTGACCCGGCCGGTGCCGAGCACTGTCAGCGGCAGGCTGCCCGTGCCGGTGACGTCGATCCGGACGCCCAGCGAGCGCAGCGCGTCGACCAGCGGGCCGAGTGGGCGGGTGCGTACGTACGGGTCACCGTCGAAGGTGACCTGCCCGTCGGCAAGGCCCGCCACCGGTGGCACGAACCGCATCACGGTGCCGGCCAGCCCGACGTCGACGTGGGCGGGGCCGGCCAGCGGGTGCGGTCGGACCAGCCAGCGCTCGTCGTCGCTGATCGAGACGTGCGCGCCCATCGCCCGCAGGCCTGCGGCCATCAACTCGGTGTCACGGGCGCGCAGTGGACGGGCCAGCGTCGACGGGCCGGCGGCCAGCGCGCTGAGCACCAGGGCCCGGGCAGTCATCGATTTGGAACCGGGCAGGCGCAGCGTCGCCGCCACCGGGTCGGATGCGGTCGGTGCGGTCCACGGCTGCGGCGGCCGGGTCGCGGTCAGGTTGCCCACCGTTACATTCTGCCGTGTCGGCGGGCGGGCGGCGGTACCCGGCGTTCGTACTCCCGGTTGGCGGGACAGCCGACAGGGCCTCCGACGCGTTAGCGTGTGCCCCATGTGCGGCAGGTACGCGACGACCCGGAGCTCCGGCGAGCTGAGCGCGCTGTTCGAGTCCTCCGACGACTCCGACGGCCTGGTTCGGGCGGACCACAACGTCGCGCCGACCGACCCGGTGCCGCTGGTCCGGGTCAGCCCGGAGGGGCACCGCAGCCTCTGCGTCGGCCGCTGGGGTCTGCTGCCGCACTGGTCCCGGTCCCCGTCGGGAGCCGCCCGGATGATCAACGCGCGGGCGGAGACGGTGGCCACCAGCCGGGCGTACGCCGGTTCCTTCTCCCGTCGCCGTTGCCTGGTCCCGGCCGACGGCTGGTACGAGTGGGTCCGGCTGCCCGACGGCGCGCGACAGGCGTACTTCATGACCCCCCGGGACGGCTCGGTGCTCGCGCTGGCCGGCATCTGGTCGGTCTGGGAGTCCGACGCCGAGACCCGGCTCACCTTCAGCGTGCTGACCACCACGGCGCTCGGCGACCTGGCCGAGGTGCACGACCGGATGCCGGTGCTGCTGCCACCTGAGCGGTGGTCGTCGTGGCTCGCGCCGACCGAGGAGCCGGGGCGGCTGCTCACCGAGGCGTCGGCGGAGCAGTTGGCGGGGTTGGAGATCCGGCCGGTGGGTGCGGCGGTGGGGGACGTTCGTAACGACGGGCCGCAGCTGACCGCGCGGGTGGCGGTGGCGCCGACGGTGTCACCGCAGGAGCTGACCCTGTTCTGACGCTGCGGCGCATAGTCGGCCGCCGATTTGCCAGGCTTCGCGCGATTCGTCTCCTGGCTGTTCAGTCATGTTCCCGGCAGACCCTTGTCCCGAGGTTGCGAAGTGCGATAGAACACAGCGCCGGTAGTGGCTGTCGGTCCGCACGGGGCGGACGACGTCCACAGCTTTTGCCGGTCCCACGGGGGAGGTGGGCGGATGACACGGGCACGTATGCCGCGCCCGCACGAGGTGGCAGCGGCGCGGCGAGATCCGCGACTGCTGCGGGCCGTGCGAGAACGGCGACAGGACGACGCGTGGCGCACCAGAGGAACCTGCCAGAGCGTCGATCCAGAGACATTCTTTCCGGCACCGAACGAGCCGGCGGACGCCGCCGTCGCGCTGTGTCGCAGTTGTGATGTGCAGGGGTCCTGCCTGGCGTGGGCCCTCGACGTCGGTGACTGCCACGGCGTGTGGGGCGGCACCACGCCGCGGGAACGACGGGCGATGCTGGTCGCCTGGCGCGGCGAGGTCGAACCCGATCCGGACGCCATCGACGACGCCGGCCCGCCGGTGCGTGATCGCCTGCTCGCCCTGGTCCCGCTGAGCTGATCGGCGGCCCGGTTCGCACCCGACACCCGTCCGGCGGCGCAGAATAGGCCGGTGCCAGCCAGCAACGAGATCGACACCCCGCGCGGCCCGGCGTGGATCGACACCGACCTGCCGGTCCGCCCGGCCACCGCCCTGCTCGTCCTCGGGCACGGCGCGGGCGGCAGCGTCGACGCACCCGACCTGCTCGCGGTCCGGGACGCGTCGGTGGCGGCCGGCCTGGCCGTGGTCCGGGTGACGCAGCCGTACCGGGTCGCCGGTCGACGTGCGCCGGCACCGGCAGGTCACCTCGACGAGGCCTGGACGGCGGTGCTCGCCGAGCTGCGCGCCCGGCACGCCGACGTGCCGACGGTGGTGGTCGGTGGGCGTTCCAGCGGCGCACGGGTGGCCTGTCGGACGGCCCGTGCGGTGGGCGCGGTGGGCGTGGTCGCACTGGCCTTTCCACTGCACCCGCCCGGCCGGCCGGAACGCTCGCGCGCCGACGAGCTGGGCACCGGCCTGCCGACGTTGGTCGTCAACGGCGACCGGGATCCGTTCGGGACGCCGGAGCCGGGACCGGCCGTGCAGGTGGTGAGTCGTCCCGGTGAGACGCACGACCTGCGCCGCGATCCGGCCGGCACCGCCGCCGTCGTACGCGACTGGCTGTCCGCCCAGGGCTGGGCGGCCGGCTGACCCGTCGCGCCCGGCTCGCCGGGTCGACCGTTTCCGGGGCGGGCACGGGTCGTTGCATCCGTTGGTGCCGCCGGCCCGAGCAGGGCCGGTGACACCAGTCCTCCCAGGCCCTTCCTGGTCCCAGCGCCGGCCGCCGTCGGGGCCGGGACCAGGAACGGGGAGGGGCGGCCGGAATGCCCCAGTGGTCATCTCGCGTTACTACCCCCGGACGACTTTTCTGCGAGGGGGGTGACCGGTGCCAACCGAGACACGAAGCCTGGAACGGGACGAGCGGGACGCCCGGCAGCTGAAGCGGCTGCTGGACGGCCCGGAATGGCCCGCGACAGCGGGACCGGGCGGGGTGGGTGCGGTGAGCACGGGCACACCGGCCGGAAGTGAATCTGCGGGCAGGTCCGTGCGCGTATCCTCGGCGGGAAAGCATCCGACGCGAGGGGATGTGCGGTTGACCACCGAGAAGACGGACGAGCGCAGGGCCCGATTCGAGCGGGACGCGATGCCATTCGTCGATCAGCTCTACGCTGCTGGGCTGCGGATGACACGCAACCCGGCGGATGCCGAGGACCTGGTCCAGGAGACGTACCTGAAGGCGTACGCGGCCTTCCACCAGTTCGAGCAGGGCACGAACCTCAAGGCCTGGCTCTACCGGATCCTGACCAACACCTACATCAACTCCTACCGCAAGCGGCAGCGCCAGCCGATCCAGGCGCCCACCGAGGAGATCACCGACTGGCAGCTCGCCGAGGCCGAGTCGCACACCTCCAGCGGGTTGCGCTCGGCCGAGACCGAGGCACTGGACCGGCTGCCGGACAGTGACGTCAAGGAGGCCCTCCAGCAGTTGCCGGAGGAGTTCCGCCTGGCCGTCTATCTCACCGATGTCGAGGGCTTCTCCTACAAGGAGGTCGCGGACATCATGGGCACGCCGATCGGCACCGTGATGTCGCGTCTGCACCGGGGCCGTCGTAATCTGCGCAAGCTGCTCGAGCGTTACGCGGGCGAGCGGGGCTTCAGTGCGGCCCGCTCGGCGAAGGGCTCGACCGCCGCTGCCGGCCGGGAGGTGTGACGTGAGCTGTGGGGAGCCGCACGAGACGGACTGCCGCGAAGTGCTCGCGGAGGTGTATCTCTACCTCGATCTGGAGTGCGCCGACGAGCGTCGCTCGCTGATCCGGCACCACCTGGACGAGTGCGGGCCCTGCCTGCGCGAGTACGGGCTGGAGCAGGAGGTGCGGGCGCTGGTGGCGCGTTGCTGTGGCAACGAGACCGCGCCGGATGAGCTGCGTGAGCGGCTGCGGGTCAAGCTCACCGAGCTGGTGGTCTTCGAGACCAGCGACTCCCGTGAGCTGGCCGACTGATCGTCTGAGGACGCCGACCGAGCGTCGGCACCAGCTGGCAAGACCGGTGGCCCGGGTCGACATCGACCCGGGCCACCGGTGTACCCGGCCTGGGCCGGCTGAGCGACGACGGGCAGTTGGCCCGCCGACCCGTTCAGGAGTTGGGACGCTTGCCGTGGTTCGCGGCGCTCTTCTTACGAGCCTTCTTCTTCCTGGACTTCTTCGCCATGCTGACCTCCTCGTGATGGGTCGGATCCGTCCTGCGCACGACCTCGGCGCGGATGCGGCCACCGGCGGTCCGGCGTCGGGTCCGACCCGCTGATGGTAGTGCGGTCGACACCCGCCGCCTTCCCCAGGGCGGGCCTGTCATCCCGGCTGCGCCGCTGCCCGCCCACCGCCGGTCGACGCATGATTGGATACATCGGCAGGCACGTCGCGAAGAGGGAGGGCCTGGACATGGCCGAGGAGATCCGCGCCGAGATGGTGGCCAACGTCTGGAAGGTCGTCGCCACGGCGGGCGACACGGTGACCGAGGGCGACACCCTGGTGATCCTCGAGTCGATGAAGATGGAGATCCCGGTCGTCGCCGAGTCCGATGGTGTGCTCCAGCAGCTCGTCGTCAACGAGGGCGACGTCGTGCAGGACGGTGACCTGATCGCCGTGATCGCTTGACCGGGCTGCGCGTCCGTTCGGCCGAGTCGGTCGACTTCCCCGCGGTGGCCCGGCTGACAGTTGCCGCGTACGAGGCGGACGGCCAGCTCAAGGGCGAACACGGGTACGGCGAGGTGCTGGCCGACGTGTCGACCCGGGCGGCCAGCGGCGAGGTGCTGGTCGCTGTCGACGAGGTGACCGGGGCGGTGCTCGGCTCGGTCACGTTCGTGCTGCCGGGCAGCCCGTTCGCCGAGCTGGCCGGGCCGGGCGAGGCCGAGTTCCGGATGCTCGCTGTCGACCCGGGCGCTCAGGGGCGGGGTGTGGGTGCCGCACTGGTCGAGGCGTGTGTCGACCGGGCGACCGAGTTGGGTTGCACGGCGGTGGCGATCTGCGTCCGGGCGGGGATGGCCGATTCGGCGCACCGGCTCTACTCGCGGCGCGGTTTCGTCCGTTCGCCGGACAAGGACTGGTCACCTTTGCCGGGTGTGGACCTGCTCGGCCTCCGGCTGGAGCTGACGCGCGGCTGAGCCGGCGACCGGCGGGCTCAGGTCGGCCGGCCGGCGGACCACTGACGGGCCGGACCGGCCACATCGATCACGAGATGGTCAGGCGTCAGGCTGCGTGCCGATGGCGGCCAGCAGTTCGTCGGCCACCTCCAGGGCGAGCTTGCGGCGTTCGTCGTCGCTGATGTGCGGCGCGCGGACCGCGAACCAGCTGGTGTGCACCGCGAACAGGGACAGCGCGGCGCGTAGCTGGGCGGCGGGGGAGTCGTCGCCCCGGCAGAGCGCTTCGGCCAGCTCCATCATCCGGCCGCGCATCTTCTGGCCGGAGGAGAGGCTCTTGAGCGCGGTCTGGTTCTGCTCGAAGAAGCGCATCACCGACGGCTGAGTGCCGTCGAACATCGTGTCGGCGTAGCGGGAGATCAGTTCGCGCCGGGTGGCCAGGGTCGCGGGCTGGGTGGCGGCCCAGGCGGTCAGCGCGTCCATCCGCTCCAGCCGGTCCTCGACGAAGCTGGCGACGATGTCGTCCTTGCTCTTGAAGTGGTAGTAGAGCGCGGCCTTGGTGACGTTGAGACGCTCGGCGATCTCCCGAAGCGAGGTCTTCTCGTACCCCTGCTCGGTGAAGAGTTCAAGCGCGACGGCCTTGATCCGTTCCCGCGTTCCGCCGCCTGTGCTCTCGCTCACCCACGCCCCCCAAATGGCTTGACCGCTCCTCGTACCCAACTTACCGTGCGGCTAGTAAGGTGACTAGCCGGGCGGCAAGTAAGTACGGCAATCCTCGGGGGGAGCTTACCTATGACTCAGGCAACCCAGGCCGGCACGCGACCCAACAACATCAGGGTCGTGCTGTTCGGGCTGATGATCGCGATGATGCTCGCGATGCTCGACAACATGATCGTCAGCACCGCGTTACCGCGGATCGTCGGCGAGTTCGGCGGGCTCAACCACTTCACCTGGGTGGTTACCGCGTACGTCCTGGGCACCACCGTCTCCACCCCGATCTGGGGCAAGCTCGGTGACCTCTACGGCCGCAAGTCGGTCTTCCTGACCTCGGTCGTCGTCTTCCTGGTTGGCTCCGCCCTCTGTGGCATGGCCGGCTCCGGGATGTTCGGCGGTCCAGAGGACGGCATGGTCCAGCTCATCGCCTTCCGGGCCGTGCAGGGCCTCGGCGCCGGCGGCCTCATGGTCGGCGTGATGGCGATCATCGGTGACCTGGTCCCGCCCCGCGAGCGCGGGCGCTACCAGGGCATGATCGCCGGCATCATGGCCATCGCCATGGTCGCCGGCCCGCTGGCCGGCGGATTCATCACCGACCACCTCTCCTGGCGCTGGGCGTTCTACGTGAACCTGCCGCTGGGTGGTATCGCGCTGCTCGTGCTGATCAGCACCATGCACCTGCCGAAGTACCGCACCGAGCACCGGATCGACTGGCTCGGCGCCGGGCTGCTCTCGGTCGGCATCACCGCGATCGTGCTCATCACCACCTGGGGTGGCAACGAGTACGACTGGGTGTCACTGCCGATCCTCGGCCTGGCCCTGCTGGCCGTCCTCGCGTTGGCGGCGTTCGCAGTGGTGGAACGCCGGGTCCAGGAGCCGATCCTGCCGCTGGCGCTCTTCGCCAACCGCAACTTCGCGCTGATCTCGGTGATCGGCTTCCTGCTCGGTTTCGCGATGTTCGGCGCGATGAACTTCCTGCCGCTCTACCAGCAGACCGTGCAGGGTGCCTCGGCCACCAACAGTGGTCTGCTGCTGCTGCCCCTGATGTTCGGCATGCTGGTCGTCTCGCTGGTCATCGGCCGGGCGATCACCCGCAACGGCAAGTACCGGGCGTACCCGATCATCGGTGGCGTGGTGATGACCGCGGGCATGGCGCTGCTGTCCATGCTCGACACCGACACCAGCAAGCTGATGTCCTCGCTGTACATGATCGTGCTCGGCGTCGGCATGGGCTTCCTCATGCAGACGTCGATGCTGATCGCGCAGAACAGCGTGGAGCAGAAGGACCTCGGCGCGGCCAGCGGCGCTGCCACCTTCTTCCGGTCGATCGGCGGTTCGTTCGGCATCTCGCTGTTCGGCGCGATCTTCGCCAACCGGCTGGCCAGCTCCGAGGGCGGTCGGGCCTTCGGCGGCGAGTCCGGCGGCGCGGGGATGGACCTGGAGAAGCTCAAGGAACTGCCCGCCCAGGCGCGCGAAGCGGTGCTCGGTGGTCTCTCCGACGCCATCTCGCACGTCTTCCTCTGGGCGGTGCTGTTCACCATCGTGATCCCGGTGCTCGCCTGGTTCATCAAGGAGATCCCGCTGCGCACCGCGAACGAGGCGCCGCCGCAGGCCACCCCGGAGGAGGACGCCGAGGTCGCCCTCGGCAAGGCCCCGGTCGCGTAACCCCCAAACCCCGCGATCTTGCAGTTTGTGCGCGTGCACAAGCACTGTTTCCGACAAGACGGCGACAGTAAGTGCAAGATCGCGGGGTTGCGGGGAATCAGCGGCGGAGCAGGCGTTGCCAGAGGCGGCGCAGGGGGTTGCGGGGGCGGGGAAGCCGGGGGGAGTTGGCTCTCAGCAGCTCGGTGGCCAGTGCCGCCGTCGCCGGATCCAACTGCGGGGCGGCGAGTGCCAGGTGAGCCAGCGAGGCGGCGATCGGGACCGGTCGGCTCCGCGCCACGTCAGCCGCGTCGGCCAGCCGCTCCGCCACCACCCGGGCCACGTCCGGCCGCACCGAAGGGTCCACCCAGGCGGCGGTGACCAGGGCGAACAGGGCCGCCTCGGTGACCCAGTCCTCGACGCCCCAGATCAGATCGAGCAGCACCCGGCGTCGGGTCGAGCCCTCCCACGGCTCGTCGGTGCGGTGGTGCAGCAGCCCCAGACAGGCCCACACCTGGACTCCACGCACCCAGACCGACGGGTCGTGGGCCGCCAGCAGCCGACCCACCGCGTTCGCCGGTGCCGCCGGCGGGTGCACCAACAGACCGAGCAGGTCGTCCACGTCGAGGCCGGCCAGACCCACTGCCGCGTCGTACGCCGCCGGCGGGTGTGCCCACGCCGGATGGGCGATCTGCCCGATCCGTTCGACAGCCGTCGCCGAGGGCGCCGCCAGCGCGGGTGTGGGCACCGTGTCCGCGTAGTGCCACAACCGCTGAGCGGACTCCCGCCGGGGCTCGCGCGGGTCGGGCTCGGGCGCGCCGACGACCTCGATCCGCAGCCCGGGGGCTGTGGAGATCGCCGTCCCGACCGCGCTCGGCGGGGCGGCGGCGGAGAGGCGTACGGCACCGCCGAGACCGTTGTCGTCATCGGCCACCGCCTGGCGCATCGCGTCGACCAGGGGCCCGCCGGCCGGCGTGAGTTGGCCGAGCCAGGGCCGACCCCGGCAGCACTGGGCCAGGTCGCCGTGCTCGTGGCTGTCGTCCGGGTGGTCCCGTACGAAGTCGGCGAGCGCGACCAGGTGGGCGAGGTCGCCGTCGCGCAGGTGCCGCAGGCGGTGAGCGGTGTGCACCGCGCAGTCGAACGACGGATCGCGCGCCAGCGCCCGCTCGGTCCACTCCAACGCCTCGTCCAGCCGGCCGATCTCGGCCAGGGTGCCGGCGATGTCCGCGTAGATCGCCAGGTCGTCGGGGTCCAGCTCGACGGCCCGACCGAGGGCCGCGAGGCCGTCGCGGGTCCGGCCCGAGCTGCGGTACGCGTACCCGAGCCACACCTCGCCCATCTTCGAGGGCTGTGCGCGTACTCCGCGGGTGGCCCAGCGGACCGCCAGCTCGACCTCGCCGAGGCGCCGGGCCAGCGCGGACGCCGCGCCCAGCAGCAGGCCGTGTTCGGGGTGCACCGTCGCCGCGTTGCGGGCGAGCGTGAGGTACGGGGTCAGCGGAGCCCGGCCGATCCGTGGCACCGGGTCGGGCAGTGCGGCGCAGACCTGCATGAGGACGCGGGCGATGTGCTCCGGTTCCAGTCGTTCGACCAGCTCGGGCGCGGTGACCCAGGGCACGCCGGCCCACTCGGTGCCGGGCGCGTACGACGTCGCCGCGGCCAGCAGTTCCAGCCCTTCGGCGGGACGCCCGGCGGTGGCGAGGAGGTGGGCGCGGGCGACCACCGCACCGACGAAGGTGTGGTGATTGATTGGGAAGAGGTCGAGGCCGCCGCCGCTCGACACGGCGAGCCGGGCGAGGGTCTCGTGCACCTCCGGCAGGGTGGGGGCCCGTGCCAACGCGCCGGCGAGGTGGCCGGCGGCGTGGTGCAGGTCGCCCTCGTCGAGTGCCAGCCGGGCCAGCGCCAGCTCCTCCGTCGCGGAGAGCGCGGGATCGTCCGTTCCCTCGGGCACGTCGTCCTCTCGTGGCAGTTAGACCGGGTGCAACGGGTAAAGCGTAGTTGATATTGAGATCAACTGGTGATCAGCTGCGCAGTCCTGCTCGTTCGATTGCTGAGATACGCTTAAAAGTGCAAGACTGAGCAGGAATCGCGCGGCAACCGCGCAGGGGAGGGGTTTCCGTGACACGTGCAGGGGCTGGAATGGCCGCCGACATCGACGAGCAGCCGGCTGGCTACGCGCGCCTGCTCTCCGCCGCCAACGCCGCCGAGATCGCCCGGGTGGCGGCGGTCATCGCCGAACGTCGGCCACGGCACGTGGTCTTCACCGCGCGGGGCACCTCCGACCACGCGGCGCTCTACGGGGCCTACCTGACCGAGATCCGGCTCGGCCTGCCCGCCGGGCTGGCCTCGCCCAGCGTCGTCACCCTCTTCGGGGCCCGCCCCGACCTCTCCGACGCGCTGGTCGTCGGGGTCAGCCAGAGCGGCGGTTCGCCCGACCTGGCCGAGGTGCTGCGCGCCGCCAGGGCCTCCGGTGCGCTGACCCTCGCGGTGACGAACGCCCCCGACTCGCCGCTGGTCGACGTGGCCGAGCTGAGCGTCGACATCGCCGCCGGGCACGAGCGGGCGGTCGCCGCCACCAAGACGTACACCGCGGAGCTGCTCGCCCTGCTGATGCTGGTGGAGGGGATCCGGGCCGGCGACGGCGTGCTTCCGAACGCCGAACGGGAGGCGCTCGACGCACTGCCCGAGCTGGCCGCCCGCACCCTTGCCGACGGCACCCCGGCCCAGCTCGCCCCGCGCTACCGGTTCGCCCGTCAGCTGGTCACCACCGGCCGGGGGTACGCCTACCCCACCGCCCGGGAGGCTGCGCTGAAGCTGATGGAGACCTCGTACCTGCCGGCGCTCGCCTTCTCCGGCGCCGACCTGCTGCACGGCCCGCTCGCCATGACCGACCCGGAGGTCCCGGTGCTCGCCGTGGTCGGATCCGGCCCCGGCGGCCGGTCGATGGGTGAGGTGCTGCCCCGCCTCGGCGAACGCCGCGCCGACGTCGTGGTGGTCGGCTCCGCCGACGTTCCGGGCGCCACCCGGCTGGCCGTCCCCGAGGTCGACGAGCGGTACGCCCCGCTGCTGGACATCCTGCCGATGCAGCGCTTGGCGCTGGCCCTGGCGCTCACCCGGGGCGAGGACCCGGACGCGCCGCGCGGGTTGAAGAAGGTCACCGCGACGATGTGAGGCGTGGCGTGGCACCCTGGTCACCGTGTCCACGCTGCGCGACCTCGCCGAGGAGCACACCCATCTCCGTCCGGCCGACATCGACCACCTGCACCGGATCGCGGGCGACTGGCAACTGCTCTCCGATCTGTCCTTCGCTGACCTGCTGCTCTGGGTGCCGGTCGACGCCGAGGGCACGTTCCTCTGCGTCGCCCAGGTGCGCCCGACCACCGCACCTACCGCCTACCAGGACGACCAGGTGGGTCGGATCGTCGGCGGGCCGGAGGTGGCCCACCTGGGGGTGGCGTACTCCCAGGCTCGGATCTGGCGTGAGGGCGACCCGGTCTGGTACGGCGACGTGCCGGCCCGGCACGAGGCGATCCCGGTCCGGCTGCGTACCGCCGAGGGGGAGGCCGGCGAGGTGATCGCCGTGGTGGGGCGGGACACCAACCTTTCCACCGCGCGTACGCCCAGCCAGCTGGAGCTCAACTACCTCACCACCGCCGACGACCTGGCGCAGATGATCGCGGACGGCACCTTCCCGCCGCCGCGGCATCCGGGCGAGACCACCTCGGCGCCCCGGGTCGGCGACGGACTGGTCCGGCTCGACGCCGGCGGCAAGGTCACCTACGCCAGCCCCAACGCCCAGTCCGCGTACCGCCGACTGGGCTACGCCTCGCACCTGGTGGGGGAGGACCTGGCCGCGCTGCACCGCCGGTTGGCCGGTGACCCGCTGGACGGCACCGAGGCCTCGAACGGCATCCTGGCCGCGCTGCGTGGTGAGGCGCCACCCCGCCGGGAGATCGACGCACGAGGTGCCACGATGCTCACCCGGGCGCTGCCGCTGATGCCGGCCGGGGTGCCGATCGGAGCGTTGGTGCTGGTCCGGGACATCACCGAGGTCCGCCGCCGGGACCGGGCACTGATCACCAAGGACGCCACCATCCGGGAGATCCACCACCGGGTGAAGAACAACCTCCAGACCGTGGCCGCGCTGCTGCGGTTGCAGGCCCGCCGGGTGGCCATGCCGGAGGCGCGGGTCGCGCTGGAGGAGTCGGTACGCCGGGTCGCGTCGATCGCCCTGGTGCACGAGACGCTCTCCATGTCCAGCGACGAGGCGGTGGAGTTCGACGGCATCGTCGACCGGGTGGCCAGCGCGGCGACCGAGGTCGCGGCGACCGAGGTGAGCGTCGGCATGCGTCGGCGGGGCAGCTTCGGGGTGCTGCCGGCGGAGATCGCCACCTCGCTGGTGATGGTCCTCAACGAGTTGCTGCTCAACGCCGTCGAGCACGGCTTCCCGCCGGCCGACGAGGCGGAGGAGGAGGCCCCGGTGGCCTCCGCCTCCGGCATGGTGCCGGTCGCCGCTCCCGAGGTGGACCCGTCGCTGCGGCCCGAGGTCGTGGTCTCCGCGCACCGGTTCCGCAAGATGTTGCACGTCTCGGTGACCGACAACGGGCGCGGCCTACCCCCGGACTTCGACGCCGAACGCGGGAGCCGGCTCGGCCTCCAGATCGTCCGAGCCCTGATCACCGGGGAGCTGCGCGGCACCATCGAACTGCGCGCCGGCGCCAACGGTGGCACCGAGGCCATGCTGGTAATCCCGCTGGCCCGCACCACCACCCACGACGGCCGCTCGCAGACCTGACCCGCTCTGCCGCCTCCGGTGGGGCGGGCGACCGGGCCCGCCCACCTCGATGCGCCTGGTGACGGTGAGTCATCGTGATGACTGAGAGGCATCACGCCCATCCTGATGTCCGCTCCCGCCGCAGACCCCCGCCGGCACCTGGGGGTCGGGTCAGCGGTCGGGGCGGCTGGTCAGCAGGGCGACGGTCAGGCCGGGGCGCTGCCAGACCTGGGCGACGGTGAAGTCCCTGCGGAGCGCGTCGCCCTTGGCGTCGGGCACGGCGGCCAGCGGCTCGGCGTGCCGGCCCGAGACGACGAGCCACACCCGTGTCGTACCGGCCAGGCACGGTGCCGGCTGGGGGCACTCGGCGGCCCACAGATCGCCGCGGCGGACCTCGTCCTCGGTGACCAGCACGTCGCGTGGTGGACCGCTGAGGTGGTACTCGATGCCGAGATCGAGGAAGAGCCAGCTGTGCCGGGGTGAGTAGACCACCGCGTCACCGGGACGTTGACCGTCGGCGATCACCCGGGCCGCCCCCGCGTAGTCCACCGGCGCGCTGCGCGGCCACTCGTGGGTCCGTCGCAGCGCGGCCTGATCGGGCAGGCCGAGCAGCCCGGCCAGCACCACCACGACGAGCGCCGCCGGAGCGGCCACGGCGGCCAGCGCCGCGCCCGCCAGCAGGCACGCGAAGGGCACCACGAAGACCAGATACCGAGGCACCCACAGCGGTACGACAGCGCCGGCGGCGAAGAGCAGCAGTACGGGCAGCAGCACCGCGCTGACCGGCAGCAGGGCGCGCCGCCCGAGCCGGGCCGCGCCCAGCGCGGCGACCCCGAGCAGCAGGCCACCCACCACGCTGCTCTGTGCCACGCCGCCGGGCAGCGCGGTCAGGTCGTCCAGCCGGGCCAGGTGGACCCAGTTCAACTGCCGGGACTGCTGGGTCCGCGCCTTCACCAGCAGCGGGCCGGCCAGCAGCGCGACCGGCAGCACGGCGACCAGCCACCGCCACACCCGCCGGTCCCGCGTGGCGTCGGGCTGGGCCGGGGTGGCGATGCCGGCCGGGGTCGGGCCGCGCCACCAGGCGACGAGGACGACCAGCGCATGGGCGGCCAGCAGTGTGAGCGCGATCAGGTGGATGAGCCCGAGAGCGGCGACGGCGGCCGCGTAACCGGCCCAACGGGCCCAGCTCGGTCGGCGCAGCGCGCTCACCAGCAGCAGTGTGGCGAGCACGGCGAGCATGGTGGCCAGCGCGTACGGGCGAGCCTCCTGGCCGTAGCGGGAGGTGCCGGGGAGCACCGCGAACAGCAGCCCGGCGAAGAGGCCGCCGCGCCGGTCGACGAGCCGCGCGCCGAGCACGGCGAGCAGCCCGGCGGCCACCGTCATCGCCAACACCGCCGGTACGCGCAGGGCGATGGTGGAGTCGCCGAAGACCCCCGTCCAGAGGTGCATCAGCAGGTAGTACGGCCCGGTGGCGGCGTCGATGGTGCCGGCCAGTCGGGCCAGGTCGCCGGGCGACCGGGTGGCCGCGCTCCACGTCGCCAACTCGTCGCGCCAGAGCTGGGCGGAGCCCAGCCCGGTCACCGTCACCGCCACTGTCACCAGCGCCGGGGGGAGCCAGACCGGCAGGCGGCGCAGGTGCTCCCACGCCGCCCCGGCCGACCTCTCGGACAATTGCCCCACGGTTCGAGCCTGCCACGGCCGGCCGGAGAACTCGGCCCGTGATGTGGGATCCAGCACGCGGACATTGGCCGGCCCCCATGGGGTGTGGCAGCATGGGGCCCATGACCGCCGCAGTCGTCCGCCGCTTCGTGGCACGTCGCCACGTCGATTACGGCCGCGTGCGCAGCGCGATCTGTCCGGCCTACTGACGACGCCCGACCAATCCGTCTCGGGCGCGCTCCGCGCCGGCTGTCTGAAGACACCGTTGTCCCGCCCGCTTCGCCGGGCCGGCCGCCGCGCCCCGCGTATCCCGAGGCACAGCAGACAACGGAGGACGCCGCGATGGCGGTCAGCAGCATCCCGGCCCGTTCCGAGGACCCGACGGCTCGTCCGACCCGAGCGCCGCGCCGGCCACGGGGTGAGGGTCAGTGGGCGCTCGGCCACCGCGAGCCGCTCAACCCCAACGAGCGGATCAAGAAGGACGACGACCCGCTCAATGTCCGGGCCCGCATCGAGACCATCTACGCGCACCGGGGCTTCGCCTCGATCGACCCACAGGACCTGCGGGGCCGGTTCCGCTGGTGGGGCCTCTACACCCAGCGCAAGGCGGGCATCGACGGCGGGCGTACCGCAGTGCTGGAGCCGCACGAGCTGGAGGACGAGTTCTTCATGCTCCGGGTCCGCATCGACGGCGGGCAGCTCAGCCTCGCCCAGCTGCGGGTGATCGCGGACATCTCCCGGGAGTTCGCGCGGGACACCGCCGACATCACCGACCGGCAGAACATCCAGTACCACTGGATCCGGGTCGAGGACATGCCGGAGATCTGGCGTCGGCTGGAGTCGGTCGGTCTGCAGACCACCGAGGCGTGCGGCGACTGCCCGCGCATCGTGCTGGGCAGCCCGGTCGCCGGGGTGGCCCGCGACGAGCTGCTCGACCCGACCCCCGCGATCGACGAGATCGTCTCCCGGTACGTCGGCGACAAGCAGTTCTCCAACCTGCCCCGCAAGTTCAAGACGTCGATCTCCTGGCTGGTGGACACCCCGTACGAGTCGAACGACATCGCCTTCCTCGGCGTCGACCACCCGGAGCACGGGCCCGGTTTCGACGTCTGGGTCGGCGGGGGCCTCTCCACCAACCCGATGCTCGCCAAGCGCCTCGGCGTCTGGGTGCCGCTGGCCGAGGTACCGGACGTGTGGGCCGGGGTGGTCGGGATCTTCCGCGACTACGGCTACCGCCGGCTGCGCAACCGGGCCCGGTTGAAGTTCCTGGTGGCCGACTGGGGCGTGGAGCGCTTCCGTGAGGTCCTGGAGAAGGACTACCTCGGTCGTACGCTGCTCGACGGCCCGGCACCGGTCCTGCCATCGAAGCCGGTCGACCACGTGGGCGTGCACGAGCAGGCCGACGGGCGGCACTACGTGGGCGCCGCTCCGGTGGTCGGGCGGGTCTCCGGCGCGCAGCTCAGCCAGCTGGCCGACGTGGTCGAGGCACACGGCAGCGACCGGGTGCGGCTCACCCCGTACCAGAAACTGCTGGTGCTCGACGTGCCGTCGGAACGGACGGAGTCGCTGATCGACGGGCTGCGTGCGATCGGTCTGGAGGCCCGGCCGTCGGCCTGGCGGCGCGGCACGATGGCGTGCACCGGCATCGAGTACTGCAAGCTCGCCATCGTCGAGACGAAGGCCCGCGGCGAGGAACTGGTGGCCCGGCTCGAGCAGCGGCTGCGCGACTTCGACGCGGACATCTCGATCCACATCAACGGCTGCCCGAACGCGTGCGCACGTACCCAGGTGGCCGACATCGGGCTCAAGGGTCAACTGGTGGTCGGCCCGGACGGCCGACAGGTCGAGGGCTTCCAGGTGCACCTGGGCGGCGGGCTGGGCATGGCCCAGGGGCAGACCGCCGGTTTCGGCCGCAAGCTTCGCGGCCTGAAGACCACCGCCGACGAACTTCCGGAGTACGTGGAACGGCTGGCCCTTCGCTACCTGGCCGGTCGGAGCGAGGGCGAGACGTTCGCCAACTGGGTGATCAGAGTCGACGAGGAGGAACTGCGGTGAGCAGCGAGAACCGAGCGGCACCCCTGTACTGCCCGTACTGCGGCGAGGAGGACCTGCGGCCGCACGAGGCGGGTCACGGCGCCTGGGAGTGCCACGCCTGCACCCGGGTCTTCTCGGTGAAGTTCACCGGGCTGCTGAGTCGGGCGGTGACCTCATGAGTCTCGTCTCGGCCGCGAACCTGCGCCTGGTGGGCCCGGGCGGCTCGACGTCGGTCGACCCGGCCCGGCGTGACCCGGACGAGCTGCGGGCCCTGGCCGAGCAGGCCGCTCGGGACCTGGAGGGCGCCCCGGCGCTGGAGATCGCCCGCTGGGCGGCGCAGACCTTCGGTGAGCGGTTCTGCGTGACCAGCTCGATGGCCGACGCCGTGCTGGCGCACCTGGTCTCCCGGGTGGCCCCCGGGGTGGACGTGGTCTTCCTCGACACCGGCCTGCACTTCCCCGAGACGCTGCGGGTACGCGACGAGGTCGCCCGGACGCTGCCGGTGAACGTCCGGTCGATCCGGCCCCGGCTCACCGTCGGCCAGCAGGACGGCCAGTACGGCCCTCGACTGTTCAACAAGTCGCCGGACGACTGCTGCCAGTTGCGCAAGGTGGAGCCGCTGGAACGGGCGCTGACCGGGTACGACGCCTGGGCTGCCGGGCTGCGCCGGGACGAGTCGCCGAGCCGGGCCAACACACCGGTGGTGACCTTCGACGCGCGTCGGGGCAAGGTCAAGGTCAACCCGATCGCGGCCTGGTCGCAGAAGGATGTGGACTCCTACATCGCCCGTTACAACGTGCCGGTCAACGAGCTGTTCAAGCAGGGTTACGGGTCGATCGGCTGCTGGCCGTGCACCCGCCGTACGAAGGCCGGCGAGGACGCGCGGGCCGGCCGGTGGGCCATGTTCGAGAAGACCGAGTGCGGGCTGCACGTCTGACCTCCCCGGCGACGACCCCGACCGGCCTCGGTGCGGCCGGCGGGGCGGATCCGGTGGTGTTGGTCGCGCACGGCAGTCGTGATCCACGGGCGGCCGATGCCACCCGGGCGCTGGCTCGGGCGGTGTCGGCGGCCCGGCCGGGCACACCGGTGTGGGCGAGTTGGCTGGACCACACCGAACCGGGGCCGACCGAGGTGCTGCGCGACCTGGCCGTGGCCGGTCACCGCCGGGCGGTGCTGGTGCCGCTGCTGCTGACTGCCGCGTACCACCATCGGGTGGACATTCCGGCGGCGGTCGCCGCGGCGGCGCGGTCCGGGCCACCGCTGTCGGTACGGGTCACCGATGTGCTCGGGCCGGCAGACGACACGCCCGATCCTGGGCTGCTGGCCGGGCTGTGTCGACGGCTGGGCGAGACGCGTGAGGGCCGCTTCGACGCGTTGGTGCTGGCCGCGGCGGGCACCCGGGACGCGCGGGCGCGACGGTCGGTGGGCCGGGTCGCCGATGCGCTCGGTGTGGAGTTCGGGGTGCCCTGCCGGGTGGCGTACGCCTCGGCGGCTCCACCGGCTGCCGGTGTGGCGGTGTCCCGCTTGCGGGCGTCCGGCGCGCGACGCGTCGCGGTGTCCGCGTACTTCCTGGCGCCGGGGCTGTTCCACGACGCGGTGACCGAGGCGGCCGGGGCGGCGGGTGCGGTGGCGGTCGCCGCGCCGTTGACCGACGCGCCGGAGCTGGTCGAGTTGGTGCTGCGTCGGGTCGACGACCGGCCCGCGCTGGCGTCCACGGGCTGACCCATGCCGGCCGGCACTGTGGGATCCACGGTGCCTACACTGTGTGATCCGGTGCCGGACGGCAGAACGCCCCGGCGGGCGAACCCACCGGGGCGTGCAGCTGTGTCGTTGGGGATCAGGCGGAGTGAGCGCGCAGCACCCGGAGACCGCCGCGCCGCTTGACGGCGCGCCGCTCTTCCTCGCTCATTCCGCCCCAGACGCCGGCGTCCTGACCAGACTCGAGTGCCCACTGAAGGCACTGGTCGGTCACGGAGCAGCGCCTGCAGACGGCCTTGGCCTGCTCGACCTGCAGGAGAGCCGGACCGGACGTCCCGATCGGGAAGAACAGCTCGGGGTCCTCGTCGCGGCAGACACTATGGTGACGCCAGTCCATGGCGGCAACACTCCTCATTCTGGATGGGTGGCGAACAATTGCTTGTCGTGCTTTTCCTATATGCATCCGCAGTGCCGATGGTGACAGTTAGCGTCTGTCCATTCGGCAGTGCGTGAGCAGGCGTTCAGCGCCGGGGACCTGCTGGAACAGCTCAACCTGACGAGCATATCCAGGCAATGTCCCGGTAACTCAAGTTCGCTTGTGAATACTTTCACGAACAGTCGCGATGTCAAGGGTGACGCTCGGAAAAACTCCGGGCGGTGAGCAAGCCCACAACCCATTTGTCCGGGTTCCAGTGCTTTCCTGGTTACCCGCCGTGCCACAGTCGAGGATCAATATAGTACAGTCCGCGTGACATTGCTGACATTTCCGGCACCTGCTCCTCGGTGTGGCGGCGACCAGGTCGATCGGTTGTGGCCACCGTGTCGACCAAGGGCAGTACCCGAGACCTAGCAGATTACTCTCAGTGCGGCGGGAACGGAGGTGAATCTGACTTTCTCCCGCTCGCCGAGATAGTCCCCGTCCAGCTGGAACGCCTGCGGACGGCCTGAGACCAGCGTGAACTCCGGCGTGTCATGGAGTCGTAACACCTGCCGACCGCGTGGATCCGGTTGCCGGGACAGGAACTGCGTCACTGTCCGTGTTGTGCTAGCCACCCGGAGCTGACGCAGCGCCAGCACATCGAGCCCGAGATCGAACGACGCCGCCGGGTTCGGGTTGACCTCGCGGTCGCCCAGGTACGTCCACGGCGCCGTGTTCTGGATGATGACGGTGGCCAGCTCGGTCTCCGCCGGCTCGCCCGGACGCTCCAGGACGATCGCCGGGTGCCGGCGGTCCGAGGCGAAGAAGTACTGATTCATGATCGAACGCAGATAGAGCGACGGCGTCGAGACCCGACCCTTCCGCCGGGCCTGCTCCACCCGGTGGATCACCGCGGCGTCCAGGCCGAAGCCGGCGCAGAAGGTGAAGTAGCGGTCGTCGGCGAGGCCCAGCCCCACCGTCCGGCTCCGGCCCAGCCGCAGCCCTTCCAGGATCATGCTGGTCGCCTCCGGCCACTCCCGGGGCAGACCCACCGCGCGGGCGAACACGTTGGTCGAGCCACCGGGGACGGTCGCCAGCGCGGGCAGCCGCTCGGCCATCGGCGCGTCGTCGCCGCGAGTCGGCGGTTCGGCCGTCATCAGGCCGTTCACCACCTCGTTCACTGTGCCGTCGCCACCCAGGGTGACGACCAGGTCGACGCCCTCAGCGGCTGCCTCCCGGGCCAGCGCCACGGCGTGCCCACGCCGACGGGTGTAGCGCACGCTGAGATCGACTTCGCTGCGCAGCGCCCGGACGAGCACGTCCCGGCTGCGTTCGCTGGTGGTGGTGGCCTTCGGATTGACCACCAGGACGGCCCGCATGGGCGGCACTGTACCTTCCGGCAGCCCGGGTATCGTGGCGCGCGTGACCATCGACTCGGCCCCGATCCCCGTCACGCTCCGCTGGGCGGTCCGGCTGCTGTGGGCGGAGGCCGCCGTCGTCGGGCTGATCGCCGTCTGGCTGGTCTGGGCCGACCTCACCGCCACCCGCACCGACCTGCTGGCGGCACTGCTGGTGACCGTGTTCGCCGTCGGGGCGGCCGTCGCGCTCTGGGCCCTGGGTCGGGCGCTGCTACGGCGTCAGGCGGGCGCACGAGCCCCCGCGATCGTGCTTCAGCTGATGCTGCTGCCGATCGGGTGGTTCATGATCCAGGCCGGCCTGGGCTGGCTGGGCGTGCCGCTGATGGTGTTCGGCCTGGGCGTGGCCTGGCTGTTGATCTGCCCACCGACGACCCGCGCCCTCGGCTTCGAGTGACCGCGCCGGTGCGTCGGACCGGTCAGTAGCCGCCGGAGCGACGGGTGAGCAGCGCGATAGTGGCCCGATCGCCGGCGGAGGTGGCGGACGCCGAGGTGGTCAGCGCGGTGAGCACCTTCCAGGCGAAGGACGACTCGGCGGGCAGGGTGGCACCGCGCACCGTCGGCACCGTCACCTCGACCGTCAGCGCGTCGTCGGTGACCGCGAAGCGGCACTCCAACTCGGCGTCGCGGGTGGCGATGGCGAGCAGCATGGCGCACGCCTCGTCGACAGCGATCCGCAGGTCCTCGATCTCGTCGAGCGCGAACTGCAACCGGGCCGCGAGACCCGCGGTGGCGGTGCGGAGCACGCCGAGGTAACCGCCGTCGGCAGGCACCGTGAGGTGCACCACGTCGTCGTCGGTCGCTGGCTGGCCAGTCAGTTGAGTCACGCCTCATCCCCCCGGTCGGGGACTCTACCCGGTCGGTCGCCCATTACGCGTGCCGGCGGTGGTGGCTTGCTCGGCCAGCTCGCGGAGCGCGGTGCCGCTGAGCCGGTAGGCAACCCACTCGCTCATCTGTTCGGCGCCGATCGAAGCGTAGAAGCCGGCAGCCGGATTCCAGTCGATCATCTGCCACTCCAGCCGCTGGTAGCCCCGCCGTACGCAGATGTCGGCCAGCGCGGCGAGCAGCAGTCGACCCGCTCCGGTGCCCCGGGCGGACGGCCGGACGTAGAGGTCCTCCAGGTGGATGCCGTGCACGCCGGCCCAGGTGGAGAAGTTGAGGAACCACAGCGCGAACCCGACCGGCTCGTCGTGCTCGTCGACCGCGACGTGACCGAAGAGCGCCGCAGCGGTCGTACCACCGCTGCCGCTCGGCGTGCCGCTACCTGGAGCAGCCGCGAAGAGCGCCGAGGTCAGCTGCTCGTTGGTGAGGTGGCACTGCTCCGGGGCACGCTCGTACTCGGCCAACTCGTGCACCATGGCGACGACGGCCGGCACGTCCTCGGGACGTACCGGCCGGATCGTCGGAATGACCGGGGAGGTCACGCCTTCTTGGTCTCCCAGAAGATCTTCGAGATCTCGTCGATCTTCGCGAGCAGCTTGTCGGCGGTGGCCGGGTCGAGGCTGCCCTTGACGCCGCCGGCGCCGGCGAGCTTGGTGGCCTCGTTGAACAGGCTGTGCAGGTTCGGGTACTTCTCGAAGTGCGGCGGCTTGAAGTAGTCGGTCCACAGCACCCAGAGGTGGTGCTTGACCAGCTCGGCGCGCTGCTCCTTGATGATGACGGCGCGGGTGCGGAACTCCGGGTCGGTGTTCGACTGGTACTTCTCGCAGATCATTTTGACCGACTCGGCCTCGATCCGGGCCTGTGCCGGGTCGTAGACACCGCACGGCAGGTCGCAGTGAGCGCTCGCGGTGACGCGGGGCGCAAGGATGCGCGGAAGTCGCATCAGGATCCTCCATGGGAAGTTTGCGATGATCAAAGGCGACATTACTCCTGGGAATGCTCCCCGAACCGGGTGGAGGTGAAACCAGTGGCCGCCGATCACCCGGCTGAGGTGCCCCGGTTGCGGAGGCCGCTGACCGCCGTCCTGGTGACCGGCCCGTCCATGGCCCCGACCCTGCGCCACGGTGACGCGGTGCTGGTTCGTCCCGGTGGCCGCCCGATCCGAGCCGGCGACGTGGTGGTCGCGGTCTTCCGGACCCGGCCCGATCTGCTGGTGGTGAAGCGTGCGGTCCGGCCACAGGACGGCGGCTGGTGGCTACGCGGCGACAACGACCTGATCACCGATGACTCCCGGGCGTACGGGGTGGCCGACGTACGTGGACGGGTGGTGGCCCGCTACTGGCCGCGCCCCGGACGGGTGCCTCGTCGTCAGTTATGACCCTGCTCACATCCGGGGGGTGGTGCCGACACTATGCTCGGAAAGTGCCCGGGTGACCCCCCGCACCGCGTGCCACCGCTCGCCGCCCACCTCGCGGCGGGGCAGGCCGCCTCACATCTGCTCGACAGATCCTGGAGTCACCACCATGTCTTCGTCCACCGTGGACCCCGCTGATCCCGTCTTCCTGCTGCACCGGGGCGGCAAGATGGCCGTCACCTCGACCGTGCCGCTCACCAGCCGGGAGGACCTCTCCCTGGCGTACACCCCGGGGGTGGCCCGGGTGTGTGAGGCGATCGCCGCCGACCCCGCCCTGGTGGACGACTACACCTGGGTGTCGCACACGGTCGCGGTGGTCACCGACGGCTCGGCGGTGCTCGGGCTGGGCAACATTGGCCCCCGGGCCGCGCTGCCGGTGATGGAGGGCAAGGCGGTGCTGTTCAAGCAGTTCGCCGGGGTGGACGCGGTGCCGGTGTGCCTGGACACCCAGGACGTGGACGAGATCATCGCGGTGGTGCGGGCACTGGCGCCCTCGTTCGGTGGGATCAATCTGGAGGACATCAGCGCGCCGCGCTGCTTCGAAATCGAGCGCCGGCTCGACGAGGCGCTGGACATCCCGGTCTTCCACGACGACCAGCACGGCACCGCCATCGTGGTGCTGGCCGCGCTGCGCAACGCCGCGATGTTGCTCGACCGCAAGCTCGGTGACCTGCGGGTGGCGGTGAGCGGCGCGGGCGCGGCCGGCGTGGCCGTGACGAAGATGCTGATCGCCGGGGGCGTCAACCCCGACCAGGTGGTGGTCTGCGACTCCAAGGGGATCATCGGCCGGCACCGCACCGAGCTGACCGGCACCAAGGCCGAGTTGGCGGCGAGCACCAACGCCGACGGCCGCCACGGCGACATCACCGAGGCGCTACGCGGCGCGGACGTGCTGATCGGGGTCTCCGGCGGGCAGATCCCCGAGGCCGCGGTGGCTCAGATGGCACCCGGCGGGATCGTGTTCGCGCTGGCGAACCCGACTCCCGAGGTGCACCCCGAGGTGGCCGCCCGGCACGTCGCGGTGGTCGCCACCGGGCGCAGCGACTACCCCAACCAGATCAACAACGTGCTGGCCTTCCCCGGGGTGTTCCGCGGCGCGCTGGATGCCGGTGCCACCCGGATCACCGAGGCCATGAAGGTCGCCGCCGCGGACGCCATCGCCGGCGTGGTGGCGGAGTCCCTGACCGCCGACGCGATCGTTCCGTCCCCGCTCGACCCGCGTGTCGCGCCGGCAGTGGCCGAGGCGGTCGCCGAAGCCGCCCGCCGCGACGGCGTCGCCCGCCGGTAAACCGCACGCGTAGGCCCGGGGTGCCCAGGCGCAGCATGCGCCGCTGGTCTGCGCGCACGCGTGGGCCAGGGGCGCTCCGGCGCAGCACGCGCCGCTGGCCTACGCGCACGGCTTCTTAACGAGCGCTCAGCTTGTTACCGTGCCGATCATGCGTGCTGCCTTTGCCTCCCGTTTCGACGACGCCGACCCGCTCGCCGCGCTCACCGTCGGCGAGCGGCCCGAGCCGACCCCGCCGGCCGACGACTGGGTGACCGTGCAGTTGCGGGCCACCTCGCTCAACCACCACGACCTCTGGTCGCTGCGCGGGGTCGGTCTCACCGAGGCCCAGCTACCGATGATCCTCGGCTGCGACGCGGTCGGGCTGGACCCGGAGGGACGCCCGGTGGTCGTGTACCCGGTGGTCGTCACGCCGGGTGACCCGCGCGGGGTTTCCATCCTCTCCGAGCACTTCGCCGGGACGCTCGCCGAGCGGGTGGTCGTACCCCGGTCGAATCTGATCCCGCTGCCCGACGGCATGGCGGCGACCGACGCGGCGTGCCTGCCCACGGCCTGGCTGACCGCGTGGCGGATGCTGACCACCAAGGGACGCGTCGCGGACGCCGACAGCGTGTTGGTCCAGGGCGCGGGCGGCGGCGTGGCCACCGCGGCCGTCGCACTCGCCGTCGCGATGGGCAAGCGGGTGTACGCGACCAGCCGCGACGCCGTCAAGCGGGACCGGATCTCGGCCCTCGGCGCCACCGCCTTCGAGCCGGGTGCCCGGCTGCCGGAGCGTGTCGACGTGGTGATCGAGACGGTCGGCGCTGCCACCTTCGACCATTCGCTGAAGTCGGCCGCGCCGATGGCCCGGATCGTGGTCTCCGGCGCGACAGCCGGGCACGAGCCATCGGTCAACCTGCGCCGGGTCTTCGCCATGCAGCTGGAGATCCTGGGCACCTCGATGGGCACGCCCGGCGAGCTGTACGAGCTGCTGGCGTTCTGCTCCGACAACGAGGTGCGCCCGGTGGTGGACAGCGTCATCCCGTTCAGCCGGGTCGAGGACGCCTTCGCCCGACTGCACTCCGGCGACGCCTTCGGCAAGGTCGTCATCGACCACACCGCCTGACGCGCCGCACCGCAACGCCCGCCCGGCCCCGCGCCGTCCAGCCGGGCCCGCCGCAAGATCGCGCAACATCATGGAAATAGTGGCCTCCACGTCGTGGGAGGCCACTATTTCCTGGTTACTGCACGATCGTGGGCGTGGGCGTGGGCGTGGGCGTGGGCGTGGGCGTGGGCGCGGCGCAGCGGAGCGCTCGGGGCGCGGGGCGCATCGGGCGCGCGGTCAGAGGTGGTCGTCGAAGGTGGCTATGTCGCCGCGCGTCGCGTCGGTGGAGATGCGCTTCTTGGCATCCGCGTCTCCGTAGAGCGACCAGCGCAGGAACTCGATCGACGTGTCCGACACCACCCGCAGCGCGGCCTTGTCCTTGAGCATCGTCCGCCCATGGTCGCCCTTCGGCAGGCTCAGCATCGCCTTTGGCCAGGGCACCTTGTCGTACGCGGCCCTGCCCGCCGCGTACTCGACCACCTCGTCCAACTCGCCGTGCACGAACAGTTGCGGTGCGGCGGCACCGGCGAACGCGGTGCCCACGCCCAGCGCCGTGCCCGCGAACACCACACCCGCGTCCAGCCGCTTGTCCCGGCTCGCGGTGAACAGCCCGATGGTGGTCACCCCGCCCGCCGAGTGCCCGGCCGCGGCCACCCGGTCGGCGTCCAGCCGGCCCTGCAACTGGTCGTCGGCCTTGCTGTCCAACGCGAGCACCTGGTCCAACGCGTACGACACATCGGCGGGTTGGTTGAGCACGTCGAGGACGTTGTTGTCCGCGCCCCGCGAGGTGTGCGGGAACGTCGGCGCGGCCACCACGAACCCTGCTGCCGCCCAGCGGGTCAGTAGCGTGGCGTAGTCGTCCGGCCGGCCACCCAGGCCGTGACTGAACATCACCACCGGGAACCGGCCGTGCGCCCCCAGCAACCCCGGCGTGACGGGGCCGTTCTCGCCGAGCGCCGGGTACCAGATCCGCACCGGCAGCGCCCGGCCGTCGCGGTTCAGCTTCAGGTCGCGTACGCCGACGGGGTAGGGATTTTCTGGCGCGTGCCCGGCCGGGACCTGTGGCGTCGCCGGGGCGGTGGGCTCCGGCGCGGCCGGCGCCCGCCGAACCGGGGCGTCCGTGGAGCACCCGACGAGAGCGACCAGAAGCAGGGCGGTGATCAGCATTGTGGGGGTGACGCGACGCGGCATGAATCTGATTGTGCCCTGCCCGGCGGACCCGCCCGGCTGGCTTCGTCGCGCTGTGCCCACCCGGTCACCGGCCGCTGCGTCCCGGCATCAGGCTCAGTCAGGCCGCAGCACGTTCGGTCAGCGGACGTCGCCGTCGTGCGGTGTCGGTCAGCGCGCGCGGAGGGAAGGCGGCGTTGGGGTCGTACCGGTTCGTTCCGGGCGGAACGATCTCGTCGATCCGGTCGAGGGTCGCGTCGTCCAGGGTGAGCGTGGCGCCCTTGAGCAGGTCCTCCAGGTGCGGCATGGTCCGCGGTCCGATGATCGCCGAGCTGACGGCCGGATGGGCCACCGTGAAGGCGATGGCGAGCTGCGGGAGCGTGCAGCCGATGCTCGCCGCGAGGTCGACGAGCTGTTCCACGATGTCGAGCTTGGCGGCGTTCTCGGCGATCGTGGGGTCGAACTGCGCCGGCCGGAGCACGGCCCGCCCGGTCGACAGGTCGATGGGCTGGTCCCTGCGGTACTTGCCGCTGAGGAACCCGAAGGCGAGCGGGCTCCAGACCAGCACCCCCATGCCGTAGCGCTGGCAGACGGGGAGGATCGACGCTTCGACGCCGCGGGCCAGGATCGAGTACGGCGGCTGCTCGGTGCGCAGGCGTCCCAGGCCACGACGCTCGGACACCTGGTGCGCCTCGACGATCTCCTCGGCCGGGAAGGTCGAGCAGCCGAAGGCGCGGATCTTCCCGTCGCGGACGAGGTCGCTGAGTGCCGAGAGCGTCTCCTCGATGTCGGTCGAGGGGTCGGGACGGTGGATCTGGTAGAGGTCGATCCAGTCGGTGTTCAACCGCCGGAGGCTCCCCTCCACCGCTTTGAGGATCCACCGCCGCGAGTTGCCGCCCTGGTTGGGTCCCTCGCTCATCGGAAAATGCACCTTGGTGGCGAGCACGACGTCGTCCCGGCGGCCCCGCAGCGCCTTGCCCACGATCTCTTCGGACTCGCCCCGGCCGTACATGTCGGCGGTGTCGATGATGTTGATGCCCTGGTCGAGGGCGGTGTGGATGATGCGGGCGCAGTCGTCGTGGTCGGGGTTGCCGACGGCGCCGAACATCATGGTCCCGAGGCAGTGGGTGCTCACCTGGATGCCGGTGCCGCCGAGGTTGCGATAACGCATGTCGATGCTCCTTGGCTGATGTGCTAGCGATCACCGCGCACCCTAGGAGCTAGAGTCAGCTCTAGGTCAACTCCTCGTTACCCTGCTCGGCATGGCCGAGATCACCGCGGGTCTGAGCATCGGGCAGGTCGCCGAACGCACCGGCTTGAGCGTGCACACCCTCCGCTTCTACGAGCAGGAGGGCCTCTTCGTCGGCCCGGTGCGGCGTGGCCCTGCCGGGCGTCGCAGCTACAGCCAGGACGACGTGGACTGGCTGACCGTCTGCATCATCCTTCGCGCCTCCGGGATGCCCCTGCCCGCGCTCCGGCGGTACACCGACCTCGTCCGGGAAGGCGCCGGCAACGAGGAGGAACGGCTCGCGCTGATGCGCGAGCACCACAGTCGCGTCACCACCCAGATCGACAGGCTCACCCAGAGCCTGGACCTGATCACCTTCAAGGTCGGGGTGTACGAGGACCTACTCGACCCGCACCGGAGCGCAGCCGAGCTAGATCCTCGGCGTCCTTCGGGCGACGGGGACGTTCCGGCATCCAGACCGGGTACATCTGCTTGAACTCGATCTGAGCCGCCACCGAGATGGTCGGCGCGCAGAGCGGGCCGATCCGGCCGGGTGGGGCGTCCAGCATCCCGGCCGGCAGCGGGGTGCCGGTCCAGGACCCGGCGCCCACCGTCGGTCGGCCGGCGGCGTCGCGACCCAGGTACGCGAAGCTGACCTCCACGTCGGCGGCGAACAGGTCGAGCTGCGACTCCACGGGCATCCTCGGGTCGGGAAGCCAGCCTCGGGCCAGCAGCAGGTCGGCCAGCCGGTCGGCGTCGTCGCGCCAGCAGTACCAGTCGACGTCGAGGTGCGGGCGGGTCACCGCGCCGAGCTGGAAGTCCATCGCCCAACCGCCGCGCAGCCACACCGGGATGCCGTCCGCCCCGGTCACCTCGATGACCTCGGCGATGCTCGCCAACTGCCGGCGCGCAAGCTCGTCCATCGGACGACCGTACCGACATCGACAGGGTCAGTGGGCCGGGCGGGACTCGTAACGGGTCAGGATGGGGGAGTGGGCGTCGGCGGGGAGCCGGGCAGCGGCGGCCCGGTCGCCGTAGAGGGTCCAGCGTAGGAAGTCGGTGGTGGTGGCGAGGACCGGGGCGAAGCCCGGGTGGCCCGGCGCGAGGTACGCGCCGTGGTCCCCGCCGAGCAGGCTGAGGAACGCGGCCGGCCCTGGGGTGCGCGCGTACGCCGCCCGGCCGACCGTCACCGGCACCACCGGGTCGGCGGTGCCGTGCACGAAGAGCACCGGCGCGGCCGGTCCGGCGAAGCTGCCCGGCAGCCCACCGCCGGCGATCACGATCCCGGCCCGTAGCCGGGCCGGGTGGCCCTCGCTGAACATGCCGGAGGTGGTGAAGCCGCCCGCCGAGTGCCCGGCGGCGGCGACCGAGGTCAGGTCGAGGTGCCCGGCGAGGGGATCGGCAGGGCGCCGGTCGAGGTCGCCCAGATAGCGGATCAGTCGCCAGGCGTCGGCCGGCTGGTGGCGCACGTCGGCCCGGGTGAAGTGGGCGGCACCCTGTCGGGTGTGCGGATACGCGGGTGCGGCCACCACGAAACCGGCGGCCGCCCAGCGGCTGGTCAGGCCTGCGTGCAGCTCGGGTCGGCTGCCCAGCCCGTGGCTGTAGATCACCACCGGGAACCGTCCGGCCGCCACCCGGCCGGTCGACGCCGGGTACCAGATCGTCACCGGCAGAGGGCGCGCCGAGCGCGGATCGAGGGTGAGCGTATGCACGCCGACGGCGTACGACCCCTCGGGCGCCCGACGCGCCGACGCCGGCCCGGTGGCCCCGCCAGCCACGGCGGTGGCCGGCGCACAACCGGTCAGCAGCGCTGTCACCAGTACGGCCATCAGCCGGCCCGCCCCCATCGTTCCACGGTAGGTGCCTGGGCGGGCGTAGCGTCCCCGCCGTCCGGCTCGGGTGCACCCGCCACCCGGTCGGGTCACCTCCGCCGGCCGGGTCCACCCCTGGGACGCAGCGGGCCAGGGACGGTGCGGCGTGACCAGCTTCGCTAGGGTCACCGACATGCCTGAGAACTACACGGACCCCAGCGGCAACACCGAGGCGTTCCGCGCCTTCAACCAGACGCCGGAGACTGCGACGCCGACGGAGGCTCCGTCCCGCCTGCCGCTCATCATCGGTGCGGCAGTGGTCGTCGTGGTGCTGGTGGCACTCGTCGCCTGGCTGGCGACCGGCTGACCGAACCGACCGGCTGGCCTAGCTGCCTGGCTGGCCCCGGCACTGAATGGGCTTCACCGACTCGCGCGCACCCTCGGGCCTCCCGGGGGTGCGCGCCTCAGTGGTGTCAGGCCGCCCCGACCACGTCCCGGGTCTGCCGGGCGATCTCCCGCTCCTCGTCGGTGCGGATGACGCAGACGCTCACCTCGGCGCCGTCGGGTGAGATGAACCGGTCGCCCTCGCCGTCGTTGCGGGCGTCGTCCACAGTGATGCCGAGCCGGCCCAGGCCGGCCAGCGCGGCGGCCCGGACCGGCGCGGCGTGCTCGCCGACCCCGGCGGTGAAGGTGATCGCGTCGACCCGGCCGAGCAGCGCGTAGTACGCCCCGACGTACTCGGTGATGCGCCGGCAGTACACGTCGAAGGCCAGCGCCGCCGCCCGGTCACCGGCGGCCCGGCGTTCGAGCACCTCGCGCATGTCGTTGACGCCGGTCAGCCCGAGCAGGCCGCTGCGGTGGTTGAGCAGGTCGTCGATGTCGTCCACCGACAGCCCGCCCTCCCGGCGCAGATGGAAGATCACGGTCGGGTCCACGTCGCCGCTGCGGGTGCCCATCACCAGCCCCTGCAACGGGGACATGCCCATCGAGGTGGCGACGCTGCGGCCGTTCGCCACCGCGCAGGCGCTGGCCCCGTTGCCCAGGTGCAGGGTGATCGTGTTGACCTGCTCGTACGGGCGGCCCAGCAGCTCGGCGGTGCGCCGGGACACGTACGCGTGTGAGGTGCCGTGGAAGCCGTACCGGCGGATGTCGTACCGCTCGGCGGTGTCCCGGTCGATCGCGTACGTCGCGGCGGCCTCCGGCAGGGTGTGGTGGAACGCGGTGTCGAAGACGGCGACCTGCGGCACGTCGGGCAGCGCCGCGCGGGCCACCTCGATGCCGGCCAGGTTGGCCGGGTTGTGCAGCGGGGCGAGCGGCACCAGATCCTTGATCGCGGCCAACACCGCGTCGTCGACAAGCACCGGCGCGCTGAACGTCCCGCCACCGTGCACCACCCGGTGTCCGACCGCCGTCAGCCCGGTCAGGTCCAGCCCGTCCAGGATCTGCCGGACCGCCTCGGCGTGGTCCGCCGGGCCGCCACCGGGCTCACCGATCCGCTCGACGGTGCCGTGGTCGATTGCCTGGTCCCCGTCGTAGCGGCGCCACTTCACCGACGACGACCCGCAGTTGAGCACCAGCACCCGACTCACGACGCCTCCTCGGTGGCCGCCTGGATGGCGGTGATCGCCACGGTGTTGACGATGTCCGGCACTGTGGCACCCCGCGACAGGTCGTTCACCGGCCGCCGCAGGCCCTGCATGACCGGGCCGACGGCGACCGCCCCGGCCGAGCGTTGCACCGCCTTGTACGTGTTGTTGCCGGTGTTCAGGTCCGGGAAGATGAAGACCGTGGCGTGCCCGGCGACGGGGCTGTCGGGCAGCTTCGTGGCCGCCACCGCCGGGTCGATCGCCGCGTCGTACTGGATGGGCCCTTCGACCAGCAGGTCGGGCCGGCGCTGCCGGACCAGCGCGGTGGCCGCGGCGACCTTCTCCACGTCGGCGCCCGCGCCGGAGCTGCCGGTCGAGTACGACAGCATGGCCACCCGGGGTTCGATGCCGAACCGGGCGGCGGTGTCGGCCGACGAGATCGCGATGTCGGCGAGCTGGGCCGCGTCCGGGTCGCGGTTGACCGCGCAGTCGCCGTAGACCAGCACCCGGTCGGCGAGCAGCATGAAGAAGACGCTGGAGGCCACCGAGACGTCCGGCAGCGTACGGATGATCTCGAACGCTGGCCGGATGGTCGCGGCGGTGGTGTGGGTGGCGCCGGAGACCATGCCGTCGGCTCGGCCGGTGGCCACCATGAGCGTGCCGAAGTAGTTCGGCTGCGCGACGATGTCGTGCGCCAACTCGGCGGTGACGCCGCGGTGGGCGCGCAGCCGGGCGTACTCGGCGGCGAAGTCGTCGCGCCACTCGCTGGCCCCCGGGTCGACGACCCGCACGTCGCCGAGGTCGATGCCCAGCTCCCGGGTGCGTCGGGCGATGTCGTCCGGCCGGCCGAGCACCGTCAGCTCGGCCACTCCACGCCGTAGCAGGATCTCCGCCGCGCGCAGGACCCGCTCGTCGGTGCCCTCCGGCAGCACCAGGTGCCGGGGCTTCGAGCGGGCACGGTCGATCAGCTCGTTCTCGAACATCAGTGGGGTGACCCGCGCCGACCGGCTGACCCGCAGCCGACGGGCCAGGTCGTCGGTGTCCACACAGCGCTCGAACGCGCCGAGCGCGGCCTCCACCTTGCGGGGATTGGTCGCGCTGGGCCGGCCCTCGATGCGACTGGACGCGGCCACCGTGTCGTAGCTGTCGCTGCGTACGGAGAGCACCGCCAACCCGGTGTTGAGCCCCTCCACCAGCCGCATGACCCTGGGGTCGGGCTGCTCGCCGAGGGTGAGCACCAGTCCGGCCACCGACACCTGTCCGGCCACGTGCGCGGCGCTCGCGGCGACGAGCAGGTCGGCCCGGTCCCCGGGGGTGATCACCAGGGCGCCCTCGGTGAGGTGGCCCAGCAGGGTCGGCACGTGTGCCGCGCCGACCACGAAGTCCAGCACGTCGCGACCGAGCGCGGCGTCGTCCCCGGCCAGCAGGGTGGCGCCGAGGGCCGTCGCCACCTCGGCCACCGTCGGCGCGGACACGCTCGGCACCTCGGGGATGGCGTACGCGGGGACCGGCAGCTCGGGCAGCGTCATCGGCTCGGTGACCCGGTTGGCGATCACCGCGAGCACCGTCGCGCCGAGGTCGGCCAGATCGTGGTACGCCCCCCGCATCGCCGACGCGACAGCCGCCGGCTCCTGCCCGAAGCCGTCCACGACCGGCACCACCACGCTGCCGAACTCGGTGGCCAGCCGGGCGTTGAACGCCAGCTCCCGGGGGTGGGCCGGGTCGCCCGGCTCGTCGAAGTCACTGCCCACCACGACCACCGCCGGGCACTGCCGCTCCACCGCCCGGTAGCGCTCGACGATGGCGGAGATGAGCTGCTCCCGTCGGCCGTCGGCGACCAGTGCCGAAGCCTCGGCGTAGCTCGCCCCGGCCAGTTCGGACAGCGGCACCTCGACGCGATAGCGCTCGCTCAGCAGGGCGAGGATCGGGTCCTGGCCGGTGTCCGCCACCAACGGCCGGAACACGCCGATCCGCCCGACCTGGCGGGACAGCAACTCCGCCAGCCCGAGGGCAATCGTCGACTTGCCCCCGCCGGACCCCACGCTGGTCAGGTAAACACTCCGAGCCACGTTCCCACCCCCTGCCCGTTGATCAAGAAGTTTGCGTCAGCCCCGGCCCCCATCGTGACCGAAGTTTCTTGATCACCGGGTGCCGAACGGGGTCAGGCGTCTTCGTCGTCGGGGTCCTCCAGGCGGGCGAGGTAGGTGGCCAGGCGTTCGATGGGAGTTTCGAAGTCGGGGTTGAGGTCGACGAAGTCGCGCAGCCGCTCGCCGAGCCACTCCAGGGTCACCTGCTCCTCGCCCCGGCGCTCGACCAGCTCCTCAATGCCACGGTCGGTGAAGTACATGGGTACGTCCTCGTGCTCGGCCCGGCACGGGCCGGGCGGGTGGTGGGTGGATGGTCAACGGCTGGCGGGACCTACGAGAGCCGGGGCAGGACCGTGGTGAAACGGCCCTACCCCGGCTTCCGTGCTCAGGTCAGGTCACGGGCGGGGGAGAGCCGCCTCGATCAGCGCGTTCTGCTCGACCTCGTGGGTCTTGGCCGAGCCGACCGCCGGAGCGGCGGCGGCCGGGCGGGAGATCCGCCGCAGCCGAACGTCCGTGAGGTGCTCCAGCAGGTTGAGCGCGACGAACGACCAGCCACCCTGGTTGGCCGGCTCCTCCTGCACCCAGGCGAAGTCCTCGGCGTTCGGGAACTGCGCGAGGGCGGCCCGGATCTCCTCCACCGGCAGCGGGTACAGCTGCTCCAGCCGGAGGATTGCGGTGTCGGTGACGCCGCGATCCTGCCGGGCCTGGAACAGGTCGTAGTAGACCTTGCCGGAGCAGAGCAGCACCCGCTTCACCGCCTCCGGTGCCGGGGCGGCCGTGTCGCGCAGCACCGGCTGGAAGGTGCCGGTGGTGAAGTCCTCCACCGACGAGACGCAGAGCTTGTGCCGCAGCAGCGACTTCGGCGTGAACACCACCAGCGGCTTGCGCTTGGGCGACAGGGCCTGGCGGCGCAGCAGGTGGAAGTAGTTCGCCGGGGTCGTCGGGATGGACACCCGCATGTTGTCCTCGGCGCACATCTGCAGGAACCGCTCGGGCCGGCCGGAGGTGTGGTCCGGGCCCTGACCCTCGTGGCCGTGCGGCAGCAGCAGGGTGATGGCGGAGCGCTGGCCCCACTTCACCTCACCGGACGAGATGAACTCGTCGATCACCGACTGGGCGCCGTTGACGAAGTCGCCGAACTGGGCCTCCCAGGCGACGAGGGCGTTGATGTTCTCCACCGAGTAGCCGTACTCGAAGCCCATCGCCGCGTACTCGCTGAGCAGCGAGTCGTGCACGAAGAACCGGGAGCGGTCGCCATCGCCGGTGAGCGACTTCAGCGGCAGGTAGTCGTCGCCGGTGCGGGAGTCGACCACCGAGGCGTGCCGCTGGACGAACGTGCCGCGGCGGGAGTCCTGCCCGGCGAGCCGGACGGTGACCCCGTCGTGCAGCAGCGCCCCGAGCGCGATGATCTCGCCGAAGCCCCAGTCGATGTTGCCCTCGACGGACATCTTGGCCCGCCGGTCCAGCAGCTGCTGGATCCGCTTGTGCGGGGTGAAGCCCTCCGGCAGGTTGATGTGCGCCTCGCCGATGGCCTTGACCACTGACGCGTCGGTGGCGGTGTCGACCTGCGGCTCCGGCTCCTCCTCGCGGCGCGGCCGGTTGAGCTGGCGCGGTGCCGAGGCGGCGTCCCGGGTGGCCTTGAAGACCTTCTCCAGCTGCGCCTGGTAGTCGCGCAGCAGCTCCTCCGCGTCCTCCACGGTGATGTCACCGCGACCGATGAGCTCCTCGGTGTAGAGCTTGCGGACCGAGCGCTTCGAATCAATGATCTTGTACATCTGTGGGTTGGACATCGACGGGTCGTCGCCCTCGTTGTGCCCGCGCCGGCGGTAGCAGACCATGTCGATCACGACGTCCTTGTTGAACGTCTGCCGGTATTCGAATGCCAGGCGGGCCACCCGGACCACTGCCTCCGGGTCGTCGCCGTTGACGTGGAAGATCGGCGCCTGGATCATCCGGGCCACGTCGGTGCTGTAGAGGCTGGACCGGCTGTACTCCGGTGCGGTGGTGAAGCCGACCTGGTTGTTCACCACGACGTGCACGGTGCCACCGGTGCGGTAGCCGCGCAGCTGGGACAGGTTGAGCGTCTCGGCGACCACGCCCTGCCCGGCGAAGGCGGCGTCACCGTGCACCGCCAGCGGCAGCACGGTGTAGCCCTCCAGCTTGAGGTCGATCCGGTCCTGCTTGGCCCGGACGATGCCCTCCAGCACCGGGTCGACGGCCTCCAGGTGCGACGGGTTGGCCACCACCGACACCTTGACCGCGTGCTCGCCGTCCGGGGTGGTGAACTTGCCGTTCTGACCCAGGTGGTACTTCACGTCGCCGGAGCCCTGCGTCGAGCGCGGGTCCAGGTGACCCTCGAACTCCGAGAAGATCTTCTCGTACGGCTTGCCGACGATGTTGGCCAGCACGTTGAGCCGACCCCGGTGGGCCATGCCGATGACGACCTCGTCCAGCCCGTTCTCGGCGGAGGATTCCAGCACCTCGCCGAGCAGCGGGATCAGCGACTCGCCGCCCTCCAGCGAGAAGCGCTTCTGGCCGACGTACTTCGTCTGCAGGAAGGTCTCGAACGCCTCGGCGGCGTTGAGCCGGTTGAGCACGTGCTTCTGCTCGTCGGCGGACGGCTTCTCGTACTTGCGCTCGATCCGTTCCTGGACCCAGCGACGCTCCTCCGGGTCCTGGATGTGCATGTACTCGATGCCGACGCGGCGGCAGTACGAGTCGCGCAGCACGCCGAGGATCTCGCGCAGCTTCATCCGCTGCCGGCCGGCGAAGCCGTTGACGGGGAACTCGCGGTCCAGGTCCCACAGGGTGAGCCCGTGCTGGAGGACGTCCAGGTCGGGGTGCTTGCGGATCTTGAATTCCAGCGGGTCGGTGTCGGCCATCAGGTGACCGCGCACCCGGTAGGCGTGGATCAGCTCGTGCACCCGGGCGGTCTTGTTGATCTGACCCTCGGAGTTGACAGCGACATCGCGCATCCAGCGCACCGGCTCGTACGGGATGCGCAGCGCGGTGAAGATCTGGTCGTAGAAGCCGTGTTCGCCCAGGATCAGCTCGTGCATCACCTTGAGGAACTCGCCGGACTGCGCGCCCTGGATGATCCGGTGGTCGTACGTGCTGGTCAGCGTGATGATCTTGCTGACCGCCAGCTCGGCGAGGGTGGCCTCGGACATCCCCTGGTAGGGGGCCGGGTACTCCATCGCGCCGACGCCGATGATCGCGCTCTGCCCCTGCATGAGCCGCGGCATCGAGTGCACGGTGCCGATGCCACCCGGGTTGGTCAGCGAGATGGTGGTGCCGGAGTAGTCCTCCATGGTCAGCTCGTTGCGCCGCGCCCGCCGGACCACGTCCTCGTACGCCTGCCAGAACTGCCGGAAGTCCATCTGCTCGCAGCCCTTGATGGAGGGGACCACCAGGTTGCGGCTGCCGTCCGGCTTGGCGAGGTCGATCGCGATGCCGAGGTTGACGTGTGCCGGGCGGAGCACCGCCGGCTTGCCGTTGGCCTCGGTGAAGGAGTTGTTCATCTCGGGGTGCTGGACCAGCGCGCGCACCATCGCGTAGCCGACAAGGTGGGTGAAGCTGACCTTGCCGCCCCGCCCACGGGCGAGGTGGTTGTTGATCACGATGCGGTTGTCGACCAGCAGCTTCGCCGGGACCGCGCGAACGCTGGTCGCGGTGGGCACGCTCAGCGAGGCGTCCATGTTCTGGACGATCTTCGCGGCGACGCCCCGCAACGGCGTGGTCTGCGGGCCGTCGGCGGTCGGCGCGGCGGCCTTGGCGGCCGGCTTGGCCGCAGCGGCCTTCTCCGGCGTCTTGTCCGGCGCGGCCTTCGGCGTGGCCGGGGCGGCGGGCTTGGCCGGCGCCGGCTGGGCGGCGGCCGACTTGCTCGTGGTCGCCGGCTTGGCCGGGGCGCTCGGCTGGGTGACGGTGGCGGCTGCCTCCGGCTGACCGTCCGGCTCCGGGGCGGCGGCCGGCTTGTCCGACGACTCGGCGCCGCGCGGGGTGCCCGCTCCCGGTGCCGGTCGGTAGTCGGCGAAGAAGTCGTGCCAGGCCGAATCAACGCTCGATGGGTCGGCGAGGTAACGCTGGTACATCTCCTCGACGATCCACTCATTCGGGCCGAAACCCGCCAGTGGGTTCTCCTGCGAAGTCTGCTGGGTCGACACGGCCGGTAATCGCCTCTTTCACGCGGGTTTGTGTGGCACGCGGTGGGTCCGTCGCGCCCGATTAGGAGCACGGACTAGACGTCTCCCAGGCTACGCCGTACCGATCCCGCAGGCATTTCCGCCTCGGTCCCGTGGCCGGTTTCACAGAAGATGCCAGAAGTTCAGCAACGCCTGCGCCCACCGTGTCGAACTGGTAACACCAGGGGTCGGACGCCGAGCGGACGCCCGACCCCGGAACGGCCAGCTCGTTGCCGCCCCGGGGTCGCAGACGCCGTCAGGCGATGTCGCGCCGTCGGGTGAGCAGGATTCCGACGACTCCGCTGACCAGCGCGTAGCCGATCAGCACCAGGGCCCCGACCCACCAGGACGGGGTGAACTCCGAGGTGCCCTCCGTGATCATGACCTGGGATGCCACAGCGGGCCAGACCACCTGCCACTTGAGCACCGCCTCGCTGTCGAGGAGGTTCGACAGGAGCAGGAAGAGCAGACCCACCACCTGGGTGCCGATCAGGTAGAGCACCGCCGCCGTGATCACCGCTCCGAGCTGGTTGGTGATCAGCGTGCCGATGCCCACCCCGAGGATCGTCCAGATGGCGTAGGCCAGCAGGTTGAACAGCAGCGCCCGCTGCACCGGCCACTCACCGAGCTGAGTGCCGTAGTCGTTCGCGGACAGGAAGATCGCGCCGGCGGCCAGGTCGATCAGCGTTGTGGCCAGCCAGAACATGAAGCCGAGCAGGCTGGCGGCGACGAGCTTGCTGACGATGACCGACGTTCGCCGGGGGGTCGTCAGGAACGTCGTGGTCGCGGTCTGGTGGAAGAACTCGTTCGTGACCATCAGGATGCCGATGAGCATCACGAACATCAGCCCGAGGTACTGGCCCGAGGTGTAGAGGTTCGCCGCCTGCGCCGGCGCGGTCGCCTGCTCGGGGCTGACACCGATGTTCTCGGCGTCCCCGCCGAGCGCCGTGACGGCCAACCACGCGTTGATCGCGAACGCCAGGGCGATCGAGAGGAGCGCGCCGATAGCCAGCCACCACCAGGTGCTGGTGGTACGGATCTTGAGTAGCTCGGATCGGACCAGGTTCATCGGATGCCCGCCTTTCCGGCCGTCAGCTCCAGGAAGACCCGTTCCAGATCGGGCCGTTCGGTGGTCAGTTCGTGCAGCTCGACCCCGGCCGCGAGAGCGGATCGGCCGATCGTCGGAGCGTCCACCCCGCCGACCAGCAGCACACCCTGCTCGTCGGTCTCGACGGTCGCCGACTGCGCCTTCAGGGCGGCGGTCAACACCTCGGCCTGCGGGGTGCGGACCCGGACCCGGGCGCCCTGGGCCATCGACCCGAGCACCTGGTCGACCGGACCCTGCCGGACCAACTGCCCAGCCGCGATGATCACCACGTCGTCGGCGAGCAACTGCATCTCCGACAGCAGGTGGCTGGAGACCAGCACCGTACGACCCTCGTGGGCGAGGTTCTTGAGGAACCCACGCATCCACCGGATGCCCTCCGGGTCCAGCCCGTTGGCCGGCTCGTCGAGGATCAGCACGCGGGGGTCACCGAGCATCGCGGCGGCGATGCCGAGCCGCTGCTTCATGCCCAGCGAGTAACCCTTGAACTTGCGCTTCGCCGCCGGGGTCAGCCCGACCAGGGCCAACGCCTCGTCGGCCCGCTGCTTGGGCAGCCCGGCCGCGGCGCAGATGACCCGCAGGTGGTTGATGCCGGTGCGGCCCTTGTGCGCGCTGGAAGCCTCCAGCACCGCCCCGACCTGCCGCAGCGGGGTGGCGAGGTCGGTGTACCGCTGGCCGCTGATGGTGGCCGTGCCGGCGGTCGGCGTGACCAGGTTGAGCAGCATGCGCAGCGTGGTGGTCTTGCCTGCGCCGTTCGGGCCGAGGAAGCCGGTCACCCGTCCCGGCGCCACTGTGAAGGACAGGTTGTTCACCGCCCGGACGTTCTTGTACTGCTTCGTCAGACCGGACACCACGATCTGACCGTCGCTGGTGGGGCTTCGCTGCCCGTCAGTCATCGTTCTCCTCCCGTGTGTGGCGTAGAGGTACGCCGTGGCACAGCGTGACGGCCCGTGGCAACAAGGTCAATCAGGCGCGGTCGGTACGTCTGCCTCCGTCGCGGGGCGGAGGCGACTCATCCCTGCGGACTACGGCCCGGGTTCAGCGGGCGATCCAGGTTGCCCGCGCCGCGCCGAGCAACGACCCGTCCGGGCCGTACAGGCTGGTGTGCACGAGCGCCTTGCGCCCATCGACGCGTAGCAACGCCCCGGTCACCACACACTCGTCGCCCGGCTCGGGCAGCGCCGCGACCACGGCGGCGATCCGGCCCAGCAGGTACGGGCGGCCCGGCGCGAGCACCGCCCAACCACCGGGACAGTCCAGCGCAGCCCACACCGTTGCCGCGCCGACCTGGGCGGGCGCGCGGAACGGGGCGGCGGTCCGCCCGTCCGGCAGTCGGCCGGGGAAGATCCGCAGCCCGTCGGCCCGCTGCGGCCCGCAGACGTAACAGGTGGGGAACGGATGCTCGACCAGGCCGGGGTATCGGGCCGCGGCGGCGACCGCCGTCTCCAGGTCGACAGGGGGTACGACGGCGTCGATCACCCCGGCCGGGCGTACCTCGGCCACCAACTCGCCGGCCGGGTCCCGGACCTCGCCGTCGACAAGGGTCAGCTCGGTCTCCAACGGTGGTGGCCGGCGCAGCGTCACCTCGACCGGCCCGTCGCCGCCCGCCTCGGCGGCGAAGATCCCCGCGCTCCAGCCGCCGTTGCCGGAACCGGCGGGCCCGTTGTAGCGGGTTTCGATGCGCATTGTCGGCCTCCGGTGGAACATGCCGGCGTCGTCGCCGGGCCGTACCGCAGCCTCGCACGATCGCGGTGAGAGCCATCTGCCGGCCGGCGTTCATCCTGCCGACACCAGTGGTCCCCGTGAATGGCAACCCGGGCCCTTACACAGATCCCATGGCCGTTCTGCATGCCGCTGGCGCACCCCTGAAGACCAGCGGATACACCCTGCTGATCGCCGACGACCCCACCCAGGTCGCGGCCGCGCAACGCCTGCGCCACGAGGTGTTCGCCACCGAGCTCGGCGCCACCCTCCTGCCCGGCGAGACCGGGTTGGACGTGGACCCCTTCGACGCGTACTGCGACCACCTGATCGTCCGCGAGGACAGCACCGGCGAGGTGGTCGGCACGTACCGGCTGCTACCGCCGGGGCGCACCAGCCGGCGCTACGCCGAGGACGAGTTCGACCTGAGGCCGCTCGACCCGCTCCGCGACGACCTGGTCGAGGCGGGCCGGTCCTGCGTGCACCCGGACCATCGCTCCGGCGCGGTGATCAACCTGATGTGGGCCGGCATCATCCGGTACCTGCACCTACGTGGCTCCCACTGGCTCGGCGGCTGTGCGTCGGTGCCGGTGGCTGACGGCGGGCGGACGGTGGCCGAGGTGTGGACCCAGGCCCAGGCCCGGCACCTGTCGCCGCCGCCGCTGCGGGTCCGCCCGTTGCGGCCCTGGTCTACCGAGGTGGCTGCCGCCGGCCCGGTCGGCGGTGCCCCGGCCGGGCGGGTGGCGGTTCCGCCGCTGCTGCGTGGCTACCTCCGGCTCGGCGCGTGGATCTGCGGCGAGCCGTCCTACGACAGCGACTTCGGGTGCGCGGACTTCTACGTCCTCTTCTCCCTGGACCGGATGAACCCTCGCTACCTGCGGCACTTCCTGGGCGGTGAGCAGCGGTGAGCGCCGTGCCGCTCGACCTGTGGCGGCCCTCCTCGGGCTGCGACGACGACTGCCTGCCAGCGGCCGGCGAGGTGCCCACGGTGCCGCTGGCCCGCCGGGTGCTCCGGCTGGTCGCCGTGCTCGGCATGCTGCTGGCCGGGATTCCGGTGGTGGCGCTGCTGCCGGTGCTTCCCACTCCGGAACGGCAGGCGCTGGTCAGTGGCTGGGCGCGGACCACTGTGCGCGCCTTCGGCGTCCGCCTCGTGGTTCGGGGTCGGTTGCCCCGGCGGCGCGCGCTGCTGGTCGCGAACCATGCCTCCTGGCTGGACATCCTGGCAGTGCTGGCGGTCGCGCCCACCCGGATGGTGGCGAAACGGGAGATCCGCTCCTGGCCGGTGGTTGGTCTGCTGGCCGCGGCGGCGGGCACGGTCTTCGTGGACCGCGCCCGGCCGTTGGCGCTGCCGAGGACCGTCGCCCGGGTCGCCGACGCGCTGCGCGCAGGGCGGTCGGTGGCGGTCTTCCCGGAGGGTACGACGTGGTGTGCCGGGAAGGATGCCACCGACTGCCGCCCCGGCGGTGGCTTCCGGCCCGCGACGTTCCAGGCGGCCATCGACACGGGCAGCCCGGTCGTCCCGCTGCGGCTCACCTACGGCTGTGCGACCACCGGGGCGGCCACCACGGCAGCCGCCTTCCTTGGCGCGGACACCCTGCTGCGCTCGATGGCACGGGTGGTGGCGGCGCGGGAGCTGGTGGTCTCGGTGACGATCGCCGCCGCGTTGCACCCGGCCCGTGACGCCGACCGGCGGTTGCTGGCCCGGGCCGCCGAGTCGGCCGTACACCTGGTGCCCACGGCGGGTGTCGTGGCGCGGCCCCGGCTGCGGCCGGTCCCGACGGCGACCCCGGCCGTTTCCGTGCCACCGCCCGCCACGGGCAGCGACCTGGACCTGGCCGCCTAGGGGGAGGCACGCCCGCCGCCTCCGCCCCGGCGGCGCGAGAGGCGCGACAGTCTTGTGATGTCGCGATGTATCGCGTTACAGTCTCCTTCTGTTCGGCGTGCCTTCCGCGCGTCGTCGAGAGGGGGACGCCATGGCCGGTTGGACGGTCGAGAGCCCGCAACGGCTCACAGTGGACGCTCCGGTCGTCCGGCTGGACGTTCGACTGATCAGTGGGCGGCTCAACGTGGTCGCCACCGACGGGCCGACCCGGATCGACGTGACCCAGGTCGGCCGTCGGCCGGTCCTGATCGACCACACCGACGGTCGGCTCAGCATCCGCCAGGAGCGTGATCGGGGCTGGTCGGACGTCCTGCGCTGGTTCCGGATGATCCACCGCTACCCCCGGGTGGACGTCTCCATCGCCGTGCCCGCCGACGTCCTCGCCGATCTGGGCCTGGTCGCGGGTTCGCTGGTCGCCTCCGGCCTGCGTCGGGAGACCACCGCCCACGTCGTCGCCGGCCAGATCACCCTGATGGGGTTGCGCGGCAGCACCTCGGCGAAGCTCACCTCGGGCCCGGTGGAGGCGCTCGGCGTCCGCGGTGACCTCACAGTGGAGACGATCTCCGGGGAGGTGATCCTCGCCGACAGCGCCGCCGACCGGGTGCGGGCCCAGACCGTCTCCGGCGCCATCACCTGCGATCTGGACAACCCCCGGGGCAGCGAGATCCGGTTGACCACCATCTCGGGCAGCATCACCGTCCGGGTCCGCGCGGACAGCGACCTCGCCGTCCAGTTGAACACCGCCTCCGGCCGGATCACCAGCGGCTTTCCCCAGCTGCGCAGCTCGACGTTCCCGCTGCCCAGCAGCGAGGGGGTGCTCGGCGCCGGCGACGGTAAGCTCTGGGCTTCCGCGACCTCGGGGAGCATCGCCCTGCTCGCCCGAGCCGTCGACGACGATGGAGAGGAGCTGCCGTGACCGCCGTGTTCAGCCACGGGCGGCTCCGGCTCTACCTGCTCAAGCTCCTCGACGACGGCCCGAAGCACGGCTACGAGCTGATCCGCCTGCTGGAGGACCGCTTCCTCGGTCTGTACGCGCCCAGCGCCGGCACCATCTACCCCCGCCTGCAACGGCTGGAGGTCGAGGGTCTGGTCAGCCACACGGCGGCCGGCGGCCGCAAGACGTACGACATCACCGACGCCGGCCGGGCGGAGCTGCGCCAGCGGGCCGGTGAGTTGACAGCGCTGGAAACGGACATCGCGGCCTCCGTGGCGGACCTCTCCAGTCTGGCCGGCGAGATCCGCAGCGAGGTCCGCGGATCGGCCCGCGACCTCAAGCGGGAGTTGAGCGAGGCCACCCGGCAGACCCGGCGGGCCCGGTGGGAGGCTCCCGCACCGCCGCCCAGGCCGGCGTCGACCGCCGGGCCGCAGGCCGAGCTGTTCGACGAACTCGATCAGCGGCTGGCCGCGTTCACCGCCGAGGTGGGCCGGCTGATGCGCGCCCGACAGTTCAGCGACACCCAGCTGCGCACCGCGATCCGGCTGCTCGACGGCGCCCTGGACGGGTTGCGTCGCCTGCTGCGCTGACCGGCGCCGCCGGACGGTCGGTGACTCACAGCCTTTTTGCAGGAAGCGTCCAGCGGTGGCGCAGTGACGTCACCGATGATGGGCGCATGCCCGCTACCCAGACCGAGGCGCGACTGCTTGTCGTCGAGGACGACCCCAACATCCTCGAACTGCTCTCCGCGAGCCTGCGGTTCGCGGGCTTCGACGTGGCCACCGCGACAAGTGGAAGCGCGGCGCTCAACGCCGCCAAGGACCACCGGCCCGACCTGGTGGTACTCGACGTGATGCTCCCCGACCTCGACGGTTTCGAGGTCATCCGGATGCTCCGCGAGGGCGGCACGCGTACCCCCGTGGTGTTCCTGACCGCCCGGGACGCCACCGACGACAAGATCCGTGGGCTGACCCTGGGCGGCGACGACTACGTCACGAAGCCGTTCAGCCTGGAGGAGCTGACCGCCCGGATCCGCGCCGTGCTGCGTCGCACCACCACCGGCGAGCAGGCCCCGTCCCGGCTCACCTTCGCCGACCTGGAGCTGGACGAGGAGACCCACGAGGTGCACCGGGCCGGCCAGCGGGTGCAGCTCTCGCCGACCGAGTTCAAGCTGCTGCGGTACCTGATGCTCAACGCCAACCGGGTGCTGTCCAAGGCGCAGATCCTCGACCACGTCTGGAACTACGACTTCCGTGGCGACGACAACATCGTCGAGTCCTACATCTCGTACCTGCGGCGCAAGGTCGACACCACCCAGCCCCGGCTGATCCACACTCTTCGCGGGGTCGGGTACGTCCTGCGCAAGCCGGCGGCGTGAACGCAGTCCAGCAGGCGAAAGGGCGGGTGCGCAGCGTTCCGCTGCGGGTGAAGCTGGTCGCCTCGGTGCTCGCGCTGGTCGCCGTCGCGCTTCTGGTGATCAGCTCGTTGACCGCGTACTTCCTCCGCAACTACCTGGAGGGCCAGGTCGACGGGCAGGTCCGGTCGACCGCCCAGGGCCTCGGCCAGTTTCTTCAGAAGCTGCGCAGCGGTGAGGTCGGCGCGATGCTGCCCAGCGACTACGTCGTGATCGTGGCCGACGAGCGGCAGGTGTACGACCCCCAGTACGACACGCGCAACTTCTACCCCGCACAGCTGCCCACGTTTCCCGCCACCCGCAAGGACTTCGAGGCGGCGGAGGGCGAGCCGCGCACCGTCATCTCACACGATCGCCTCACCCGCTGGCGGGTGTACTACGCCCCCCAACCGGACGGCTCGGTGCTGGCCGTGGGTCAGCCGCTGACCGAGGTGGACCGGGCGGTGAAGCAGCTCGTCTGGATAGACCTCCTGGTCGGTGGCGCAGTGCTGATCATGCTGGCCTCGGTCGGCGCCGCGATCGTCCGGACCAGCCTCAAGCCCCTCGTCGAGATCGAACAGACCGCCGCCGCGATCGCCGGCGGTGACCTGACCCGCCGGGTGCCCGACCCGGAGGAGGGTCAGGCCGAGCCAACCTCGGAACTGGGCCGGCTGTCGCGGGCGCTGAACGCGATGCTCACCCAGATCGAGGCGGCGTTCACCGCCCGAGCCGCGTCGGAGACCTCGGCCCGATGGGCGGAGAGCGCCGCCCGGGATGCCGCCGCCGCAGCTCAGGCGTCCGAGGCGCGGGCCATCCGCTCCGAGGAACGGATGCGGCAGTTCGTCGCCGACGCCTCGCACGAGCTGCGGACTCCGCTCACCACGATCCGCGGCTTCGCCGAGCTGTACCGGCAGGGTGCGGCCCGTGAGCCGGAACAGACCGCCGGCCTGTTGCGCCGGATCGAGGACGAGGCGTCCCGGATGGGTCTGCTGGTGGAGGACCTGCTGCTGCTCGCCCGGTTGGACATGGAACGGCCGCTCTCGCTGACCCCGGTGGAGTTGCCGGTGCTCGCCTCCGACGCGGTGCAGGCCGCGCGGGCGATGGCACCGGAACGGCGGATCGAGTTGGAGATCGCTCCCGAATCGGGCCCGCTCGTCGTCTCCGCCGACGACGCGCGGCTGCGGCAGGTGATCGGCAACCTGGTCACCAACGCGCTCACGCACACCCCACCGGAGGCTGAGGTCCGGGTACGGCTGCGCGCCGAACCCGGGGGCTTCGCCGTCGTGGAGGTGGTCGACACCGGCCCCGGTCTCTCGGCCGAGCAGGCGGAACGCGTCTTCGAACGGTTCTACCGGGCCGACGCGGCCCGTACCCGACGAGCCGACGGCAACACCGGGACCGGCCTTGGCCTGGCCATCGTGGCGGCGCTGGTCGCCGCCCACCACGGCTTGGTCGAGGTGGCCGAGACGCCTGGCGGCGGGGCCACCTTCCGGGTGCGGCTGCCGCTGCTGGCGCAGGTCGACAGCGCGGGGGAGTGACTTTCAGCCAACTTCCAGGACGGTTCCAGGTTGATTGCAGTGCGGAGGGAGAAGGTAGTCCCATGACCGAGTTCGAGTCCGACCCGCAGCGCCGGCCGGCCCCCACCGACGCCGAGCCGTCGCACCCCACCGCCGAGCTGCCGCGCGACGAGCGTGTGCAGTCCGACTCCCCGACCACTCCCGTACCGGTCGTCTCGACCGGCGGCGACCCGACGGTCGCCTCCACCACCGGTGACGCGGAGACCACCGCCGCCACCCAGGCCGCCTACTCCGCGCCCGCCGGCCAGCCGACCGGGTACGAGCCGTCGACCGGCTACGAGCGCCCGGCCGCCACGCCGTCCGCACCCCCGTACCCGGTCTCCGGTCACCCGGCGCCCGGCCAGCCCGGCTACCCGCAGCCGGCCGGCCACTACCCCGGTGCCCCCTGGTACCAGGGCCAGCAGTCCGGCTGGGCCGGCGGGGGCCAGCCGGGCATGCCGTACGCCCAGCACCAGCAGCACCCGGGGCAGCACCCGCAGCACCCCGGTCAGCAGGCCCAGCACCCCGGGCAGCACCCGGGCCAGCCGGTCCCGCCGTGGGGCCCGCAGGTCGCGCCGCCCGGCAGCGGCCCCCGGCCGGGGCGAATCGCCAAGTTCGCCGGTGCCGGCGTCGCGGTGTTCGCCCTGATGCTCGGTTCCGGTGTCGCCGGTGGTGCGCTCGCGCTCGCCCTCGACGGCGACGGCGGCGGCATCACCCGCACCTACTCCGCGGCTCCCGTGATCAATGGCGCGGACCTGCCGAAGATCGCCGCGTCGGTGCAGGACAGCGTCGTCTCGATCACCACCGGCAGCGGTGAGGGCTCCGGGGTGGTGCTCAGCGTCGACGGGTACGTGCTGACCAACAACCACGTGGTCGCGTCCGCCTCCGGCGACGCAGTGCGGGTGGTCTTCGCCGACGGCAAGACCGCCGACGCGAAGATCATCGGCACCGACCCGAAGACCGACCTGGCCGTGGTGAAGGCCAACGGGGTGAGCGACCTCAAGCCGGCCAAGTTCGGCGACAGTGACGCCATGCAGGTCGGCGACCAGGTGCTCGCCCTGGGCAGCCCGCTCGGTCTGCAGGGCTCGGTGACCTCCGGCATCCTCAGCGCCCGGGACCGCACCATCCGGGCCGGTGAGGGTCAGCCGCAGGACCCGACCCAGCAGCAGGGCCAGGCGGTCTCCTCGATCTCCGGCCTGCTCCAGACGGACGCCCCGATCAACCCCGGCAACTCCGGCGGCGCGCTGGTCAACACCCGGGGCGAGGTGATCGGCGTCAACACCGCCATCGCGACCTCCGGGCAGAGCACCGGCAACATCGGTGTCGGGTTCGCCATCCCCAGCAACAAGGCCAAGGACGTCGCGGGCAAGCTCCAGCGTGGCGAGAAGGTCAGCCACCCGTCGCTCGGAGTCGGCGTCAACCCGGCCGAGGGCGGCGGCGCCCTCGTCGCGTCGGTCACCCCGGGCAGCCCGGCGGAGAAGGCCGGCCTCCAGCGCGGCGACGTCGTCACCCGGTTCGGCGACAAGCCCGTCAACGACTCGGACGACCTGGTCGGCGCGGTGCAGGCCGGCAAGGTCGGCGACCGGGTCGAGGTGCAGTTCAAGCGCAACGGTGTCGAGAAGTCGGCGACCGTGACGCTCGCCGAGACGTCCTGACCAGTTACTGAACCTGCTTCCTCCCTCCGGCGGCGGGTGGCGGGGCCGAGGGGGTCGGCTCCGTCACCCGCCGCTTCTTTACGCCCGGACGGCGGTTCACCCGGATCGGGTGAACCGCCGTCACCCGTCCGCCCGGCAGGTTCGGAGGGCGACGACCGGAACCGGGGGTGGAGTGCCATGACCGAGGTGGTGGGTGTCCGCGAGGACCAGCGGATCCAACGCGACGTCCTGGCCGAGCTGGCCTGGGACCCCCAACTGCAACCGAACGAGATCGGAGTGACCGTCGACCAGGGCGTGGTCACCCTGACCGGCTTCGTGGACGGTGCCGCTCGCGGTTGGGTCGCGACGCGATGCGCACAGCGGGTTCGCGGCGTACGGGCGGTGGCCGACGAGGTGGAGGTGCGGCTGCCCGGCACCCCGGGGCGTACCGACGCCGAGATCGCCGACGCCGCCACCCGCGCCCTGGAGTGGGACAGCTTCGTGCCCGCCGAACGGCTGGACGTGACAGTGGCCAACGGCTGGCTGATGCTGCGCGGCGAGGTCGAGTTCGGGTGGCAGCGGCGGGCCGCCGAGGGCGAGGTGCGCCGGCTCGACGGCGTACGGGGGATCACCAACCTGATCGAGGTACGACCCGCGGCGCCACCGGACGCCGAGCGCCTGCGGCGGGACGTCCAGCGGGCGCTGCTGCGCACGCTCGGCGGCGAGCGGGTGACCGTCGAGGTGGACGGCGACACGCTGGTCCTCGCCGGGGTGGTCCGTTCCTGGTGGGAACGTGACCAGGTCGAGCGGGTGGCGTGGTCCGCGCCCGGGGTGCGGGTGGTCCACGACCAGATCCTGGTGGGCGGGTGATCGTCGTCCGCCATGTCCGGTTTACCTGGGACGCTACTGGGAAACCGCCGCCGACCAGCGGTGCCGCCGTACCGGGGAGCAACGGGGAGGACTCGTGGCCGTGAACCACCCGCCTGCGGGCCGCCACGAGGAGCGGTCACTGCGCATCGCGATGGTGGTTCCGCCGTGGTTGTCAGTGCCGCCGCCCGGCTACGGCGGCCTTGAGCAGGTCGTCGCCGCACTGGTGGACGCGCTCTGCGGGCAGGGGCACTCGGTGACCCTGTTCGGCGCCGGAGGTGACCACGGCACGGCGGCCGACGGCTTCGTCTCCACGGTGGCCGAGGTCCAGTACGAGCGGCTCGGCGAGTCCCTGCCCGAGCTGGCACACCTGGCCCGGGTGAATCGGCTGATCAGCCCGGCCGACTTCGACGTGATCCACGACCACACCACGATCGGTCCGCTGGTCGCCGGCCGTCGGGCCGTGCCGACGGTCGCGACGGTGCACGGCAACCCCGTGGGGGAGTACGGCGACGTGCTGAGCGACATCGACGCGGGCGTGTCGCTGGTGGCCATCTCGCACGCCCAGCGCCGGCTGAACCCGAACCTGCCCTGGGCCGGTACCGTGCACAACGCGCTCGACATCAGCGGTTTCCCGCGCAAGCACACGCCTGGCGCGGGGCCGGTGCTGTGGCTGGCCCGGTTCAGCCCGGACAAGGGCCCGGACACCGCCATCAAAGCGTGCCGGGCGGCCGGACTGCCCCTGCTGTTGGCCGGCAAGTGCAACGAGCCGGCCGAGCGCCGCTACTACGAGCAGGTCGTCGAGCCGATGGTCGACGAGGACGTGACAGTGGTGCTCAACGCGGACCGCGCGACGACGCTGCGGATGCTCGTCGACGCGCGCTGCCTGATCATGCCGATCCAGTGGGACGAACCGTTCGGCATGGTGATGCTGGAGGCGATGGCCACCGGCACGCCGGTGGTGGCGCTCAACCGGGGTGCGGTGCCGGAGCTGGTGCGACCAGGGCTGACCGGGCTCGTCGTCGAGCGGTCGGAGGAGCTACCCGCGGCGTTGCTCGCGGCGGAGCGACTCGACCCGGAGGACTGCGTGACGCACGTGGCCCGGAACTTCTCGGTCGAGCGGATGGCGAGCGGCTACGCCGAGGTCTATCGGCGATTCGCCCTCGGCCGGCACGACGTCCGTGAACCGGACCGGGTGCCGGTGCGCTGACCCACCGGTGACTCCGGGTCAGGCCCCGGTCGCCCCCAGCTCGGCGATGGCGGCGTCGAGTCGGGAGGCGTACGCCGGGCTGATGCCGCCCTCACCGAGACGGACGGCGACCTTGGCACGTAGCCGGGCCACCGGCGGTGCCAGCTCTTCGCGGCCGGAGCTGACCGCGACGGTCAGGTTGCGCAGCTCGTTGCGCAGGTCGAGGGCCACGTCGTCGCGGATCTCGCCGGCGCTCAGCCCGGTGCCGATCAACCCGTCGACCCGGTTCGCGACCTCGGTGAGGGTGCCCGGGTTCGAGGTGGGAGCCCCGGTGGTCGGCTTCGTCGAGGGCGTCGGGGTCGGCGGGGCGGACGTGATCGGCGTGGACGGCTGGGGGGCCGGCGGGTCGGTCGACGGGGTCGTCACCGGCCCGGCGGAGGGCTGCGCCCGGCGGGTCGGCTGCTGTTCGGGCAGCAGCGCCACCCCGGCCACTGTCACCCCGACGGCCAGCACCGCCAGCAGCACCACCAGTCGCCGCCGCGACCAGCCCGACCCGGTCGGCGGCTCGCCCGCGTTGGAGGAGGCTCCGCCGTCCGAGGCGGCTCCATCCAGCCGCGCCGCCGCCGGGACGCTGGCCGTCGCGACGGCTGGCGACTGCGGTGGCAGGGGCTGGGTGGGCACCCGGATGGTCGCCGTCGGGGGCTCGGCGGGCAGCGAATGGTCGCGGAGCGCGGTGGCGACCTGCCGGGCGGTGGGCCGGTCGGCCGGATTCCGGGCGAGGCTGCGCAGGCAGATCTCGGCCACCGGCGCGGGCAGGTCCGGTAGATCGGCCAGCGTCGGCGGCGGACCACTGGCCAGCGCGGCGCTGAGCTGCTCCCAGGTGTCCGCCGGATACGGGACCCGGCCGGTGAGCGCCTCGTGCAGCAGCACGCCGAGCGAGTACACGTCGGTGGACGGCTGGGCCGGCGCGCCGTCGAGACGTTCCGGTGCGACGTACGCCGGGGTGCCGAAGGTCTCGCCGTCCTCGTCCTCGTCGGGCGCGCCGATCCGGGTGGCGATGCCGAAGTCGAGCACCTTGACGCCCGTCCCGGTCATCATCACGTTGGCCGGGGTGATGTCCCGGTGCACGATGCCGAGCCGGTGCGCCGCCGCCAGGGCGTCCGCCACCTGTGCGCCCACCTGGACCGCCTCGGTCCACGGCAGCGGCCCCTCGGTGAGCCGAAGCTTCAACTCCTCGCCGCTGAGCAGCTCCATCACCACGAACGAGGTGATCGAGCCGTCCGGGTCGACAGTCTCGCCGTAGTCGTGCACGGAGGTCAGGTGCGGGTGCACCAACTGGGCGGCGGCCCGTGCCTCCTCGCGCACCATTCCCCGGAACCGCGCGTCCGCGGCGAGTGACGGGGCGAGCACCTTGAGCGCGACCACCCGGTCCAGTACCTCGTCCCGGGCACGCCAGATGACCGACATGCCACCGGCGCCGATCTGGTCCAGAAGTCGGTATCTGCGAGCCAGCAATCGGCCCGGATGCAGCGCTGCCTTCACGGATCGCACCTGCCTCAGGGGTGGGAGCGGTATCAGGTTGCGCGAATGTGTCCTGCCTGTCAACGCCGTCGCCACCGGCCGTCGACGGACGGTGCCTGCCGTGCGCCGACCGCCGGCCGACAGCGGCCCACCGGTCGGCGGCGGGCCCGTGCCAGGATGGACGACATGGCGGGGGGACCGGTGGCGTTCGTGCTCGGCGGCGGGGGAGTGCTCGGCGCGGTCGAGGTCGGCATGTTGCGTGCCCTGTTCCGGGCCGGCATCCAACCCGACATGGTCCTCGGCACCTCGATCGGCGCGGTCAACGGCGCGCTGGTCGCTGCGGACCCGTCCGAGGCGGTGACCGACCGGCTGGTCCGGCTCTGGGCCTCACCCGAGGCGAGCGAGGTGTACGGCGACTCGGTCGCCCGGCAGCTGCGCCGTTTTGCCGCCCGTACCCACCTGCACTCGCCCCGGCCGCTGCGTCGCCTGTTGGAGACCGAGCTGGGGGTGGACACGACCTTCGCCGATCTGCGGGTGCCGTTCCGGTGCTGCGCTGCCCACATCGAGCGGGCCGCCGAGCACTGGTTCGACAGTGGTCCGGTGGTGCCGGCGGTGATGGCGTCGGCCTCGGTGCCGGGCCTGCTTCCGCCTATGGAGATCGACGGCGCGCACTACGTGGACGGCGGCATCGTCAACTCCATCCCCATCGGCGAGGCGGTGGCCGTTGGCGCCCGCCGGATCTACGTCCTCCAGGTCGGTCGGATCGAACGGGAGCTGACTCCACCCCGTCGGCCGTGGGAGATCGCGCAGGTAGCGTTCGAGATATCCCGCCGGCACCGCTTCTTCCGGGAGTTGGCGGCACTGCCGGAGGGGGTGGAGGTGCACGTCCTGCCGACCGGCGGGCTCAACCCCCGCGACGACACGCCGTGGGCGTACCGGGACATGGCGGCGGTGGGACGGCGGATCAGTCGCGCGTACACGGCCTCCCGGCGCTACCTCGCCGCCCACCAGGAGCGTTGATGCCGTTACCTCCGCGGTGGCTGCGTCGGTTGCTGTTCGCGCCCGCCGTCGTGCTGCTCGCCGTCGTGGTGGTCACCACGCTGCCGATCTGGGCGCTGCTGGCCGCTGCCGCGTCGCCGCTGGTCCCGGGCCGGTTGCGTCCACTGCGACTGCTCTGGATCGGCTGTTTCTACCTGGTCTGGGACGCTGCCGCGCTGCTCGCGCTCTTCGTGCTCTGGGTCGTCTCCGGGTTCGGCTGGCGGACTCGGTCGCCGGCCTTCCAGCGCGCGCACTACGTGCTGGCCGGCTGGTTCCTGCGGGTGCTGTTCTGGCAGGCACGTTGGACACTGCGGTTGAGCATCGACGTGGTGGGCACCGACCCGGACACTGCGCTGCCCGGCCGGCCCGAGCTGGTGCTCTGTCGGCACGCCGGGCCGGGCGACTCGTTCATCCTGATCCACGGGCTGGTCAACTGGTTCCACCGGGAGCCTCGGATCGTCCTCAAGGACAGCCTCCAGTGGGATCCGGCGATCGACGTGCTGCTCAACCGGCTGCCCAACCGGTTCATCGCGCCGACTCCGGAGCGCGGCGAGGAGACGGTACGCCAGGTCGGGCACCTCGCCACCGGCCTGGACGACAACGACGCATTCGTGATCTTCCCCGAGGGCGGCAACTTCACCCCTCGGCGACGGCTGCGCGCCATCGCCCGGTTGCGCTCCCTCGGCCTGGAACGAATGGCCCTGCGCGCCGAGCGGATGCGCCACGTGCTCGCCCCGCAGCCCGGTGGGATGCTCGCCGCGCTGGACGCCGCACCCGACGCCGGGGTCATCTTCGTCGCCCACACCGGTCTGGACCGGATGCTCACCGTCGCCGACGTGTGGCGGGAACTGCCGATGGACAAGCGGATCGTGATGCGGTTCTGGTCCGTGCCGCCGGAGGACGTACCGACGGGACGGCAGCAACGCATCGACTGGCTGTTCGACTGGTGGGCGCAGATTGATGCCTGGATCGCCGCTAATCGGTAAATGTCCGCGTAGGGTGCGGGCGTGGACGAGATCTGCGTGGTGACAACGGTGGTGGACGCGCGTTCGGTCGCCGACGTGCTGGCGGCTGCGGCCGTCGCCGGCAGGCTCGCCGCCTGCGCCCAGGTGGGTGGTCAGGTGGACAGCACCTACTGGTGGCGGTCCGGAATGGAGACGAGCACCGAGTGGTCGGTGCAGTTCAAGACCGCACCGGATCGGCTCACCGCGTTGCTGGACCAGATCCGGGTCAGCCACCCGTACGAGGTACCGGAGATCCTGGTGTCCAGGGTGGAGAGCGGCAACCCCGACTACGCCACCTGGGTGTACGAGCACACCCGATCCTGAGTACGCGCACTCTGGGTCGCACCCCGGTCGGTTGTCGATGATGACCCGGTGGACGACACCCGTTACCCCTGCCCCGCCTGCGGCGCACCGGCCGATCTGAGCGCCGGATGCTCCGGCTGCCGGCGCGCACCCGACCCGATCGCCGCCGAGGTGGTTCGGCTGAGCCGGGAGGTCGCCGAGCTTGAGCCGCAGGTGGAGCGGGCTCGTCGCACGTACACCGAGCTGGCCGGACGGCTGTCGACAGTGTCCGGGCGGCGAGCCGAACTGGCCGCGGTCGTCCGCGCCGGGCTGGCGGCCCCGGTCGTGGCGCGCCCGATGCCTGCCGCCGGACCGGCGCCGTTCATCGGCCCGGGCCCCGGAGTCGCGACGGGTTCGCGGCCGGGTGCGGCGGAAACCTCGACCCGGACGGTCCAGGGTCTGCTCTTCGTCCTCGGTGGACTCCTGCTGGGCACCGCGGCCGTGGTGTTCACCGCGGTCGCCTGGGCGGCGGTGGGGGTCGCCGGCCGGGCGTTGATCCTGGCGGCGTTCACCGCGCTCGCGCTGGGCGTACCGCTGCTGGCGGTCCGCCGAGGGCTGCGCGGCACGGCGGAGACGTTCGCCGCGGTGGGGTTGCTGCTGGTGGTGCTGGACGGTTACGCGGCCTGGTCGGTGGACCTGGCCGGCGTGGCCGGCTGGCCGGGCAGCCGGTACGCCGCGCTGGTCGGGGGGGCCAGCGCGGCGGTCGCCGTGGCGTACGGCCGGTGGAGCGGGTTGACGGGGCCCTGGTTCGCCGCCCTGGTGGCCGCCCAGCCGGCGTTGCCGCTGCTCGCCGCCGAGGCCGGGCTGGGTGCGGCGGGGTGGGCGTTGGTCCTGCTCGGGGTGGCGTCGCTGAACCTGGCGGTGCTGGCCGCGCTGCGTGGCCGGGGAGGGGCGGCGCAGCTCGTCGGCCGGGTGTTGGCCGGCGCCGGTCACGTCGCCGCGTTGGTGGGCGCTTCGGCGTGCGCGGTGGTGCCGCTGGTCGGTGGGCGGGCGGGGGGCTCGCCACTGCTGGCCGGGGTGCCGCTGTTGCTGGTCGCGCTGACCGGGTTCGGCGCGGCCTGGCTCGTCGGGGGGCGGGCGCTGCGGGCGGTGGCGGCAGGGCTGCTGGTGCCGGTGCTCGCCGCCGCCCTGCTGCGTCCGGTGGCGGAGCTGCGGCCGTCAGTGCTGCTGCTCGCGGCGGCGACTGTGGCGCTGGGGATCGCCGCCGCCGTGCGGTTCCTGCCGGCGTTGGCGGCGGTGGACGGTGGCGGCGGTTGGCGGACCGGTCCGCGGGCCGGCGCGCTGTTCGTCGCGGCCGGCACGGCGCAGGTCACCCTGTTGATCACTGTCGGGCTGGCGGTCGCCGCCGTCGGCCGGTCGTTGCCGCCCTGGGGCGGGGCTGGGACGGGGCCGGACCTGAGCTGGGGTTGGCAGCTGGCTCCGGCGGTGGCACTGACGATCGGTGCCACGGTGCTGCTGCTCCCTGCCAGCACGCGGGCGGTGCTCGCCACGGCCGGCGCGGTGGCGGTGCTGTTCGCCGTACCCGCCGGCTGGACGTCCTCCTGGCCTCAGGTGGTGGCCATCGACCTGGTCGGCGGGGTCGCGTTGCTGCTCGCCGTACTGGCCCGTCCGACCACCCCGCCCGTCGCCCTGCGCTCGCGTGCGCTCGGCGGTGCAGTCCTGCTCGGGCACGGGCTGCTGGTCGCCCTGGCCGCCCCGGCCGGTGCCCTGGTGGCGCTCGGCGTGCTCGCCGTGGTCGGGCTGGCGCTGGCCGTCCGACAGGGGGCCGGCGCGTACCGGGAGGTGGCCGGTACGGGTCTGCTGGTCGGGCAGCTCGCGCTGCCAGCGATCGCGGCGGTGGCGACGTTCGCCGTGGGCGGGCCGCCCTGGTGGCAGGCCCGGCTCGCGCTGGCCGCCGCCGGGTTGTCGCTGGTCGCGGCCCTCGCGGTCCGTCGCCACCGGGTGAAGCTGATCGGGTACGCGGTGACCGGCGCCGTCGCCGCGGTGACCGTGCCCGGCCTCGCGCCGCTGGTCGCGGCGGGTGACGAGCCGCTCGCGCCGTACGCGGCGCTGGCCGCGTTGGGTGTCGCGCTCGTCGCCGGCTGGCTGCCGTCGGCGAGCGCCTCCGGCCAGGCGGCCCTCGGGGAGCGGCCGGCGGTTGACGGGCGCGAGTCGGCCCGGTCGGCGTTGTTGCTGGCGGCCGGCGGAACGCTGGCGGTGGTCGCCGTCCTGGCGGCCCTGCCGACAGTGCTGACCGCGCTCGGGTCGCCCTACGGCGGCTGGAACCGGGTGTGGTCGGGGGCGCCCACCGTCGTCGCCGACCCGACGGTGCTCCCGGTCGGGTTCGCGCTGGTCGTGCTGGCGGTGGCCGGTGCGCTGGCTGGTCGGCGGGTCGGCCTGCCGGTGCCGGCCGCGCTGCCGTTCCTCGCGGCGGCGCTGCCGGTGCTGCTCATCGCGATCGGCGCGCCGTGGCCGGTGCTGCCGGCCGCAGTTCTGCTCGCCGGCTTGGCGGCGCTGCTGTTCACCGCGCTGGCCGCCGCCCGCCCGGCGCTCACACCGGTCGCCGTGCCGGTGGGCGTGGTGCAGGTGGCCTCCGGTGTGCTCGGTCTGCTGGCCACCCGGGCCGGGACGCTTGCCGCCGAGGGGGCGCTGCTGGTGGCGGCGGTCGCGGTCGCCGCCGGCGCGCGCCGGTTCGAGGTACGGGTCGCCGGCTGTCTCGCCGCCGTGGGCGCGGCGTCCGCGTTGGCGGTGACCGCGCCCCTCGCCGGTGGGCTGCCCCTGCGGGCTGCCTCGTACCCACTGCTGGGGGTGGCCGCGTTGGTGCTGACCGCTGCGGCGGTCACCCCGGCGCGGGTCCGGCTGGGACGGGTGCTGGACGCCGCCGCGCAGGCCGTCGCGCTGGTGGCGGCGGTGTTCGCCGTCGAGGCGGCGCGGCACCTCGCCACCATCTGCGTGCTCTGGGGTGCCGCCGTCGCGCTGCGGCTGCTGCGCCGGGGTGAACCGGCCGGCCGGCGGTGGGCGTTCGCCGGGATCGCCGCCGGCAGCGAGTTGCTCGGGGCCTGGGTGCTGCTGGCCGCCGGAGGGGTGACAGTGCTGGAGGCGTACACACTGCCGGCTGCGGCGCTCGCCGTCGGAGCGGGTCTGCTGGCGCTGCGCACCCGGCCGGGGCTGACCAGCTGGCCGGCCCTCGGCCCGGGGTTGGTCGCGGCGTTGCTGCCCAGCCTCGTGTCGGTGCTGGCCGGGGCGGACCCGCAGCCGTGGCGGCGACTGCTGCTCGGCGCGGCGGCGACCGGCGCGGTGCTGGCCGGCGCGACCCGCCGGTGGCAGGCGCCGGTGCTGCTCGGCGGCGGGGTACTGACGCTGCTGGCGCTGCACGAGCTGGCCCGGGGGTGGGATCTGCTGCCCCGGTGGATCTACCTGGGGATCGGCGGGCTGGCACTGGTGGGGCTCGCCGCCACCTACGAGCGGCGTCGACGTGACCTGGCTCGACTGCGTGCCGCGGTGGGCCGACTGAGCTGAGCCGGACCCGTAGGGGTAGGGCCTGCCCTACCCCCCATTCGGGGGCTGTCGGGGTTACTCACCGCTACCGCGATCGGGAGACTTGACAGCAAGCCCGAACCATCCTGGCGCGGGCGCAAGAGGAACGGGAGCAGCGATGGCGCTCGGAGCGGTGGCGGAACCGCCGGTACGACGGCGAGGCAGTGACTACGCACAGTTGTCCCGACGGATCAGCCAGGCGGGCCTGCTGGAGCGGCGCCCCGGCTGGTACGTCACCCGCATCGTGCTCACCCTCGGTGCCTTCGTGGCGGGCTGGGTGGCCGTGTTCCTGCTCGGCGACTCCTGGTGGCAGCTTCCCCTCGCGGCCCTGATGGCGGTGGCCACCACGCAGGTCGCGTTCCTCGGCCACGACGCAGGGCACCGCCAGATGTTCCGTCGGCGTGGCCCCAGCGAGCTGGTGGGCCTGTTCGCCGGCAACGCGGCGGTCGGGCTCAGCTACGGCTGGTGGGTCGACAAGCACAACCGGCACCACGCCAACCCGAACCACGAGGACGAGGACCCGGACGTCGGCGCGGGCGCCCTGGTGTGGACGCACGAACAGGCGTTGGAGACCCGCGGGGTCGGTCGCTGGATGGCCAAGCGGCAGGCGTACCTCTTCTTCCCGATGCTCCTGCTGGAGGGCCTGAACCTGCACGTGGCGAGCATCCGGGCCATCGTCGGCCGGGAGCCGAACGGCGGGTACACCGTGCCGATGCGGCACCGGGCGGCCGAGGCGGCGCTGCTCCTCGCGCACACCGTCGGCTATGTCGCGCTGCTGCTGGCGGTCATGTCCCCGGTCAAGGCGTTGCTCTTCGCCGTCGTGCACCAGGCCCTGTGGGGTCTCTACATGGGTTGCGCGTTCGCGCCAAACCACAAGGGCATGCCGATGCCGACCGCCGAGGACGAGTTGGACTTCCTGCGTAAGCAGGTGCTGACCTCCCGCAACGTACGCGGCAGCCGGCTCGTGGACACCGCCCTCGGCGGTCTCAACTACCAGATCGAGCACCACCTCTTCCCGAACATGCCCCGCGCCAACCTGCGCCGGGCCCAGCCCATCGTCAGGGCCTACTGCGTCGAGCAGGGCATCCCGTACGCCGAGACCGGGCTTGTCGAGTCGTACCGGCAGGCACTCGGTCACCTGCACGAGGTGGGTCGGCCGCTGCGCGGCTGACCAGACCGGCCGTTGCGCGGCCGTGACGACATCGATCGGCGGGGCGGCATCTGATGATGCCGCCCCGCCGTCGTGTTCCTGGCCGGCAGCGCTTGGCGGAAACCCTGGGCTCGAGGGAGCGGATCCGGCTCGCCGGACGCGCCACCGGTAGGGTCTGGTCATGGCAGACCTGCTCACCGCGGACGCGGTGCGAGAAGAGCTGAGCCGGTTGCCCGACTGGTCGGGTGACCCGACCGGCATCGGTCGTACCGTCCAGCTCGGCAGTTTCCCGGCGGCCATCGCGATGGTGGACCGGGTGGCGACGGTGGCCGAGAAGCTCGACCACCATCCCGACATCGACATCCGATGGCGGACCCTGACCTTCCGCTGTGTCACGTACTCGGCCGGTGGGGTCACCCACCGGGACATCGAGCTGGCCCGGCGCATTGACGACATCGTCCGGAGTGCGGCATGAGATTCGAGATCAGCAAGGTTCTGGATGCCATCGAGGGCCGGGTCTGCACGGACCCGTCACTGGCCCGAGCCGTGATCGACCTGGCCGAGGTGATCCGCTACCAGGACATCGACGGTGGTCGGCCGGCCAGCCTGCTGCGCCTCGGCATGGTCATCGACGCGCTCTCCCGCGAGCTGGAGGAGGACAGCGTCCAGGTCTACGCGGTGGTGCACCGGGCGTTGCTCTCCGACGCCGACCTCACCTCCAACGAGCGGATGGTCGTCCGCCGCTGGGCCGACGACGGGCTCGTCGAGGTGCTGGACAACCCGGGTGACCGGATGTTGGAGGTCGCCGACCTGCTCGGGTTGCCGGTGCTCAGCCGGGTCCGCTTCGACGGGCTGCGCGGGCGTTTCCCGTGGCTGGTCGAGCAGCCCGGTCGGGTGGTCGCGCCGGTGCCGGGCGCCGGCGGGCCGGTGTTCATCGCGCACGTCGGTGGTGGCCACTCGCCGGTGGCCGGCAAACGGTCGCCGACCGGCGTCAAGCTGCTGGCCCGCCAGTGGCGCTGCCCGGAGTCGGGCTGCGCGCTGTTCGGCGGCGGTGGTGGGGGTGGCGCGTTCGCCGACCTGGCCGGGGGTGCCGACCGCAGCCCCGCCGCGCAGCCGCCGCCCGCGCTGCGCAACGGCGTGCCGACCTGCCCCCGACACGGCGTACGGCTCGGTGACGGCGGCCCGCGTCCGCGTACCGAGGTGCTCGCGGTGCGCGTCGGCGGCCTGGTCCGACGGCGGTTCGTGCTCAGCGAGGAACAGCCGATCGTGGCCGGTCGGGCTCCCGAGCAGGACGGCGGGATCATGCTCGGCCAGTGGCTCAACGACGAGGCCCGGCGCTGGATCAGCCGGGGTCACGTCCGCTTCGAGCTGCGGGTCGGCGAGGTCATCGTGACCGACGTCAGCACCAACGGCTCGGGCATCCGGCCGGGCGGTTCGATTACCGAGTCGGACCGGATCCCGCTGGCGCCGCAGCAGTCCCGGGTGCTGGGCGAGAACGACATGATCGAGCTGTACCCGGGAGTGCAGATCGGTCGGGCCGAGGAGCTGCCCACCGGTGCCCCGTTCACTCCCACCTCGGTGATGGCCGAGGCACCCACGATGGCGATGCGCCTGCCCCGCCCCTGACACCCACCCGGTCGATCATGAAGTTATTGCCACGACACGCCGAGGCGCAGGGCAGGCGCAACGCCATCGTGGGTGCCTCGGCCATCACCGAGGTGGGAGTGAACGGGGCACCGGTGGGCAGCTCCTCGGC